>NZ_JBLYPK010000003.1:0-442849 GCF_051861585.1 Stenotrophomonas sp. ATs4 | reverse complement strand
GTCGCACCGTTGCCGGGGTGAAGGTTGGGGATAGGCCTGCCGACACCAGGGTGGCGTTGGAGGATGCTGGGTACATGGGAACGCGGATATCGAACGACGCTGGCACGGAATCGGGAACGCTTCACAACGTGCCGTCCATGAAGATGGACGTTAGAGTCATGGACGGAGGGCCAAAGCATCCACCCAGAGTACCGGTGACGCGAGAAGGTAACCCGCGTCAGCCCGTAAGTCCTGAGAATGGTAAGAACTTTGGCAATATTCCCAAGGGCGAGCAGCGCACGGGAAGTCATATCTACTATCGAGAGAAACCGTGATGACGCGAATCGAGAGGATGGAAGTTGATGTTGCGGCTGCGCGCTCGAGCTTGGAGGGGATGCTGCTTGGTTCATACCTTGATTCATTCAACGTAAGTAGCCTTCAGGTTGCTTTGAGGCTAATTAATGCATCAGCGTGCCCTGATGAATCGTTGTACGTGGATCTGAGCTTCTCATGTGCGGCCACTCTCCGTGATGGCCTCACATCTCCCAGCAATGTCGGGAATGTTGATTTCTTTGTGGGTAGGACGGTATTCCTCTCCGAGGTCTATGGAAAGATTGGCGTTGAAGTCTCTGGTGTTGAGCTCGATTCCGAGGGGCGGCTTGTTCTCTCTATGGCTGACTCAGTCATTGAACTGGTTGCTACGGACGAGGATGTGGGGGGTGAGGATTCTGTCTGGCAAGTCGTGATGGAGCGTCCGACCGGCTCTGGAAGATCTTTAGGTGGCTCTGTTTCCTGTGTTTCAACGGAAAATGCCGTCATATTCATGTTAGGCGTTGAGCGGTAATCATGATTGTCTGTGACACGGCGGGGAAGCGTCAGCGACGGAAGTTGCTAGTTACAGCAGATTCGAACGGCTAGCCTTGCTTGCTGAGCGGAAGGTTATCTCCAGAAGGACCTGTTCGCGGACAATCCGCATCCAAACACCGCCTCGCATCCTGCCCTAAGTTGGCCTTATCGCCGCTTAGGGACTCTCCGCCGATGTCATTCGCCCTTACCAAGCGCATTGTTCTCATGGCAGAACCCCGGGATCGCCCCTATGAGCTCAGGGACGCTCAGGTTCGCGGCCTGGTCCTGCGTGTGCAGCCTTCAGGGCACAAAGCTTGGATCGTCACCTGGGCGAACGGGAAACGTCGCACCTTGGGTTCGATCGAACACCTGACACTTGATCAAGCCCGCGACCACACGCGGCAAGCTGTCGCTGAGTACGTTCAGTCCGGGCTGCCCGCGCTTGAGAAGTACAAGCCCACTAGTTGCACGCTCGAAACACTGCTCAACGATCACTTCGAGCCTTGGGCCATAGCTGAGCTCAAGCGTAGACGTCAGTATCCGGATCGCATTCGATCAGTGTTCTCGGAGCTGCTGCTCCGTCAGATCATTGAGATTGATGTGCCGACCATGGAGCGTTGGTGGCGTGGGCGTGTCACTGGTCCTGCTGTAACCAGGGCTACTGCAGCGCGCGACTTCGCTTGCTTGCGGTCTGCATTGTCTCGAGCCGTTGAGTGGAAGTTGATCGAGACCAATTCTTTGATGGGGATGCGTCAGCGGTCAACTGCTAGTCGGAAGGTGGTACGGGTTCTGTCGCCTGATGAGGAGGTGGTGCTACGGGCTGCACTGGCGGCGCGCGATCTGGCTGGCGTAGAGGGCAGGGCGAACGCAACTTCACCGATGAAAACACACCTTCATCGGCGCCCCACAATCACCGCATCCCGCGCCAACCACCACGCGAGCTGTCGCAGGTACCCGCCCACCGCACCGGCCATTACACCCAGCAGCAACCGCCGCAACACACGCGCCGATCGCAGGCCAGCCTCCCGCAACCACGGCAGCATCGCCATCACCTGCGCCCCCAGCAGCAACGCCAGCACGTCCAGCCCCAGCGCATCCAGAACCGGCAGCAACGGCAGCAGATCCGGATTGCAGGCCAATACGATCACCAGCAGGGTGCCGAGCACGGCCATCACGCGGCGCCCAGCGGGCAATGTGGTCCAGCGCAGCAGTCGGTTGATCAGACGCATGGCATTCCTTGTGTCATAAGCGGGAACCCTAATCGGGTTCAATCGGCCGCACCGGTTGCCGCAGCATGGTCTTCAATCGCGCGGCTGCGGTCTTGCGCGGGTCGCTCAGGTAGATCTCGTGATGGGGGCCGGCAAAGGCATATCCCAGTGCAGGCATCAGCGCGTCATGAAGACGGGCCAGGGTCGGCCCTCATCATCGTAGGCACCCACATGCCCTGTGTGGAGCATCCCATGTCCATGCCCCAGTAAACATGCCTGAACAGGTTCAGGCGACTTTGCCGAACCCGGTCGGAGCCCCCGCCATCGCCCGATGCCAGGATGCTGCGCCGAGCGTTCTGCCCGCCATGCCGCGCAGTGCGACAACGTGTCGCAGTCAGAATCAGGCCTTTCCTGCGCTCGATCATTGTCAATGCCTTTCTTAAATGGTGCGTGACGGCCTAAAATTGAAAGGCTGACTCGACCCCACCTCCCTGCCTGTCTTCCGGACCGGTGGGACCGGCTTTGGCCGGAACAGGCAGGACGGGGAACGGCATTCCCTCGCAATTGGATCGACCGATGATTCCGTTGAAAACCCTTGGGCGCTGGTTGCGCCCGGGCCTGCTGCTGTCGTTGCTGGTGATGCTCACTGGCTGCGATGCCGTGGCCATCCTCAGTCCGAAGGGCCAGATCGGCCAGGATGAAAAGACACTGCTGATCACGGCCACCGTGCTCATGCTGCTGGTCGTCATCCCGGTCATCATCATGACCCTGACCTTCGCGTGGAAGTATCGCGCCTCCAACACCAAGGCCCGCTACGAGCCGAAGTGGTCCCACTCGACGGCGATCGAGGTGGTGGTGTGGTCCATTCCCTGCATGATCGTGCTGGTGCTGGCGGTCCTGACCTGGCGCTCGTCGCACGCACTGGACCCGTACAAGCCGCTGGATTCGGACGTCAAGCCAGTCACCATCGAGGCGATCTCGCTGGACTGGAAGTGGCTGTTCATCTATCCGGAAGAGAAGGTCGCGGTCGTCAACGAAATCAAGTTCCCGGTCAACACGCCGCTGAACTTCAAGATCACGTCCGATTCGGTGATGAATGCGTTCTTCATCCCGCACCTGGGCAGCATGATCTACTCGATGGCTGCGATGGAGACCAAGCTCCATCTGATCGCCAACGAGACCGGTGAATTCCCGGGCATGTCCTCGCACTACAGCGGCGCAGGCTTTGCCAAAATGCACTTCACCGCTTACTCGGTTACCGATGCCGAATACCGCCAGTGGCTGGACCAGGTCCGCGCCGGCGATCAGACCCTGGACAAGGCTTCGTTCAAGGCCCTGGGTGATGCGCGCAACGCCGAGTGGTATCCGGTCACCTACTTCGGCAAGACCGAAGAAGGCCTGTTCGACTGGGTCCTTGCCAAGCACATGGGCGACAACAAGCACTACGGCATGAAGCACGAGCACAAGGCCCCGGCCGATGGTGCCGCTGCCGAAGGCCACGACGCCCATGCGGGTCACGAGGGCCATGAAGGCCACGCCGACGCCGCTGCCGCTCCGGCCGAACACGCCGGACACACTGCTGACGAACACGCCGCCGCCGGTCACGCCGGCCACGCGGGTTCGGGAGAATGAACATGTTGGGTAAACTCTCAATTGAGTCGATCCCCCACGATCCGATCGTCCTGACGACGTTGATCGGCGCGGTTCTGGGTGGCCTGGGCGTCATGGCCCTGATCACCAAGTTCAAGCTGTGGGGCTATCTGTGGAAGGAGTGGTTCACCTCGGTGGATCACAAGAAGATCGGCGTGATGTACCTCATCGTCGCCTTCGTCATGCTGCTGCGCGGTTTCTCCGACGCGATCATGATGCGTACCCAGCAGGCGCTTGCCGTCGGCGGGTCCGAGGGCTACCTGCCGCCGCACCACTACGACCAGATCTTCACCGCCCACGGCGTGATCATGATCTTCTTCGTGGCGATGCCGCTGATCACCGGCCTGATGAACCTGGCCGTGCCGCTGCAGATCGGTGCGCGCGACGTCGCGTTCCCGTTCGTCAACTCGCTCAGCTTCTGGCTGTTCGTGTCCGGCGCGGTGCTGATCATGCTGTCGCTGTGGATCGGTGAGTTCGCTGCCACCGGCTGGCTGGCGTTCCCGCCACTGTCGGGCATCGAATACAGTCCAAGCGTAGGCATGGACTACTACATCTGGGGTCTACAGGTCGCAGGCCTGGGCACCACGCTGAGCGGTATCAACTTCTTCATCACCATCTTGAAGATGCGTACCCCCAGCATGAAGCTGATGCAGATGCCGGTGTTCACCTGGACCGCCCTGGTGACCAACGTGCTGATCGTCGCTGCCTTCCCGGTGCTGACCATCACCCTGGTGCTGCTGACCCTGGACCGTTACCTGGGTACGCACTTCTTCACCAATGACGGTGGCGGCAACGCCATGCTGTACATCAACCTGATCTGGATCTGGGGTCACCCGGAAGTCTATATCCTGGTGCTGCCGGCCTTCGGCGTGTTCTCCGAAGTCATCGCGACCTTCTCGCGCAAGGCGCTGTTCGGCTACAAGGGCATGGTCTACGCCACCGCCTGCATCGGCGTGCTGTCGTTCATCGTGTGGCTGCACCACTTCTTCACCATGGGTTCGGGTGCCAACGTCAATGCCTTCTTCGGCATCACGACGATGATCATTTCGATCCCGACCGGCGTGAAGATCTTCAACTGGCTGTTCACCATGTTCCGCGGTCGCGTGCAGTTCACCACGCCCGTGCTGTGGACCATCGGCTTCATGGTCACCTTCACCATCGGCGGCATGACCGGCGTGATGCTGGCGATCCCGGCCATCGACTTCGTGCTGCACAACAGCCTGTTCCTGATCGCCCACTTCCACAACGTCATCATCGGCGGCGTGGTGTTCGGCATGTTCGCCGGCATCACCTACTGGTGGCCGAAGATGTTCGGCTTCCGCCTGAACGAGTTCTGGGGCAAGTGCGCGTTCTGGTGCTGGTTCATCGGCTTCTACGTGACCTTCATGCCGATGTACGTGCTGGGCTTCATGGGCATGACCCGTCGTCTGCAGAGCACCGTCAACCCGGCCTACGAGCCGCTGCTGCTGGTGGCTGCCGCAGGTGCCTTCATCGTCGGCGCTGGCATCCTGTGCCAGATCATCCAGGTGGCCGTGTCGATCCGCGACCGCAAGAAGACCGCCGACCTGACCGGCGACCCGTGGGATGCCCGTACGCTGGAGTGGGAAACCTCTTCGCCGCCGGCCTTCTACAACTTCGGCAGCCTGCCGGAAGTCACCGAGCTGGACGATTTCTGGGAGCGCAAGCAGCGTGGTGAAGCCTGGCCGAAGCCGGCCAAGTACACCGACATCCACATGCCGCGCAACACTGGCACGGGCGTTGTCATCGGTGCCTTCAGCCTGGTGTTCGGCTTCGCGATGATCTGGCACATCTGGTGGCTGGCCATCGTCGGCTTCGTCGGCATGATCGCCACGTTCATCTACCGCACCTTCGACCAGGACGTGGACTACTGGGTCCCGGCCGCCGAGGTGGAACGCATCGAGAACGAACACCGCAAGCACCTGGAATCCCAGGGCCTGGTGAAGTCGGAGCTGAAGGCATGAGCACCAATACCTCGACCCTGAGCCACGGGCACGCCGCGCAAGCGGCGGCCCATGGCCATGACGACCACGAGCACCACGACACCGGCGGCAACACCGTCTTCGGTTTCTGGGTGTACCTGATGAGCGACTGCCTCATCTTCGCCTCGCTGTTCGCCACCTATGTGGTGCTGGCAGGTGGTACCGATGGTGGCCCCACCGCGAAGGACCTGTTCGAGTTGCCGTTCGTGGCGTGGGAAACCGCGCTGCTGCTGACCTCGTCGCTGACCTTCGGCCTGGGCATGATCGCCATGCACCGCAAGCAGATGGGCCAGATGTACCTGTGGCTGGGCATCACCTGGCTGCTGGGCTTCGGCTTCATGTGCATGGAAGTGTGGGAGTTCCAGCACCTGATCCACCAGGGCTACGGTCCGGACCGCAGTGCTTTCCTGTCGGCGTTCTTCGCCCTGGTCGGTACCCACGGCCTGCACGTCAGCGCCGGTCTGCTGTGGCTGCTGGTGATGTTCGTGCAGCTGAAGAAGTACGGCCTGACCCCGACCAACAAGACCCGCATGGCGTGCCTGAGCCTGTTCTGGCACTTCCTGGACCTGATCTGGATCGGTGTGTTCTCCGTCGTCTACCTCAATGGAGCGCTGTAATGGCACATGACAACCATGCACACGACCACGCAGCGGGCGGCGAGAGCCACGGCAGCGTCAAGTCCTACCTGATCGGCTTCGTGCTGGCGGTGGTGCTGACCGTCATCCCGTTCTGGGTGGTGATGTCCGGCGACTTCTCGCGCACCGTCAGCGGTGTGGTGATCGCGATCACCGCGGTGCTGCAGATGCTGGTCCACCTGGTGTTCTTCCTGCACCTGGACCGCTCTTCGGAAAGCCGCTGGAACGTCAACGCTGCGGCCTTCACCGTGGTGGTGATCGGCATCATCGTGGTCGGCACCCTGTGGGTCATGCACAACATGAACGTGCACATGATGCACTGACGTCTTCGCGACGTTGCCACGCAGAAAGGCCGCCCTCGGGCGGCCTTTTTGTTTGCGCGATGGAGGCTATCCACGCATGGCGTGGATCTACGGGGATCCACGATGGCGACCGCAGGTCAGTAGATCCACGCCATGCGTGGATGCTGTGCCCGCCTCACCCCACCTTGCGCAGGAACTCGTCCGCCTCCATCGGCCGGCCCAGGTGGTAGCCCTGCAACTGGTCACACCCCAGCTCGCTCAGGTATTCGCGCTGCGCCTGCGTCTCCACGCCCTCGGCCACCACCTGCAGCTGCAGGGTGCGACCCAGTGCGATGATCGACGACACGATGGCCGCGTCCTCGTCATTGCGTTCCAGATCACGCACGAACGCACGGTCGATCTTCAGCTCGGTCGCCGGCATCCGCTTCAGGTACAACAGGCTCGAATAGCCGGTGCCGAAATCGTCGATGGCGATATGCACGCCCATCGCGGTCAGGTCGTTGAGGATCGCCAGGCTGGCGTCGACGTCCTTCATCGCCGTGGTCTCGGTGATCTCCAGAGTCAGCCGCGCCGGCTCGATGCGGTGCCGTTCGAGCACCTGGCGCACGCTGTCCAGCAGGGCTGGGGAGGAGAACTGCAGCGGCGACAGGTTGACTGCCATCGACCACTCCATGTGCCCGGCATCGTGCCACGCACGCAGCTGCGCGCAGGCGCGATCCAGCACCCAGTCACCGATTGGAAGGATCAGCCCGCTGCGCTCGGCGATGGGAATGAACACATCCGGCGCCAGCAGGCCCAGTTCCGGATGCTGCCAGCGCAGCAGTGCTTCGGCGCCGGTGGCCGGTGCGCCCGCAGCCGGGAACTTGGGCTGGTAATGCAGAAGCAGCTCGTTGCGCGCCACGGCCTTGCGCAGGTCCTGCAGCAGTCTCAGCTGGCGGTTTGCGCTGAGCTGCATCGACGGGGTGAAGAAGGTGTAGCCGTTCCGTCCGGTTTCCTTGGTGTGATACATCGCTGCATCGGCATGCGCCATCAGCTCGCGCTCATTGCTGGCGTCGTCCGGATACAGGGCGATGCCCAGGCTGGCACTGACCTGCAGTTCGGCCGCATCCAGCAGGAACGGCTCGCCAGCGGCAGCGATGATGCGCTCGGCTACCACTACCGCATCGTCGGGAATATCGATGGCCAGCACGATCACGAACTCGTCGCCGCCGAGGCGGGCGAAGGTATCCTGCGGTCGTAGCAGCCCGCCAATGCGTTGAGCCACTGCCACCAGCAGGCGGTCGCCGAGCTGATGGCCATAGGCATCGTTGACCGCCTTGAAGCCGTCCAGGTCGCAGAACATTACTGCCACCGCGTGGCTGCGGCGCCGTGCCTTCTCGATGGCCTGCTCGATGCGGTCCTGCAGCAGCATGCGGTTGGGCAGCTGGGTCAATGGATCATGCAGGGCGGCCTGGATCAGCTTGTCGTTGGCGTGGGCCAGTGAATCGGCGAGCAGGCTGGTGCGCACGCGCATCTGCCGGTCGAACAGCGAGGCCACCAGGGCGATGCCCAGCGTGGCCACGGTGGTGACGATCACCAGTACCGCCAGCCAGCGGGTGTCGATGCCGCCGCTGCCGACCGCGCCACAGATGCTGCCTTCGGGGAAGCGCGCGGCGGCCATGCCGGTGTAGTGCATGCCGACGATGGCCAGGCCCATCACCAGCGAGGCGAGCAGGCGCAGGCGCGTGGTGTTGCGCTGTTCGGCACGCAGCCGGAAGGCGATCCACAGCGCCGCACCTGCGGCACCGATGGCCACCGCAATGGAGGCAGCGAACCAGCCCGGGTGGTAGTCGATGCCCGGCTGCATGCGCATCGCGGCCATGCCCAGGTAGTGCATGGCCGCGATGCCCAGGCCCATCAGCACCGCGCCGGCCAACAGCCGCCGCCACGGCAGGCTGGGCCGCGACACCAGCCACAGTGCATAGGCCGAGGCGCCGATCGAGACCGCCAGCGAATACAGGGTGATGCCGAGGTCGTAGCCGATCGGGATCGGCAGGTCGAAGGCGAGCATGCCGATGAAGTGCATCGACCAGATGCCGAGGCCCATGGCAGCGGCGCCGCCGGCCAGCCACCAGCGGGCCACGCGGCCTTCAGCCGTCGCCAGGCGCCCGGCCATGTCCAGCGCCGTGTACGAAGCAAGAATGGCCACCAGCAGCGAGATGGCGACCAGGCTCTGACTGTAACTGCCAGTCATGTTGAATCCAGTGGGGGAAGGAGGGGCGCCCGCAAGGCGCACGCCCGCGACAGCTATCGGCGGGGGCGGGCGGGACTTGAGCGGTCGCAGCACCTGCGACCCGGCTCGGCTATCCTGCCACGCCCGTTCCCGTTGCAGGAAATCACCCGATGGCAAAAGCCCGCACCGCCTACGTCTGCAATGAATGCGGCGCCGAGTTCAGCAAATGGCAGGGCCAGTGCACCGAGTGCAACGCCTGGAATTCGCTGTCGGAAATCGTGCTGGAGAGCGCCGCGGCGGCCAAGGCGCCAGCCTCGCGCCGGGCCGGCTGGGCCGGCAAGATCGACCCGCCCAAGATCACTGCGCTGAAGGATGTGGAGCAGACCGAGCACCGCCGGGTCAGCACCGGCATCGGCGAGTTCGATCGTGTTCTGGGCGGTGGCCTGGTCGAGGGCGCGGTGGTGCTGGTCGGTGGCGACCCGGGCATCGGCAAGTCGACCCTGCTGCTGCAGGCGGTGGCGAAGATGGCCGCCGTGCTGCCGGTGCTGTACGTCACCGGCGAGGAGTCGCTGGCCCAGGTGGCCGGTCGTGCACATCGCCTGGAACTGCCGCTGGACGGGGTCAACGCGCTGGCCGAAACCGGGGTCGAATCCATCCTGCAGCATGCCTCCAGGGCCGGCCCGCGGCTGATCGTGGCCGACTCGGTGCAGACCCTTTGGACCGAGAGCCTGACCGCCGCGCCGGGATCGGTCAGCCAGGTGCGCGAGAGTGCGGCGCGGCTGGTGCGTTTCGCCAAGGAGACCGGCACCGCCGTGTTCCTGGTCGGTCACGTCACCAAGGAGGGCGGCATTGCCGGCCCGCGGGTACTGGAACACATGGTCGATGCGGTGCTCTATTTCGAAGGCGAGAGCGGCAGCCGCTTCCGTCTGCTGCGTGCGTTCAAGAACCGCTTCGGCGCGGTCAACGAACTGGGCGTGTTCGCGATGGGCGACAAGGGCCTGAAGGAGGTCTCCAATCCGTCGGCGATCTTCCTGTCCGGTGCCAGTACCCATCAGCCGGGCAGCTGCGTGATGGTCACCCGTGAGGGCACCCGGCCGCTGCTGGTGGAGGTGCAGGCGCTGGTTGATGCATCGCCGCTGTCGAACCCCCGCCGTGTCGCAGTCGGCCTGGAGCAGAACCGCCTGGCGATGCTGCTGGCGGTGCTGCATCGCCACGGCGGCGTGCTGGTCGGTGACCAGGACGTCTTCGTCAATGTCGTCGGCGGCATCCGCGTGCAGGAAACCGCGGCCGATCTGCCGGTGCTGCTGGCGGTGCTGTCGTCGCTGCAGGACCGGCCGCTGGCGGAGAAGACCATTGCCTTCGGCGAAATAGGCCTGTCCGGCGAGATCCGTCCGGTGCCCAATGGCGAGGACCGCCTGCGCGAGGCTGCCACCCATGGATTCAAGCGCGCCATCGTGCCCAAGGCCAATGCGCCCAAGGGCGGTTCGGTGAAGGGCATGGAAGTGATCGCGGTGGAGCGCCTGTCCGAGGCCATCGACGCGGCGTGATGCCTGCCGCGCCTCCCGCCGGGCATGGCCCGGCGCTACCTGCGTGCGTGCGGAATGCGGCGGCGGGCACGGCAACGGTCAGCGTTCCTGTGCTAGTTTTTCCCGCTCGACGAAGGCGCCCTCTGGCGCCTTTCCGTGCCCAGGAGTAACCGATTACATGCAGGACACCGCGCTCACCGCCCCCAACGCCGAAATCCGTCGCGCCGGGGTCGATCTCAATGGATTGATGACGGTGCTGGGCAAGCACCTGTATTCCACCCCGGTGGTGGCGCTGCGTGAGCTGGTGCAGAACGCGCATGACTCGATCATCCGCCGCCGCATCGAACAGCCCGGCGTCGAGGTGCCCTCGCGCATCTCGGTGCAGGTCGATGCCGGTGCCGGCGTACTGCGCATCATCGATACTGGTGCTGGCCTGACCCGCCAGGAGATCCATGATTACCTGGCCACCGTCGGCGTCGGCTACACCCGTGGCCTGCGCCAGGGCGGCGAGGACGATGAAGGCCTGATCGGCATGTTCGGCCTCGGCTTCCTGTCGGCGTTCGTGCTGGCGCGCCGGGTCAGCGTGCGCACCACGTCGTACCAGACCCCGCAGCTGGGTCACCTGTACGTGTCCAGCAATGCCGAGCAGTACACCGTCAGCGAAATGCCTGCACGCGCGGTCGGCACCGAGGTGGAGCTGGAGCTGCATCCGGATTTCCTACCGCTGGCCAATGAAGCGCGCCTGCACGAGGTGCTGGGTCGCTACTGCGCGCTGCTGTCCGAGCCGATCTTCATCGGTGCCGGGGCCGAGGCGCTCAACCCGGAGCCGCCGCCGTGGCGCGGCCAGGGCGATGTCGCCCTGCATCCGGTACAGGCGCGGCGCCAGGCGCTGCAGTTCGCGGCGCGCTTCGAGCATGACTTCGAGCCCATCGTGACCGTGCCACTGCGTGCTGATGGCAGCAGCGATGCCACCGGCATGCTGTGGGTGCAGGACGGCGCCACCTATGGCACCAGCGACAACCGGAATCTGTCGGTGTTCGTGCGCGGCATGCTGCTGGACGACGATGCGCGTGACCTGCTGCCGCCATGGGCCGGCTTCATCGGCGGGGTGATCGAATCCTCGCGGCTGACGCCCACCGCCAGCCGCGAAGACCTGCAGCGCGATGACCAGTACCGTGCCGTGCAGCATGCGCTGCTGGAAGCGCTGATCGACGGCCTGGCCGACGTCGCGCGGCAGCAGCCGGAAGCCTGGCGACGGGTGCTGGCCCGCCACAACGAGGCGCTGCTGGGTGCGGCGCTGTGCGATGACCGCCTGTTCGAGCTGCTGCTGGAGCACGTGCGCGTGCCGACCTCGCAGGGCGACCTGCCGGCCAGCGCACTGCCGGCACGTGGCGCCGTGCACGTCATCCTCGACAACGGCGGTGGCTTCGAGGAAATGCTGTTCCGTGCGATGGGCGTGCCGGTCGCGCATGGCCACCGCTACGCCGTAGTGCCATTCCTGCGTCGCTGGGCCCAGGCCAAGGGCCTGCGCCTGGTTGAACTCGGCACCGAGCAGGGTAATCGTGCTCTGTTCCGCACCGACGACAGCCTCGACGAGGCGCAGCTGGCATGGCTGCGCGAGCAGCTGGGCGATGGTGAACAGTTGCTGCCGGCACGCTTCAGCCCGGAGGCACTGCCGGTGGTGGTGGTGCCCGACCGCGAGGCCGAACTGAAGCAGCGCCTGGAGGACGACGAGAACGACAAGCGCGTTTCGATGGCCGCGCTGCGCCTGGCGCGGCAGTTCACCGCACGCATCGAATCGCGTGCGCCGTCGCGTTTGTACCTCAACCTCGACAACCCGGCGGTGCAGGCGCTGCTGCGCGCGCAGCGCGAGGGGCATCCACAGGCCGAAGCTGCCGCACGCCTGCTGCGCTCACTGAAGATCATCGTCGCCGCGCAGGGCCGTCCGTTGGCCCGCGCGACGGCCACACCGGGCCCGGATCTCAACGGCGCCTTTACCGATATCGCCGGTGCCCTGCAGCAGATGCTGCGCTGAGCACCGCATCCTCTCATCCAGCCTTCGCTAGACAGGAGCACTTACCCCATGGACATCTGGAACTGGGTCGAAAAACTGCAGGGCGACCTGCGCCAGGCAGGCCAGGCACAGAACTCGCACCTGCTGAACCGCCTCGCCGACGAAGTCAGCGAGCTGCAGGTCGACCGCGTTGATGCATTGCTGCCGGAGGCACGCGCGCTGGGCAAGGCGCTGGACAACCCGTGGGTCGACGTCTACGTCGGGCACTGGGCGCTGCGCAACCGCGTCGGCAACCGCGTCGAAGGCGAAAGCGCGCTGGGCGAGGCGGTCGCGCTGTTCGAGCGTGCGCACCGCGAAGACACGCTGGAGTGCCCGCAGTCGATCTGCGTGACCCAGGATCTGGCCGCCTGCTACGGCAACATCGATGGCCCGGGCTGGGTGCCCGAGCGCATCGAGGTCTGCGATGAGACGCTGGGTCGCATCGATCCGAGCTGGGCATGCTTCCAGTGCCTGAGCTGCGAGAAGGCCGATGCATTGCTTGACGATGGCCGTGGCCAGGACGCGCTGGACTACCTGCAGGTGCAGTCCGATGCGATCGAAGCCTGTGGCAAGGAAGTGTTCGACAGCTTCCCGGAGATGCAGATCAAGATCCTGCTGGGCATGGGCCGCGCCGAAGAAGCGCTGGCGCTGATCGAGAAGCGCGAGGCCGACGTGGCCGCCTCCGGCGAGTACGAACCGGCCAACTGCACGGTGCCGCGCCGCTTGTCCAAAGCCTGGGCGCTGGCCCAGCTGGGCCGCGACGAAGAGGCGCTGCAGCAGCTGGTGCCGTGGAGCGAACTGACCCCCACTTACTGGCGGCTGTGGGCGAACACCGCCGCAGCACTGTGCCAGCGTGATCCGGCCCGCAATACCTGGGACCTGGGCACACGTTTCAATACCATCATCGAACACTTCGCGAAGGTCGGTTCGCACCGACTGCTGATCGAAGTCGCCGCGCTGAGCCTGGAGCTGGCCCTGCAGCGTGGTGCACGCTGGGTGGCGCTGCGCCAGCTGGAACTGGCCCGTACCCATCTGGCGCAGCTGCGTCAGGATCGTGGTGCGGCAGCGCTGGTGGCCGGTCTGGCGGCACGCATCGATGCGCTGCCGGACATCGCGCCGCTACCGGTACCGGCGGAAGAGCTGCTGGCGTGGCTGGAGGTACAGGGCGAGCAGAACCAGGCGCGTAACCCCGAGCGCGAAGCGCAGTGGCTGCTGCAGGCGCACGAACAGCAACCTGATGACGAGGCGCTGGCCGAGATGGCCGCCTCCGCGTTGAGCGCCTGTGGTGCACAGGCGGAAGCGCGGGCATTGCTGTGGCGCTTCGTGCGCGCACATACGCAGGATGACGGCCCCGCTGCCTACACGCTGATGCGCTGGTTGACCGAGCAGGGCGATGACGACGGTCTGCGTCAGCTGGCCGGGATCTATCGCGGCAGCGTGCCGGTGTTCGCGCACTGGTGCGAGGTGCAGCGCGCACGTCGCGTGTCCGACTGGCCGGCGCTGGAGCAGGCCGCGCAGGCGCTGCTGGCGGCGTCGCCGGGTTCGCACGGTGCGCGCGGCACGCTGGCGCGGATGTACATGGAAACCGGTCGCTTCAGCGAAGCGCAGGCCTGCTATGCGCAACTGGTGGAGCTGCTGGAAGAGCCCAATGCCGCGCACTGGGACCACATGAGTGCGGCCAGTGCGGCGCACGACTGGGACGCGGTGCGCCGCTCGGCGGCAGCGATCGGCATGGAACTGTCCAGCCAGGATGGCGTGGTCGAGGAGCCGTGGGGCTGGGTGATCATCCGCAGCGAAGAGAACGGCGAGCCGATGGAGTACTACGCGCGGCGCAGTGGTCCGGTGACCGCGCGCGTCGTCGAGAATGCGCCGGCCAACCGTGACCAGCAGGTCGGTGACTGGGTGGTATTCGACGCCGCGCTGGTGCATCCGGCGCCGGAAGAGGAGGAAGCGCGCGAGCATTTCATCCCGACCTATGCGCAGGTGCATGTGCTGGAGCGCGGTGGTTTCGCCCGCAGTTGGCTGATCGATGGAGCGCACCCGGGCGAAGAGGCCTGGAATGCGTTCGTTGAAGCTGCCGAGGGGCAGGGCTGGAAGGTGTGGTCGCACAACCGTGCGGACTACACCGTGACCGATCCCGAGGTGGAGGAGGGCACCCTGCCGGGCGTGCTGTTCACCGTGGCCCAGCCGCAGGACCATGCGCCGCTGGCGCTGCACCGCTTCCTGCAGCAGGAGACGTCCCAGTGGCCGCACCCTCACTGCTGGCTGCGGCTGGCCGAGGCCTGCGACCAGGATCGCCAGCCGCACCTTGATGTGATCGAGCGTTACGGGTTGTAAGCTCTGCCGCGCTGCGCGCTCGCCGGACATGGCCCGGCGCTACCCATACGTGTTGCCGGTAGCGCCGGCCACTGGCCGGCAACCCCATGAGATCCTGTGTTGCCGGCCAGCGGCCGGCACTACCTCCAGGAGAACTACATGCGAAAGACAGGGATGCTGATGATTGCCGGGCTGCTGCTGGCCCCCACCGTGCAGGCCGCGCCGGCCTGCCAGGCGCCTGCCGCCGTGGCCCGCGCCTTCTACGAGGCAACAACGGGCAATGGCGATCTGCTGGAACCGCCGCCCGCGCTGGTCAGCCCGGCCTTCGACAAGGCCCTGCGCGGCGAGCGCGCCTGCCAGACGCGTGAGGAAGGCATCTGCACCATCGATTCGGATCCGTGGCTGGATGCGCAGGACGGCGACATCGACAGCCCGGTCGATTATCGCTGGAAGGAAGCCACGGCTACGGCCGGCCAGGTCGAGATGCGCTATTCGGTATGGAAGAAGGCCTACGTGACCCGGTTGCCGATGGTGCGCCAGGGCCAGGGTTGCTGGCAGGTCGATGACATTCTCACCAACAGCGGCCGTTCGGTGCGGAAGATCCTGGCCCAGCCGCTGCCCTGACCGTCTGCGGCATCCACGCATGGCGTGGCTCTGCTCCATCTGCGATTGCCGGCCAGCGGCCGGCACTACCGGGGTGGGTGCCGACCGTTGGTCGGCACGCCTCTATCGCGAATGCCCGAACACCAGTTCGATCACGAACTGGCTGCCGAAGAACGCCAGCAGCAGCAACAGCATCGCCGTCAGCGTCCAGTGCACGGCCTTGACCCCGCGCCAGCCATAGCGGCGACGGCCGATCAGCAGCACGCCGAATACGATCCACGACAGCACACTCAGCACGGTCTTGTGCACCAGCTTCTGCGCCAGCAGATCGTCGACGAACAGCACGCCGGTCACCAGCGTGAGGGTGAGCAGGGCGAAGCCCACGGCGATGACCCGGAACAGGAGTGCTTCCAGATCGGCCAGCGGCGGCAGCGCACGCAGCCACGGGCGGAACTCGCGGCGACGCAGGGCACGTTCCTGCAGCCACAGCATGATCGCCAGCAGCGCGGCGATGCTCAGCGTGGCGTAGGCCAGCAGTGCCAGCCAGGCGTGGCTGGCCAGGCGCCAGCCCAGCACCTTGCTCGGTTCGTGGCCGTAGCCGTGGTAGGCCAGCAGCAGTACTGCGGCCAGCGGGAACACGACCACGCCCAAAGCCGACATCCGCCCGCGCGCGCCGACCAGCGAGGTCAGCCAGGCCATGCCCAGGCCGACCAGCGACAGCGCGGCGAAGAAGTGCATGTCCGGCCCGCCGTTGGTGCGCATCGCCACCATCACGTGGTAGCCGCCATGCAGCAGCATCGCCGGCAGGGCGGGCCACAGCCAGACGGGCGAGCCGGGAGTTTCATCGCGGCCGAGCGCGCGCACCAGCAGGGCACTGGCTGCCAGGTAGAGCAGGACGGCGATGAGAACGATTGTCATCGTTGCAGTTTCGCATACCCCTGCGGTGGTGGCGACGGCCCCGTGGTCGCAGTCCGGGGAGGGGGGCGGACCCGTTATACTGTCTGCCTTATTGTCCCCCGCTTTCAGACAGGTTGCGCCGCATGTTCGAGTCCCTGACCCAGCGCCTTTCCGGCACCATCGAGCGCCTGCGTGGCCGTGGCCGCCTGACCGAGGAGAACATCCGCGAGGCGACCCGTGAGGTCCGCATCGCGCTGCTCGAAGCCGACGTTGCGCTGCCGGTGGTGCAGGCCCTGATCGAGCGCATCAAGGTGCGCGCGGTCGGCCAGGAAGTGCTGAAGTCGCTGACCCCGGGCCAGGCCCTGATCAAGGTCGTGCGCGACGAGCTGACCGCGGTGATGGGCGCCGAAGCCAGCGACCTGAACCTCAATGTTCCCGCGCCGGCCATCATCCTGATGGCAGGCCTGCAGGGCGCCGGCAAGACCACCACGGTGGGCAAGCTGGCCAAGCACCTGAAGGAAAAACGCAAGAAGAAGGTGATGGTGGTCTCGGCCGACGTCTACCGTCCGGCCGCGATCGAGCAGCTGAAGACCCTGGCCGAGCAGGTCGGCGTGCTGTTCTTCCCGTCCACTGCCGACCAGAAGCCGGAAGCCATCGTCCGCGCCGCCATCGACGATGCACGCAAGTCGTTCGTGGACGTGCTGATTGTCGATACCGCCGGCCGCCTGGCCATCGACGAAGCGATGATGGCCGAGATCAAGGCCCTGCACGCGGCGGTGAACCCGGCCGAAACCCTGTTCGTGGTCGACGCCATGACCGGCCAGGACGCGGCCAACACCGCCAAGGCCTTCGGCGACGCCCTGCCGCTGACCGGCGTGGTGCTGACCAAGACCGATGGTGACGCCCGTGGTGGTGCCGCGCTGAGCGTGCGCTACATCACCGGCAAGCCGATCAAATTCGTCGGTGTCAGTGAAAAGCCGGAAGGCCTGGACGTGTTCCACCCGGACCGTATCGCCAGCCGCATCCTGGACATGGGCGACGTGCTGTCGCTGGTCGAGCAGGTCGAGCAGCAGGTCGACAAGGACAAGGCGGCCAGGCTGGCCGAGAAGGTCGCCAAGGGCAAGAAGTTCGACCTGAACGACATGCGTGACCAGCTGGAGCAGATGCAGAACATGGGCGGCATCGGCGGCCTGATGGACAAGCTGCCGGGCCTGGGCAACATCCCCGACCATCTGAAGCAGCAGGTCAGCCAGGGCAAGGAAGTGCCGCGCATGATCGCCATCATCAGCTCGATGACCAAGAAGGAACGGCGCAACCCGAACCTGCTCAATGGCTCGCGCCGCGCGCGCATCGCCAAGGGCTCGGGCGTGACTCCGGCCGACGTCAACAAGCTCATGAAGCAGTACATGCAGATGGAAAAGATGATGAGCAAGATGGCTGGCGGCGGCATGAAGGGCATGATGCGCAGCATGAAGGGCATGATGGGCGCCATGGGCGGCCGCGGCATGCCGTTCCGTTGAGCAGTGCCACAGCGGCTGCAAGCGTCACCCGATGCCGCAACTGCCTCTTGTAACAGGACCCGCTGGCTGATTCACTAGCCGGCTTGAATCATCAAAGGGATGCGCGTGAGAAAGACGACCGTGGTGATGGCGCTAGCCCTGTCGCTGGTGGCCTGCAAGGACGACACCTCCGTGTCGCAGAAGGCCGGCAGTGCCATCAGTGGTACCGCTGCCGATTTCGTCGCCGGGCTGGGCGAGGGCGTGGACAAGAAGATGAACGTGACGCTGCAGGCCGATCCGGCCCTGGCCGCGCGCGGGCTCACCGTCACTCTGGGCAAGAGCCGCGGCATGGGCTCCAAGGACGCAGCGGTCTACGTGGTGGCCGACAAGGCCTTCAAGGGCAAGCTGGTGGCGCGTGCACTGGATGCCGAGGGCACCGAGATCGGCCGCGCCAGCGCCGAGGAAGAGTTCGCTGCGGACGACGCACGCTATGTGACGTTCACGTTCAACGAAGAAATGGACAGCCAGCTGGTCCGCACCTACGCAGTGTCTGCGCGCTGAGCAACGTGGGAGCGGATCGCCCGATGCGACGCTCCCGTCCACAGTGTCTGGCGTATGCTGACAGCGACTCCTCCCACAGGTGCGTCGCGTGAGCCTTTCGCCGATTCTCGAACGCGCCGACGATTTCTGTCGGCGTTTTTCATTGCAGCTGCCGATCCTGCTGGCACCGATGGCCGGCGCCTGCCCGGTACCGTTGTCGGCCGCGCTGGCCAATGCCGGCAGCATGGGCGCAATGGGCGCGGTGCTGTCGTCATCGGCCGACATCGGTCGATGGATGGACGACTTCCGCGCCGTATCCACCGGCCCCGCACAGGTGAACCTGTGGGTGCCGGACCCGGCACCGAACCGTGATGTCGTCGCCGAGGCCGCCAGCCGCACCTTCCTCGCGCAGTGGGGGCCGGACGTCCCGGCCAGCGCCGCTGATGCCACACCGGCCGAATTCGAAGAACAGTTCGCTGCGTTGCTGGCCGCGCGCCCGGCGGTGGCCTCGACCATCATGGGCGTGCTGCTGCCGCGCCACGTACAGCAGCTGAAGGATGCCGGCATCGCCTGGATCGCCTGCGCGACCACGCTGGCCGAAGCGCGCGCGGCGCAGGACGCCGGTGCCGATGCGGTGGTGGCGCAGGGCGTCGAAGCCGGCGGCCATCGTGGCGCATTCGATCCGGCGATGGCCGAGCGCCAGCTGGTGGGACTGTTCGCGCTGCTGCCGCGATTGGCCGACCACCTGCAGATTCCGGTAATTGCCGCCGGCGGTATCGCCGATGGTCGTGGCATCGCTGCCGCACTCACCCTGGGCGCCAGTGCAGTGCAGATTGGTACTGCGTTCCTGCGCACGCCCGAAGCGGCGATCGCCTCGGCGTGGGCTGATGGACTGGCGGCCAGCGAGCCGGAAGACACCTGGCCGACCCGTGCTTTCAGTGGCCGCCTCGGTCGCGGCCTGGCCACGGCCTATGTGCGCGCCGCAGCTGCCGAAGGTGCACCGGTGCCGCGCCCGTACCCGGTGCAGCGTGGCCTGACCGCGCCGATGCGCAAGCAGGCCGTGCAGGAAAACCGGCTGGCAGCGATGCAGGCCTGGGCCGGGCAGTCGGCCTGGATGGCGCCGGCACAGCCGGCTGCCGACGTGCTGCGCGGCATGTGGGAACAGGCGCAGGCGCTGCTGCGATGACCGTGACCTGCAACGGCCGGCCGGCGCAGGTCGAGGACCTGCTGCCGGCGCTGGTCAACTACGGCCACTTCACCTCGCTGCAGGTGCGTGGCCACGCCGTGCAGGGACTGGAGCTTCATCTGGCGCGGCTGTCGCAGGCGACGCGCGAACTGTTCGGCAGCGAGCTGGATACGGCGCAGGTGCAGGTCTGGATGGCGCAGGCACTGCGGCAGGCCGGGCAGGCCGATGCCTCGCTGCGGGTAACCGTGTACTCGCGCCACTTCGATTTCCGCAATCCGCTGGCGGCGGTGCCGGTGGACCTGCTGGTGGCGGTGGCCGCACCGGTGGCACTGAGCGCCTCCAAGCGTGTGCGCAGCGTGGTCTGGCAGCGCGAGCTGCCGCAGATCAAGCATGTGGGCACGTTTGGCCTGTTCGCCGAACGCCGTGCCGCGATGGCGGAAGGATTTGACGATGTGCTGTTCGTGACCGCCGATGGCGAGGTGAGTGAAGGCAGCACCTGGAACCTGGCCCTGCACGATGGTGAGCGGCTGCTCTGGCCGCAGGCGCCGGCCCTGCGTGGTACGGCCGAGGCGCTGTTGAAGCAGCATTGGCCGGGGGCACAGGGCACGCAGCCGTTGCGGCTGGCGGATATGACTGGCGTGAAGGCGGCGTTTGCCTGCAACGCCAGCGGCCTGTGGGCGCTGGAGGCCATCGACGGGCATGTCCTGCCCGGCTCGCAGACGCTGGCTGAACAGGGCAGGGCGGTGCTGGCGGCGGTGCCCTGGCAGGGGGTAGGGTCAGATCCCTTTTGCGGCGCAAAAGGGATCTGACCCCCGGCCAGCTCCCCCGGGGTTGGCTCGGCGGGGCAGTGCCGCTATAATCGCCGGCTTACCGCGCCATCCTGGCGACTGGGCAATAGGAAAAAAGACCATGGTCAAGATTCGACTGACCCGCGGCGGCGCCAAGAAGCGTCCGTTCTACCACATCATCGTGACCGACGTTCGCAGCGCCCGTGACGGCCGCAACATCGAGCGCGTCGGCTTCTACAACCCGGTTGCACAGGGTGGCGAGAAGCGCATCGAGCTGGACCTGGCCCGTGTTGACCATTGGGTCAAGAACGGCGCCCAGCCGACTGAAAAGGTTCGCAACCTGATCAAGGAAGCGTCCAAGTCCCAGGCCGCTGCGGCCTGATCCTGACGGGCCGCACCCTGGTGCGGCCCATCTGATTGAACGCAGATGAAAGATAACGAGCGCCGCATCCTGCTGGGCAGGATTGTCGGCGCTTTTGGTGTGCGCGGCGAAATAAAGCTCGAGTCCTGGACCGAGCCGCGTTCCGCTATTTTCCGTTACCAGCCGTGGATCCTGCGCAGCCCCAACGGGCAGGAATCGACGCTTGAAGGCGCCCGTGGCCGCGACAGCGGCAAGCATCTGGTGGCCCGTTTCCCGGGCATCGAAGATCGCGATACGGTCGAGGCGATGCATGGCACCGAGGTCTACGTGGCCCGCAGTGCATTGCCGCCGCCGAGTGCCGATGAGTATTACTGGGTCGACCTGGAAGGCCTGGATGTGAAGACCGTCGAGGGCGTTGCCCTGGGCCAGGTCTCGCACCTGTTCAGCACTGGCGCCAACGATGTGGTCGTGGTGCGTGGCGATCGCGAGCGTATGATCCCGTTCGTGCTGCCGGAGTTCGTCAAGTCGGTCGACTTCGAGGCCAATCTGGTCGTGGTCGACTGGGATCCCGAGTTCTGAGTGTGAGCATGCGTTTCGACGTCATCACCCTGTTCCCCGAGTTCCTCGCCCAGTCCGCCGGGCTGGGTGTGGTCGGGCGAGCACAGGAAAAGGGGCTGTTCAGCCTGCACGGCTGGAATCCCCGTGACTACGCCGAAGGCAACTACCGCCGGGTGGACGACCGTCCGTTCGGTGGTGGCCCCGGCATGGTGATGCTGATCGAGCCGCTGCGGGCCTGCCTGCAGGCCATTCGCGATGCTGATCCGACCCCGGCGCGGGTGATCTACCTCAGCCCTCAGGGGGCGCCATTGACCCAGGCCAAGGTGCGGGAACTGGCGGCGCTGCCGCGCATGGTCCTGCTCTGCGGCCGATATGAAGGCATCGACGAGCGCTTCCTGGAGGCCAATGTCGACGAGGAAATCTCCCTCGGCGACTACGTGCTGTCTGGTGGCGAGCTGGGTGCGGCGGTGATCATCGACGCCGTGGCCCGCCTGCAGGACGGTGCCCTGAACGACGCTGAATCTGCGGCGCAGGACAGTTTCGAGGGCGACCTCGGGCTGCTCGACTGCCCGCACTACAGCCAGCCGGCCCAGCACCCGCTGGGTGACGTGCCGGATGTCCTGCGCTCGGGCAACCATGCGGCCATCGCCGCCTGGCGCCGCCAGCAGTCACTGGTTCGCACCGCACAGCGGCGCCCGGACCTGCTGGATGAACAGGCGCTGGGCAAGGCCGACCGCAAACTGCTGGACCAGGCCCGACAGGCCCGGAAACAAAAGGCCAGCCCCTAGCGCAGGGCCGGCTTTATCGGCTATCATGGCCAATTCCCGCCAGCCTTGTGCCGGCGCGCGCAGTACCCAGAACAAACGTGCAGCACAGTCCAGTGACTGCATGAGCCTATGTTGTCGAAACGACACACCCACCCGAACAAGAATCGGTGTAACCCATGAGCAAGCTGAACAAGTCCATCGTCGCGGAATTCGAATCCGCCCAGATCACCCGCGAACTGCCGAAGTTCAGCCAGGGCGACACCGTTGTCGTCAACGTGAAGGTGAAGGAAGGTGCCCGCGAGCGCGTGCAGGCCTATGAAGGCGTTGTCATCGCGACCAAGAACGGTGGCCTGAACTCCTCGTTCACCGTCCGCAAGATCTCGCACGGCTACGGCGTCGAGCGCGTTTTCCAGACCCACAGCGCCATCATCGACTCGGTCGAAGTGAAGCGTCGTGGTAAGGTCCGCGCCGGTAAGCTGTACTACCTGCGTGGCCTGGAAGGCAAGGCTGCCCGCATCAAGGAAGACCTGGCTGCCGCTGCTGCCGCCAAGGCTGCCCGTCTGGCCGAAAAGGCCTGATAAACAACTTCGGTTGTTGCCGCGACGGCCACCTTCGGGTGGCCGTTTGCGTTTCCGGCATCGCATCGGCCACGATCGGGTGATGAACGATATCAACTCGCGCTATCCCGCCGTGATCCAGTCGGCGCTGCGCTTCCTCGACGGCAAGGGGCTGGCGCGCGTGCAATCCGCGCCGCTGCTGCATCGCCTGCTATGGCGCATGGGCATCGCACTGCCGCCGCCGATCCTGGCCGGATTCGGTATCAATGCGCTGGTGCAGGGCCTGCTGTTCGGGCTGTTCTGGACCGCGCTGATGTGGCTGATGCTGTGGCAGGGCAGTGAGCGCCCGCTGGCCTTGCTGCTGCTGGCTGGGCTGCTGGCAGGTGCCCTGTTCGGCGTCGTGATGGCGGCCTTGATGCGCTCGTTGCGCCGTCACCGCAGATTGCCGGACTGGCGGGCGTTCCGTGCGGGGCAGGCGGACTGAGCCGATGGCGCACTGCGCCGTGACCGGCAGGTGCGAGCCGCGCTAGGCTGCGGCTTCATCCCGATGGACGTGCCGTGCGATGCCTGCCAAGCGAACCGCACCCTCCGCCGCGCCCAAGCTGCTGTCCGGTGGCAACCCGCAGATCGCCAAGGGCGAGGGTGATGCCACGGTGCAGGCCTATATCGCCGCGATGCCGGACTGGAAGCGGCCGATCGGCGCCCAGCTGGATGCGCTGATCGAGCAGGCGGTTCCCGGCGTGCACAAGGCGGTGAAGTGGAATTCGCCGATGTATGCGGTTGCCCCGGGCGAGGGCTGGTTCCTCAGCTTCCATTGCTTCACCCGCTACATCAAGGTCGCGTTCTTTCGCGGCGCTGCACTGAAGCCGGTACCGCCCGAGCCGTCCAGGAGCGCTGACACGCGCTATCTGCATATCCACGCGGACACTGCGCTGGATGAAGCGCAGTTCCTGCAATGGGTGCGCCAGGCCGCGGCGCTGCCCGGCGAGCGCATGTAAGCCTGCTGTCTGATTCCCTTCCGACGAGAACACGGATGGCCACGCATGCACCGGACCCCGCCGATGCCGGAACACCGGCCGCCGAACTGATCGATGCACGCATCGCCGAGCTGGGCGACTGGCGCGGCCAAACGCTGGCGCGCGTGCGCGCGTTGATCCATGAAGCGCTGCCCGACGTGCAGGAAACCTGGAAGTGGCGCGGCACGCCGGTGTGGGAACACAACGGCATCCTGTGCACCGGCGAAACCTACAAGCAGGCGGTGAAGCTGACGTTTGCCCATGGCGCGGCGCTGGCCGATCCGAAAGGACTGTTCAATGCCAGCCTGGAAGGCAACACGCGGCGCGCGATCGACATCCATGAAGGCGCGATGCCGAATGCCGCTGCGTTGAAGGCGTTGCTGCGCGCGGCGGCGACCTTCAACGCGGCGAAGAAGAAGCGGTAGAGCCGGCCGCTGGCCGGCTGTTGCACGATGCTTCCGGAGAGGTATGAAGTTGCCGGCCAGCGGCCGGCACTACCGTGGCATTCACCGATCCATGATGTTGCCGGCCAGCGGCAGGCACTACCGCGGCGGCGCTGACTCCAATACCGCGTCCGGGTCGGCCACCGGCGAGGGCGGGCAGGCCGGAATCTCCGACGGCGTGGCCAGTTCTTCGGCGTGCGACGGCTTGCCGATCATCGTGGCCTTGCGCCAACCACCCCAGCGGTAATACGCCAGCGACAGCAGCATCGACACCAGCGAACTGACCGGGAAGCTCCACCAGATCGCATCCACGCCCCAGTACGGCTGCAGCAGTTCGGCGAACGGTACGCGCACGCCCCACAGCGAACCGGCCAGGATCAGCAGTGGCGGAATCACCGCGCCGGTGGAGCGCACCACACCGGAGATCACGAAGCTGACGCCGAAGAACAGGAACGAGCCGATCACTACGTGGTTGAGGTGGCGGGCGATGTCCAGTGCCTGGCTGGCCGGCGGCAGGAACAGCGCCAGCAGCTGCCGATCGAACAGCACCAGCGGCAGGATCAGCGCGCCGGTCAGCAGGAAGTTGAACAGCACGCCCTGGCGCGCGGTGCCACGCACACGGTCCCAGCGCTGCGCGCCGACGTTCTGCGCGGCCATCGACGAACACGCCGCACCGATCGCCATCGCCGGCATCTGCAGGTAGTTCCACAACTGCAACGCAGCACCGTAACCCGCACCGGTATCGGTGCCGTACTGGTTGACCATGGTCATCAGCAGGATCACCGACAGCGAGATCAGCACCATCTGCAGGCCCATCGGCACGCCCTTGATCACCAGGGCCTTGAGGATGGTCAGGTCGAGCTTGAACAGGCGCATGTCGGCACGGCCCAGCCACAGCGTGTGACGCTTGTGCCGCATGTACAGCAACAGGCCGGCCAGCGACAGCGTCTGCGCGACCAGCGTGGCCCAGGCAGAGCCGGCGATGCCCAGCGCGGGGAACGGCCCCATGCCGAAGATCAGCACCGGGTTCAGTACGATGTCCAGCGCCACCGACACCAACAGGAAACGGAACGGTGTGCGCGAATCGCCGGCACCGCGCAGTGCGGCGGTGAGAAAGGCGAATGCGTACAGCGTCGGCATCGCCAGGAAGATGATCTGCAGGTAGGCCTCGGCCAGCGGCAGCGAGGCGGCAGGCGTGCCCATCGCCGCCAGCAGCGGGTGCGCCGTGAACCAGCCGACGATGGCGATGATCACCGATAGACCGATGAAAAACGTCGCGCTGGTACCGACCACGCGCCGCGCCTGGGCGATGTCGCGCCCGCCGATGGCCTGGCCGATCAGGATGGTCGAGGCCATGCCGAAGCCGAACACCGAGCCGATCAGGAAGAACATGATGTTGTTGGCGTTCGCGGTGGCGGTCAGTGCCGCCTCGCCGAGGAAGCGCCCCACCCAGACCGCATTCACCGAACCGTTCAGCGACTGCGCGATGTTGCCCGCCAGGATCGGTAGTGAAAACAACAGCAGATTGCGGCCGATCGGGCCGGAGGTCAGGTCAAGCGGCGCTTTGGCCATGGAGTGGTGATCGAATCCCGGGAGGCGCACACTAGCACCAAGCCGGTTTGCAGGATGTGGCAATGCATCAACGACTGCAGGTGAAATGGAGCCTTGCGCTGGCCTTGATCGGCGCCGCACTGGCCGCATGTTCGACAGGTGACCGGCTGGGCGATACCCAGGTGCGGCCGACCGACCGTCCGGAATGCCTGGTCGGCAGCCAGCGCCAGGACCTGTCCGCGGGTGTACCCACCTTGATCGGGGGCAGCGGCTGCCGCACCGACCCCGACAACCCGCGTCCCCTGAACAAGCGAACGGAGTAGTACGCACCGATGCCTGAGCTTTCCCCGCTGTCGCCCAGTGTCCGCTTGGACCTCTGGCTATGGGCGGCCCGTTTCTTCAAGACCCGCAGCCTGGCCAAGCAGGCCATCGAGACCGGCAAGGTCAGCGTCGCCGGACAGCGCCCGAAATCCTCGCGCGCGGTGCGCGTGGGTGAGCAGCTGCAGGTGGATCGTGGCGAAGAGCATTTCGAGATCCAGGTGCTGGGCCTGAGCGACCAGCGCGGGCCGGCGCCGACAGCGCAGCAGCTGTATGCCGAGAGCGAGGCCTCGAAGGCGCGCCGTGCCGAACAGCGTGCGCTGCGCATCGCCGCACGGGATGGTTTCCAGCCGCCGGAGCACAAACCGGACAAGCGCGCACGGCGGTTGATCCGGGCGTTGGGTGACATCGACGCGCTCTAGCGAAATCCTGATTCCAACGGATTGTTCCTATCGTCGTGCGGAAGAAGACACCGGTCACGGTGTGTTCGGATTGTGCTGGGCAGGCTGTTTCTTCACCTCTCGAAGGCCTGCCCATGCGTTGTCTGCTGTTATGCCTGTCCCTGCTTGCTGCTGCGCCACTGCACGCTGCCGACATCACCTTCTGGGATGTTCCGCAGCGCGGCGGCAACAGCATGAACATGTCGCCTCCGGACAGGAAGTACTTCGAAGCGCTGCACGCGACCGGTGCGACCTGGGTGCGGCTGGTGCCGGACAAGTGGCAGGGGCAGGGCGGTCGCGACTTCCTGATCGGTAACGCCGACGACTATCGCGGACTGGTTCCAGCCGATCTGGCCACGCTGCGGCGGGTGCTGGACGACGCTGATGCGGCGGGGCTGAAAGTGGTGCTGGCGCCGCTGTCACTGCCGTTGCTGCGCTGGAAGCAGCACAACGGCGGCGTGGTCGACCAGCGCATGTGGCAGTCCTTCGACAACCAGGCGCCGGCACGACGTTTCTGGCACGATCTGGCCACGGCGCTGAAAGGTCATCCTGCCCTGGCCGCCTACAATCTCATCAATGAACCGGTGCCCGAGTACGGCGCGGGCCTGGCCGAGCACGCGTCCGCCGAAGCGATGCAGCAGTGGTATGCCGGCGTGCAGGACGGCCCACGCGATCTGCGCCGCTTCTATTTCGGCTTGATCAGCCGCATCCGCGAGGTCGACGCGGAGATGCCGCTGATGCTGGATGCGGGCTGGTACGCCGCCGCCGACGGTTTCAACTACTGGCCGGCGCCGCTGGCGGATCCGAAGCTGCTGTACAGCGTGCATATGTACGAGCCGTATGCCGCAACCAGTGCGCCGAACCAGACGCGTGCGAAGCCGTACCGGTATCCGGCGCAGGTGCCGTTTGGTGGTCGCAGCGAGCGCTGGGATGCGGCGCGTGTACGCAGTTACCTGCAGCAGCCGATGACGTGGGCCGCCTCGCATGGTGTCGCTGCCAACCGCATGGTGGTCGGTGAGTTCGGTTGCATGCGGCGCTGGCCGGACTGCCGCCGCTACCTGCAGGACGTGCTGCAGGTGCTGGAGCAGGACAAGGTGCACTGGGCCTTCTACGCCTTCCGCGAGGATGGCTGGGAGGGCATGGACTACGAACTGGGCGACAAGCCGTTGCCATGGTCGTACTGGCAGGCGCAGGAAAAGGGGCGCCTCGTGGAGCCGCCGCGCTCGATGCAGGCGCCGTTGTTCGCGCCGATCCTGCAGCGGTTGAAGGCTGGCAACCGCTAAGCCGCCGGGCATGGCCCGGCGCTACCCATGGAGATGCCGGTAGCGCCTGTCCATGCCCGGCGGATGCCGATCAATGCAGCACCCGGTAGCGCCGGGCCATGCCCGGTGACGCTTTCCGTCAGCGCTTGCCGCCGAGCAGATTGCCGCCCAGCTTGAGCAGATCGCCCACACCGAGCTGTCCATCACCATCCTGGTCCAGCAGGCTGCCGAGAAGGCCACCGGCAAGCCCCCCTTGCTGCTGTACCTGCTGCTTCTCCTGGCCCAGGGCCTGGCTGAGCGAGCCGGCATTGGCCTGGCCACCACCCAGCCGCTGGGCGAGGAAAGCCATCACGATCGGGGCAAGGATCTGCAGCAGCTGGCCGGTGCGGCCGCTGTCGAGCTGGGTGGCCTGGGCCAGGCCGGTTTCCACCTTCTGCTGGCTGCCGCCGAAGATGTGGCCGAGGATGCCGGCGCCATCGCTGGCCGCGCCATTGCCTCCGCCGCCCAGCACCGAGCCGAGCACGCTGCCCAGGTCCAGGCCGCTGTGGTTGTTCTGCAATGCGCCGAGCAGTGCCTGTGCACCCTGTGGCTGCGAGGCGTTGTTGCCCAGCGCGCCCATCAGCACCGGCAGCGCGGCACTGATCGCGCCGGAGGCCTGGGTATCGCTGATGCCAAGCTGCTGCGACACCTGCTGCAGCGGGGCGCCCTGCAATTTGGCGAGAAGTTCGTCGGTCAGGCTCATCTGCGGAATCCTTGTTTGGGGTTGGGCGTGCAGAAGGTACGACGCGGACCGTTAAAACGGCGACGCCGCCTCACGGGGAGGCGGCGCACCGTACGTCGGGGAGGCGGATCAGAGCTCGATGTCTTCCGCACCCGGGGTCGCGCTGGGGAAATCCGCTTCCGGTTGGGCCGGCTTGAACGGGTCGGACGGTTGGTCGGCCAGCGCCTTCAGGGCTGCGGCGATGCCGGCACCGTAGGCCGGATCGGCTTTGTTGCAGTTGTCGATGTGGCGCTGCTTGATGAAGTCCGGCGCATCGCCGAGGGCGCGGGCGGTATTGGCGAACAGGCGCTCCTTCTGTGCCTGGTTGTAGCTGCGGAACAGCGCACCGGGCTGGCTGAAGTAGTCGGCGTCGTCCTCACGGAAATTCCAGAAATCGGCGTCTCCCCGGATCTTCATCGGCGGTTCGCGGTACTGCGGCTGTTCCTGCCACTGGCCGTAGCTGTTCGGCTCGTAGTGCGGCAGGCCGCCGTAGTTGCCGTCCACGCGCATCGCGCCGTCGCGGTGGTTGCTGTGCACCGGGCAGCGCGCTGCGTTCACCGGAATCTGGTGGTGGTTCACGCCCAGGCGGTAGCGCTGCGCATCGGAGTAGGCGAACAGGCGCGCCTGCAGCATCTTGTCCGGCGACGGACCGATGCCCGGCACCAGGTTGCTGGGTGCGAACGCCGACTGCTCCACGTCCTGGTACCAGTTGACCGGGTTGCGGTTCAGTTCGAACTGGCCCACTTCGATCAGCGGATAGTCGCTCTTCGGCCACACCTTGGTCAGGTCGAACGGATGCACGCGGTAGGTTTCGGCATCCAGCTCCGGCATGACCTGGATGAACAGCTTCCACTTCGGGAAGTCGCCTTTCTCGATCGCGGCGAACAGGTCGCGGCCGTGGCTTTCGCGGTCATGGCCGACCAGGATCTGCGCCTGCGCGTCGGTCAGCGATTCGATGCCCTGCTGGCTGACGAAGTGGAACTTCACCCAGAAGCGTTCGCTGTCGGCGTTGGTGAAGCTGTAGGTGTGCGAGCCGAAACCGTGCATGTGGCGGAAGCTGCGCGGAATGCCGCGGTCGCTCATCACCACGGTCACCTGCATCAGGGCTTCGGGCAGCAGCGTCCAGAAATCCCAGTTGTTGCGCGCGCTGCGCAGGTTGGTGTGCGGGTCGCGCTTGACCGCCTTGTTGAGGTCGCCGAACTTGCGCGGGTCGCGCAGGAAGAACACCGGCGTGTTGTTGCCCACCAGGTCCCAGTTGCCTTCTTCGGTGTAGAACTTCAGTGCGAAGCCGCGGATGTCACGCTCGGCGTCGGCGGCGCCACGCTCGCCGGCCACCGTGGTGAAGCGGGCGAACATCTCGGTCTGCTTGCCGACCTTCTCGAACAGCTTGGCGCGGGTGTACTTGCTGATGTCGTGGGTGACGGTGAAGGTGCCGTAGGCGCCCGAACCCTTGGCGTGCATGCGGCGTTCGGGAATGATTTCGCGATTGAAATTGGCCAGCTTCTCCAGCAGCCAGACGTCTTCCATCAGCAGCGGGCCACGCGGGCCGGCGGTCCTGCTGTTCTGGTTGTCCACCACCGGCGCGCCGAAGGCCGTGGTCATCGGGGTGACCGGATCATCGCCATGCTTCTGCTTCGGCGTGGTGCTCAGCTCGCGCTGCTGCTGGGCGCCTTCTTCAGGCGTCGGGGCGCTGTGATACGGGCACTTGGCGTTGTTGTTGTCGGACTGGCTCATCGGCTGGCTCCTGGTGGCGGTGAAGACGTGGGAGAAACATCTTCACTCGACTTTAGCTATGGCCAGATGAAATGAATAATCGAATGATTCATTCAGCTTGATAGATTTTATCAATTGGAATGCAGAATCAAATTTACGGAGCCTTTCGAACGGCCTCCCGCAACTGGGCGGGAGGCCATGGGCGTGCGCTGCGATTACAACAGCGCCTTCAGCCGGTACAGCGCTTCCAGCGCCTGCTTCGGGGTCAGCTCGTCCGGATCGATTGCTGCCAGCGCTTCCTGTGCCTTGTTCGACGGTGCAGCAAACAGCCCGAACTGCTGCGGGGCATCCAGAGCCTGCGGCGCCAGTTCAGCAGCGTGGCTGTCTCCGCCGCGCTGTTCCAGCTCGGCCAGGCGCCTGCGGGCCTGGGCCACGGTCGCGCGCGGCAGGCCGGCCAGTGCCGCTACCTGCAGGCCGAAGCTGCGGTTGGCCGGGCCGTCTTTCACCGCGTGCATGAACACCAGCGCCTCGCCATGCTCGACCGCGTCCAGGTGCACGTTGGCGATGCCGCTGCGGCCGCCCTCGTGCTGCTCGTCGGCCAGCGCGGTCAGCTCGAAGTAGTGGGTGGCGAACAGCGTGTAGCAGCGGTTCTGGTAGGCGAGGTGACGCGCCACGGCGTCGGCCAGCGCCAGACCGTCGTAGGTTGATGTGCCACGGCCGATCTCATCCATCAGTACCAGCGAATGGGCGCTGGCGTGATGCAGGATGTAGCTGGTCTCGGCCATCTCGACCATGAAGGTGGACTGCCCGCGTGCCAGATCATCGCCGGCGCCGATGCGGGTCAGGATGCGGTCGATCGGGCCGATCAGCGCACGGCGGGCCGGCACGAAGCTGCCGATGTGGGCCAGCAGCACGATCAGCGCGTTCTGCCGCATGTAGGTCGATTTACCACCCATGTTCGGGCCGGTGATGACCAGCATGCGGCGATCCGGATGCAGGTCCAGGTCGTTCGGTTCGAACGGCTGCTCGCGCACTGCCTCGACCACCGGATGACGGCCGCGCTCGATCTTCAGGCACGGCTCGGCCTGCAGTTCGGGGCGCGCCCAGTCCAGCGCCTGTGCGCGTTCGGCGAAGGCCGCCAGCACGTCCAGTTCACTCAGCGCCGCAGCGCACTGCTTCAGCGGTTCCAGCTGCCCGCCGAGGGTATCCAGCAGCTGCTCGTACAGGTACTTCTCGCGCGACAGCGAGCGGTCGCGCGCGGACAGCACCTTGTCCTCGAAGGCCTTCAGCTCTTCGGTGATGTAACGCTCGGCATTGGTCAGCGTCTGGCGGCGGGTGTAGTGCACCGGCGCGCGGTCGGACTGGCCCTTGCTGATTTCGATGTAGTAGCCGTGCACACGGTTGTAGCCCACCTTCAGGGTGGCAATGCCGCTGCTCGCGCGCTCGCGCTGCTCCAGGTCGACCAGGAACTGGTCGGCATGGGTGGACAGGCGGCGCAGCTCGTCCAGCTCTTCGTCGAAGCCATCGGCCAGCACGCCACCATCGCTCAGCTTCAGCGGCGGCATCTCGGCGATGGCGCTGGCCAGCAGGTGCGCGCACTCGTCGTGTTCGCCGAGCGCGGCATGCAGGGCCTGCAGGCGCGGCGAATCCAGCGGCCCCAGCACCTCGCGCACCGCCGGAAGCAGGCCAAGACCGTCACGCAGGGTGGAGAAATCGCGCGGACGCGCCGAGCGCAGCGCCACCCGGGTGAGGATGCGCTCGAGGTCGCCGAGTCGGCGGAACTGTTCGCGGATATCTGCATCGCTGCCACGGTCGATCAGCGTTTCCACCGCGTGGTGGCGCTGCACCAGCACCTCGCGCAGGCGCAGCGGGCGATGCAGCCAGCGCCGCAGCAGGCGGCCGCCCATCGGCGTCACCGTGCTGTCGAGCACACCCAGCAGGGTATTGCGGGTGTCGCCGTCCACGCGCGTGTCCAGTTCCAGATGGCGGCGGGTGGCGGCATTCATCGCGATTGCTTCGCCGGCGGTTTCCATCGAGATGGACGTCAGGTGCGGCAGGCGCTGCTTCTGGGTTTCTTCGACATAGCCGAGCAGGGCGCCGGCCGCGCCCGTGGCGCGTGGCTTGTCGTCGATGCCGAAGCCACTCAGGTCATGCAGTTTGAAGAAGGCCAGCAGCTGTCGGCGGCCGCTGTCGGCATCGAACAGCCACGGCGCGCGGCGGCGTACGCCGGTGCGCTGGCGCAGGAACTCCGGCCAGTTCTCCTCGTCGGGCACCAGCAGCTCGGCCGGTTCCAGGCGGGCCAGCTCGGCTTCCAGGGCGTCGTCGGTTTCCACTTCGTTGACCAGGAAGCGGCCGCCGGCCAGGTCGGCCCAGGCCAGGCCGTAGCCCTGCTTGCTGCGCGACAGGGCCATCAGCAGGGTGTCGCGGCGTTCATCCAGCAGCGCCTCGTCGGTGACGGTGCCGGGGGTGACGATACGCACCACCTTGCGTTCGACCAGGCCCTTGGCCAGCGCCGGGTCGCCGATCTGTTCGCAGATCGCCACCGATTCGCCCAGCGCCACCAGCCGTGCCAGGTAGCCTTCATAGGCATGCACCGGCACGCCGGCCATCGGGATGGGGGCGCCACCGGAGCTGCCGCGCTGGGTCAGGGTGATGTCGAGCAGGCGTGCGGCTTTGCGCGCGTCGTCATAGAACAGTTCGTAGAAGTCGCCCATGCGGAAGAACAGCAGCAGGTCCGGATAGTCGGACTTGGCTGCGAAGAACTGCTTCATCAGCGGGGTGTGTTCCTTGGACGCCTTGGCGTTGCTGGTGTTGTCTTTTGTATCAGTCACTTGGGGCGTTTCGCGTCTTGGCAGGGCGTCGGGGCGTGGCCATGCAGGCATGGCCGGGAGGACCGTTAGTGTAGCGACCTGGGTCGGTCGATGGCCCGCGGCGTCGGAGCTCCGGGCAGGGCCGTCGGGCGGGGCTGTCTGCACGCCAACTCCCACGGCCCAGGCACCTGTGGTTTGGTTGATTTCCGTAGGCCCCCACGGTAGTGTCAGCCCCGGCGATTTCCGCCAAACGGCCTCCATGGAAACCGGGGCGGCTCATCCCCGGGCGGGCGTTGATGGAAAGAACAAGCATGACTGCAGCCTGCACGGCCGCCGAACCTCGTTACACCTGGCGTACCGTCCTGCTCAGCATCCTGGTCGCCATTGTTCCGCTGGCTGGATCCGCACCGTTCACCCTGCTGAAGGCAGTGCTGCTGCTTGTCCTGCTGGTCACCGGCGTGGTCCTGATCCGCCGCCAGCCGGATGTCCGCCTGCGCTACCGCATCGCGCGGTTCATCGTGATCGTCTGCTTGCTGCGCCTGGCCTACGCTTTCTACAGCATCGGCTGGCATGGCCTGCGCTGGAACGAACTGGACCTTCCCGCGCAGACCCTGATCTACCTGGGCACGGCCGCGGTGTTCGCCACCGCCCTGGACTGGCGCCTGATCTGGAAGGTCTTCGCGTTGTCCACCCTGGTCTTCGGTGGTTCCTGCATCGTGCAGCACCACGTGATGGGCATGGAACGCGCACATGGCTTCAGCGGTGGTGAGTGGACGGCCATCGAGTTCGCCATGGTCACGCTGTGCATGGCGCTGTTCTCGGTCATCCGGCTGATCCAGCCGAACGTCCATCCGGCCGAGCGCTGGCTGCATGGCATCGCCATCGCGGTCGGGGTCTACGGCTCGATCCTGGCGCAGAGCCGCGGGCCGATCCTGGCCTTCATTCCCGCCATGCTGATGGTGATTGCCGTGCACGTCCGGCGCACCCGGCGCTGGCGCGGGGCGCTGGCCTTCGTCGGTGCCCTGGTCATCGGCGTGGCCGGTGCCACCTCGGTGCTGAACCACGAGGTGATCCAACGCTTCGGTGAGGTCAGCGGCGAGATCTCCGGTTTCAACCAGGAAAACGAGGTCGGCTCGGTCCGCGAGCGCATCGCCATGTGGGGCGTGGCGGTCGACGCCTTCGCCGACCATCCCGTGGCGGGGGTGGGCCTGAACCAGTTCGGTACCTATGCACGTGAGGGCATCGCCCGCGGCGAGGTGTCCGATTCGATCTACCGCTACAACCACCCGCACAATGAATACCTGGAAGCGGCGGTGACCGGTGGTGTGCCGTTGTTGGTGATCATGCTGCTGGTCTTCATCCTGCCAGGCATCCACTTCGTACGACGTCTCGGCCATGCCGATGAGGTGACCGCGATGATCGCTACCGCAGGACTTGCCGTGGTCATCGTCTATGCGCTTTCGGCGTTCACGGACAACGTGTTCTACCGGGCGATGCCGCATTCGTTCTACTTCTACCTGGTGCTGGGCTTCATGCTGGCGACCGCCTTGCCTGCGCGCGACCTGCGCCGGGAAGGGAGCGCCTCCTGATGGCGCATATCCATCTGTTGGCCGCCGACAACCAGCGTGGCCTGTCCCATGACATCCAGGTGATCGAGCGCTCGTTGCAGCAGCTCGGGCACAAGGTGACGGTCAGCCGCCTGGACGCGGTGCGCAACGGTGGTGCCTGGAAACTCCGCCGGATGCGCCTGCGTAGGCTGCTGGCCTCGTGGCTGAGCCTGGGGCGCACGCCGTCCCGGTTCGACATCAACATCTCGCTGGAACATGTCCGGCCGGCAAGCTTCGGACTGGCCAAAGTCAATCTGTTGATCCCGAATCCGGAATGGGTGTCCGCACGTAGCCTGCGCATCCTGCCGCGGTTCGATGCGTTGCTGACCAAGACCGAAGAAGCCACGCGCATCTTCACTGCACTTGGGCTGCGTGCGCTGGAAGTCGGTTTCTGCAGCCGTGACCGTTACGACCCTTCAGTACCGCGCAAGCCCCGCAGCTTCCTGCATGCGGCCGGTACCAGTGGCATGAAAGGCACGGCAACGCTGGTCGAGGTCTGGAAGCGCCATCCGGAATGGCCCTTGCTGACCATCCTGCGCGGCGGCCCTTCGGACGAGAACGAGGGCGGTGCCACGAACCTGCGGATCGTCCGAGAGCGCCTGCCCGACCAGGAAGTGCAACGCCTGCAGAACGAGCACGCGTTCCACCTGTGCCTGTCGCAGACTGAAGGCTGGGGCCATTATCTGGTGGAGGCGATGAGCTGTGCGGCGGTGGTGATCACCTGCGACGGCGCGCCGATGAACCAGATGATCGACGACACGCGTGGCATTCCCGTTGCGGCCCATGAGGGCCAGCCCTGCCACCTGTCCAGGACCTGGCACGTGGACGAAGCGGCGCTGGAACAGGCGATCGAGCGTGCCTTGGCCATGGATGAGCTGGAATGGAGCCGGTTGGGCGCCAATGCGCGCGCGTGGCACCTGGCCAGCGAGGCCGCGTTCCCGCAGCGGCTGGGCGAGGCCCTGGCGAAGCTCTGAAGCGAAACGCGTTGTCGTCGCCGCACGCTCAAGCGAGGACCAGAGTCACCTGCGGGTGGCCGTTGAAGATTTCCATCACGATCTCGAAGTAGGTCTGTCCCTGGCCCCGTTCCAGCGCCGCCAGCTGGCCCGTGACCGCCGCGGTGTTGAAGCTGCCGGCCGGATCGAGTTTAGACCGCAGCCACGCCCGTGTGGTCTCGCGACCCAGTGCGTGGCGGCTGTGTTCGATGTCGCGCCAGACCACCGTGGCGGAGGCATGACCGGCGAGTGCACCGTAGCCACCCCATAGCAGGTCATCCAATGCGTCCAGGCTTGGCCCCAGTTGCCAATCTTCGCCAGCCATGAATACCCGGTTGATTTCCACGTAGAAGCTGGTGATGTCGCTGATGGCTGCGCCGTCGATCTGCAGGACAAGGGTCATGCGACGACTGTATCGGCTTCTGCGGCATCGGTACGATTCCACGGGATTCTGGACGGTTTTGTCCGGTGCGAATGACCGGTGATGATCAAGGGCGGAGTGTGGGCGGGATTATCTTGTGAGTATGTCGTGACATTCTTGGGGTGCAGCGTTGTTGCTTTTCACGCCGGTCTGCACAGTTCCAGAGTTTTGGATCGATATAATAATCGAGGCCCATAAAGTTTCCCTTGGTCGAGCCGCCATCGATCGTACGGCCACGATCAAGGGAATTGAGATGCTCGCCTTACGCAACCTTCGTGTGGGTTTCCGGCTGGGTGCCGGTTTCGGTCTGCTGCTGCTGTTCATCATGGCCATCATCGGCCTCGTGCTTTATGGAAACCAGCTGAAATCCGCCCAGTTCGAGAAAGTGGTGGACGTCAACATGGTGAAGATGCGGCTGTTGAACGACATGCTCGATACCAACAACGCGGTGCTGATGCATCGCCGGTTGATGGTGATCAAGCGCGGCGAGGATTTTGATAAGGATTATCAGCGCGCACAGGAACTGTCGAAGACCTACGATGGCATCTGGGCCCGATATATCAAGATTCCGCGCGATGCCACCGGCAATGCACTGGTGACCCGTATCGACGCAGCGCGAAAGGCCACCGATACATCGACCCGACATCTGCATGAACGCATGAAGGCAGGTGATTTCGACGGCGCGGCCAAGGAGCTGCTGGCCGAGCATGGTTTGGCCACCGCCTGGAATGAATCGATCTCGGCCCTGCTTCGGCATCAGGAAATGCTGACCGAGCGCAGCCGTGAGGAATACCGTTCGACCGAAGCCTGGACCGGTACCTTGTCGATCGTGTTCGGGGCACTGAGCCTGTTGCTGGGTTCGTTGGCGGCGTGGGCGATTACCCGCAGCCTGACCCGGCCGCTGGAGGGTGCGGTGAAGCTGGCCGACGGCATCGCCGGTGGCCGACTGGACAGCAGCATCGACGCCTCCGGCAACGATGAGGTGACCCAGCTGCTGAGATCGATGCAGCGCATGCAGGCGCAGTTGCAGGCGGTGATGGCCGCCCAGGGCGAACTTGCCCGCCAGCACGATGCCGGCAGCCTCAGCTACCGCATGGACGAGAGTGCCTTCCCCGGCGACTACGGGCGCATGGTGCACGAGACCAACGCGCTGGTCGGCTCGCATGTGCAGGTGCAGAACCGCTTGATCGAGGTGATGAAGCACTACGCACGCGGTGATCTGTCGGTGGACATGGATCCACTGCCTGGCGAGAAGGCGGCGATCACCCAGGCGATGGATGAGACCAAGAGCAGCCTGTCAGCGATCAACAGTGAGATCCGCCGGCTGGCAACCGCGGCCGCAGCCGGCGACTTCAGCCTGCGCGGCGACGAGGATCGTTTCGCCTACGATTTCCGCGACATGGTGGCTGGGCTCAACCGGCTGATGCAGACCACCGACGAGAACCTGGTGCAGGTGTCTACCCTGCTGCAGGCCATCTCACGCGGCGATCTGACCGTGCGCATGGAGGGCGATTTCCATGGGGTGTTCGCGCGCATGCGTGATGACTGCAATGCCACGGTCGATCAGCTCAAGCAGATCGTCGGCCGCATCCAGGCCAGTGCGTCCAGCATCAATCTGGCGGCGGGCGAGATCGCTTCGGGCAACACCGACCTGTCGCGGCGTACCGAACAGCAGGCGGCGAACCTGGAAGAAACAGCGGCGTCGATGGAGGAACTGACCTCTACCGTGAAGCAGAACGCCGAGCACGCACGCCAGGCCAACCAGCTTGCCATCGGTGCGCATGGCGTGGCCTCGCAGGGCGGCGAGGTAGTCGGCCAGGTCGTGACGACGATGTCGGCCATCGAGGCATCGTCGAAGAAGATCGCCGAGATCATCTCGGTCATCGACGGCATCTCGTTCCAGACCAACATCCTGGCCTTGAACGCAGCGGTGGAAGCCGCGCGCGCCGGTGAGCAGGGCAGGGGCTTTGCGGTGGTCGCCAGCGAGGTGCGCACGCTGGCGCAGCGTTCGGCCGGTGCTGCCAAGGAGATCAAGGGCCTGATCGAGGATTCGGTCGGCAAGGTTGCCGATGGATCAGCGCTGGTGCGCCAGGCCGGCACCACGATGGGTGAGATCGTTGCCTCCGTGCAGCGGGTGACCGACATCATGGCCGACATCTCCGCCGCCTCGCAGGAACAGAGCTCGGGCATCGAGCAGGTCAATCAAGCGGTGGTGCAGATGGACGAGACAACCCAGCAGAACGCCGCGCTGGTGGAAGAGGCCAGTGCCGCGGCACGCTCGATGGAGGAGCAGTCCACGCTGCTGGCCGAGGCGGTATCGGTGTTCCGCACCGGTGCTGTCACGGCAGCAGCAGCGGTACGCCCGGCCCTGGCGGCGGTGGCTGCGACGGTCACTCCGGTACGGCGGCCAGCGTCGCTGTCACCGCGCATCGAGCCGACGCTGGCGGCCAATGCGGGCGGCTGGGAAGAGTTCTAGCAGGGCTGGAACGCCGGCAGGGAGACGGCGCCCATCGCGATGGCTGATCGCGATGGGCGCGGATTTTCTTCCTGAACGGGCGATGGCCGATGAAGTGGCGGACACACGCATTTCACTTCCGGTTGCCAACGGCGGGAGGACACTCGTGCCATACCAGACCTCAGGAGATGGCCATGAAGACTTCGACCCGACTGCTTGTGCTGGGCACGCTGCTGGCGGCATCGTCCGTTGCGGGCGCGCAGACCTACGGACCACGCGATGAGGGACGCAAGTTCAATGATGGCAGCCGTGTGGTCTGCAAGAACGTGGAAGTGCAGCGCAATTCACGCGACCCCAACCGTATTGCCGGTACCGCCACCGGCGCGGTGATCGGTGGCCTGCTGGGCAACCAGGTGGGTGGTGGCAACGGCAAGAAGCTCGCCACCGTGGCCGGCGCCGTAGCCGGCGGTGCTGCCGGCCGCCAGATCCAGGGCAACAGCCAGCAGAAGAACGGTGATCGCGTGGTCGAACGCCGTTGCGAGCGCGTCTATCGTTGATTGCGCGAACCGCTCAGCCCTTCCACACCGCAGTACTCGAACGCCGGCCCTGTGCCGGCGTTCCTCGTTGTGGAAAAAGGGGACGGAGGGGATTAAGTCGTAATTCCCCAAGCCGGCCGCTTACGACTTAATCCCCTCCGTCCCCTTTTCTGCGAGGAGGCGCCAGGTGGCGAGGCTGCCGTAGAGCAGCAGCAGGACGGTGAGGGTGATCAGTTCGTGGCTGACTTCGGCCAGGCTGGCGTCCATCTGGTTCAGGCGCACCATCAGGTTGATGCCCGAGGTGGTTGGCAACAGCTGCGCCAGCCAGACCAGCGGTTGCGGCGTCATCACCGAAGGCCAAGACAGGTTGGCCAGGAAGAACAGCGGGATGGAGGTGGCGATGATGTACTGGAAGGCGCGCTCGCGGGTGCGGAAGAAGCTGCCGACGAACAAGCCGAACGCCACTGTGGCGGCGATGAACAAGGTGCCGCCCAGCAGCTGGCCCAGCGGGTTGCCGCCACGCGGATAGTCCTGCACCCAGGCGGTGAAACCCGCGTAGTAGAACAGGCCGAACAGGCCGATCAGGCCGAAGCCCAGCGCCATGCCGGCCAGCGTTGGCAGGTCGAAGCGCAGGCGGCGGCCAAGTATGAGGCGGCGGCCGCCGAGCAGCACGCCGATACCCATCAACAGTGTCTGGTGCACGATCAGCTCGGCCACGCCGGGCACGATGGCGCTGCCATAGCCTTCCTGGGTGTTGTACAGCGGGCGCTGCACCAGGGTGACCGGCGGTGCCTGCGGCGCGCCCATGAAGGCGGCCTGGCCGACCACAGCGTCACGCCCGAACGCACCCAGTGCATCGGCCACACTGCCCAGCACCCAGCTGGCACGGCCCAGGTAGGCGCCGTTGCCGAGCAGCACCAGCTTGGCCGGGTGGCCGCGCAGGATGTCGCGCTCCAGGTTGGCCGGGATCAGCACGATGCCTTCGGCGTGGCCGGCTTCCAGCTGCTGGCGCGCGCTGTCGATGTCGGCCGGTTGCCCGACCACGCGTGCAACCCGTAGTGCATCGAGCTTGCGCAGCAGTTCGCGGCTGGTCGCGCTGTGGTCCTGGTCCACCACCAGCACCGGCAGGTTGCCGGCCACCTGGTGGCGGTATGCGGCCGGGTAGAAGAACGAGTACAGGATCACCGCGCCGACCATCACCACGATCGCATAGCGGTCGCACAGCACCGCCATCAGGGTCTGCCGCAGGCTGCGCCAGAGTGCGCTCATGCGTCGGCCCCCGCCGGTTGCGCGGCCTCGGGCGTGCGCGCGAAGGCGATAAGGCGCACGCCGCCGATGCCACCCGCCACGACCGCCATCAACAACAGCGTGGCCAGCGGCCATACCGAAACCTGCAGCGGCGAACCGATGAACTGCTGCTGGGTCTGCAGCTTGATGTAGGCGCTGAGTGGCAGCAGCTGATGCCAGACGCGGGTGAACAAGGGGCCGTCCAGCACCGGGAAGGTGGCGCTGGAGAACGCCAGTGCAGTGCCGATGCTGAGGCCCACTGCGGACAGCGCAGTGCCCATGTCACGGGTGACGCCGACGAAGAACAACGCGTAGGCGGCGGTGGCCAGATAGAACAGGGGCTGTGCGAGCAGCAGCAGGAGCACGCTGCCAGCCACACCATCGCCGCGCAGCCAGGCCAGGTAGCCGATGCCGAGCGCGCCATACAGCGAGAACAGCAGGATGTACGGCGCGACCTTGCCGGCAATCGCAGCCCATGGCGTGTGCCCCAACCAGTCGGGCAGGGCGCCGTCGCGGATCTCGCGGCCGAGGCTGCCGGCCACGGCAAGCGCCAGCACCAGCGACAACACTGCCGGGAAGATCAGTGGCAGCAGGAACAGCTCGTAGCTGCGCGCCGGGTTGTAGAGGATGTCCGACTGCACCGCGATTGGTGCCGCGCGCAGCTTGCCCGGGCCGACCTGCAGGCCGATGCGCTCGCGCAGCAGGCGTGCGTTCCAGGCAGAGACCGCATCACCGATATCGCGCGCGGCGGACTGGCCGGTGGTCATGTAGGTGGCGTTGTAATAGGCGAACACCGTGCCCTGGCGCCCACGCAACGCCTGCCGGGTGACATCACGCGGCACCAGTACGATGGCGAACACGTCCAGGCTGCGCAGCTGCGAACGCGCGTCTTCCATGTCCACGGGCTGGCTGGCGATACGCACTCCCGGGCTGGCATCGAGCATGCGCAGCAGCAGGCGGCTGTCGCTGCTGTGGTCGAGGTCGACCACGGCGATCGGGATGTCGCGCATCACCGAGGGCGTGAACATCCACGCCATCACCACCAGCATCAGCAGGGGCAGTACGGTGACCAGCATCAGATCGGCGCGGTTGCCGCGCAGCGACTGCAGTTCGCGCCGCCAGGAGGCGGCGACGCCGCCGTGGTCGGGGTTCAGTGTTGGGGCCATGCGAACAGCACGCTCATGCCGGGGCGGAAGCCCTCGATGCGGCGTACCGGGCGCACCCGCACCTCGAAGCTGCGGACGTCGTAGCCGGACGACTGGCGGGTAGTACGCCAGGTTGCATAGTCACCGGCCGGGTTGATGAAGTAGACCTCGAACTCGCCGTCCACGCCGAGCGCCGGCACGCTGCCCTGCAGCTTGCTGCCAACCTTCAGGCCCTGCATCTGCGATTCGCGCAGGTTCATCGCCACCCACATGCGGTCGATGTCGACCAGGGTGAACACTGGATAGCCGGCGGGTACCAGTTCACCCGGGTCAGCCATGCGCTTGTTGATTTCGCCGGCCACCGGCGCGCGCCCTTCCACTTCGACACGCGCGGCGTTGACTTCGGCCACCGCACCCTGCGCCTGCTGCACCTGGCCCTGTGCGGCGCGCTTGTCCTGCTCGCGGGCGCCGGCCAACGCCATGTCGTACTGCGCGCGGGCGGCGCGGGCCAGTTCGCGTGAACTGGTGGCCTGGGCATGCGCTTCGTCGCGCTTCTGCCGGGTCATCACTCCTTCGTTGAACAGGTTCTGCACGCGCTGGTAGGTGGCTTCAGCCAGCGTCGCACCGGCTTCGGCCCGCTTCCAGTTCGCTTCGGCGGCGCGGATGTCTTCGCTGCGTGCGCCTTCGTCGGCCTTGTCCGCCACCGCCTGAGCGGCTGCAAGCGCGCCGTGCGCCTGCTGTTCCTTGGCGGCCACTTCGGGGCTGTCGAGCAGGAACAGCACCTGCCCGGGTTGCACGCGGTCGCCCTCGCGCACCTTCAGTTCGGCCACGCGCGCGGTGATCTTGGCGGCCACGTTGATGGTGTCCGCGTCGGCCATGCCCTGGATCTGGTCGGCCGGGCTGCGCCAGGCCAGCCACAGGCCCAGCACCACCACGATCAGCAGAACCACCACCAGGATCGGTCCCAGCCGGCGCTTGCCGGGGGGCGTCGTTGCTTCGTCGTGCAGCACATCACTCATGGTCGATCACCTCGTCCGCACGCCGCCGGAATTCCTCGAAACGGTCCATCTGTCCACTGATCTCCAGCAACTGTGCCAGCGCAATATCGTATTGGTAGGCGGCCTGCGCGCGCTCGACACGGGCGCCGCCCAGGCCGAGCCGCGCGTCGATCACATCCAGCGAGGTGGCCTGGCCTTCGCGGAACGCCAGCGCCTGCAGGCGCAGGTTCTCCTGTGCCTGGGCGATGCTGCTGTCGAGCAGCACGTACTGCTGGCGCGCGGTTTCCAGTTCGTTCCAGGCCTTGCGCACGCCCAGTGCAACCTGGTTTTCGGCTTCGCGCAGGCCGGCTTCGGCCTGGTCCTGCTGCGCGCGCGCCGCGCTGATCTGCGCCGGCCGCGAATTCGGCGACAGGAAGGTGTACTTCAGGCCGATGCCGAACGCCCAGTCCGGATCGGTCAGCATCTCGTCGCGGCGGCGGAAGTCGTACTGGCCGAAGGCAAAGATCTGCGGCTTCAGCTTGGCCTGCTGCACGCGTACGCCCTGTTCGGCCTGCGCCACCATCGCACGCAGCCGCGCGATCTGCGGTTGGCGCGCCTGCGCGGTGCGCTCGAAGCTGGCCACCGGTTCCAGCGGCACGCGCTGCACGAACAGCGGCGATACCGGCTGCACTTCGCCACCACTGCGCAGCAGCGTGGCCAGCGCGGCCTTCAGCGTGGCCAGGTCGTTCAGCGTCTTCTGGTATTCGCGTTCGGCCTTGTCGCGGGCCACGGTGGCCTGCAGGCGCTGCGCACGGGTGGCGAAGCCCTCGCGTTCCAGCTTCTCTGCATCGGACAGGTGGCGGTTGAGGCCATCACGTACATCGCGGCGCACGTCCACCGCCTGCTCGGCCAGACGCTGGCCGAAATAGGCCTGGGCCAGCTGCACGGTCAGCGATTGGCGCTGTGCTTCGCGCTCGGCGCTGGCCTGTTCGTGCGCGGCGCTGGCGGCACGTTGCGCGGCCGGAATCACGCCGCCGGTGTACAGCGGCAGCACCGCGGTGACCACCGGGCGGGTGCGCCAGTCGCGTTCGGTGAACGACAGCGGCGAGTCGATGCCAAAGGCCTCGGCCACCGGTGCCAGCGAACCCAGTGGCAGGGTGAGGGTCTTCTGGAACTGCAGGCGGCGCACTTCGCCGGTGATCTCCGGCAGGCGCAGCAGGCGGGTGGCTTCCTGCAGGTCCTGCTTGTTGCGCACCGCTGCATCGGCGGCGGCCAGTGCATCGGAGACCTGCTCCAGGCGTTGCCGTGCCTGTTCCCAGTCCAGTGCTGGAGTGTCGGAGGTGGACTGAGCGAGGGCTGCGGGGGGCACGCCAACCAGCAGGGCCAAGCCCAATCCGACCGCTGCGCGGTGCATCCTTGTACGTCGGCCGATCACGCCCATGCCGTCCCATTGGTGAAGAAGTGCGCAAACGGTAGTGCGCGCGGCGTGAAGCCTGGGTCTGCGGTCATCGGATTGTCCTCAGCGAAGGGTGCCGCTGGCTGCAGTGCGCAGCGCCTGGGTGATGTGCTGCAGCGTGCTTGAGCGCACGGCGGCATGCTGCCAGTACAACGGCACATCGAGCCAGCGGCGGGGTTCCAGTACCACCACGCGGCCGGCGCGGACGGCGGGCGCGACAAGCGTTTCGGGGGCCATGCCCCAGCCGAGTCCGCACGCGGCAGCTTCGACGAAACCGGTGGAGGAGGGCAGGTAGTGTAACGGCGGCTGCAGCCGCGCGCGGGTGAGGCGCCGCACGAAACGCCATTGCAGTTCATCCTTGCGGTTGAACACCAGCATCGGGGCGTGCGCCAATGCTGCGGCCTGCATGCCGTCGCCGAAGTACTGGCGGGCGAAGCCGGGCGATGCGATGGCGTGGTAGCGCATGGCGCCGAGCGGATGCACGTTGCAGCCTTTCACCGGCTGGCTTTCGGCGGTGACCGCACCGAGCACGCTGCCATCGCGCAGCAGTTGCAGGGTGTGGTCCTGATCGTCCATGCGCAGATCGAACAGGTAGCCGTGACGTTGATGCAGGTCGGCGATGGCCGGCACGAACCAGGTATCGAGCGAGTCGTCGTTGACCGCCAGCGGGATCGGCGTGCGTGCGGCGTCGCTGCCGCGTTCGGGCAGCAGTTCGGCCAATGCCTCGGCTTCCAGCGCCTGCATCGGCCGCACACGGCGTAGCAGCGCCTCACCGGCCGTGGTGGGGCGGCAAGGTGCCTGGCGTACCACCAGCACCTGGCCAAGCCGATCCTCCAGGGCTTTGATCCGTTGTGACAGCGCCGACGGGCTGATCGACAGGCGGCGTGCGGCGGCCTCGAAGCTGCCTTCCTCCAGCACCGCGGTAAACGCGGTCAGTTGCGGATGTACCAGGTCCACGTGGAAGCCTCTTCAGTTCTTCTGCACAGGATAAAGAAAAAACAGATTGTCTTAACCGGACCCTTGGCCGCACCCTGCGCGTCCCCTCACTGCCTGGCTTGTCCTGATGTGGATTGCTGCTACCGCTGCCGGTCTGTTCGCAGGTGCCGGCCTGATCATCGCCATCGGCGCACAGAACGCCTTCGTGTTGCGCCAGGGCCTGCAGCAGCGCCACGTGGGTACGGTGGTGGCGGCCTGCGCCGGTGCGGACATCGTGCTGATCCTGGCCGGCGTCGGCGGCATGGGCGCGCTGGTGCTGCAGTGGCCATTGCTGTTGCAGGTGCTGCGCTTCGGTGGTGCTGCCTTCCTGCTCTGGTACGGCCTGCAGGCCGGGCTGCGGGCCTGGCGAGGGGGCAGTGCACTGGCCGCCGCCGAATCGCAGGGTGGCAGCGGACGTCAGGTACTGCTGACCTGCCTGGCCTTCACCCTGCTCAATCCGCATGTCTATCTGGACACGGTGGTGCTGCTCGGCAGCCTGTCCACGCGCTACCCGGGCGATCTGCGCTGGGCCTTCGCCGCCGGTGCCTGCGTCGCCAGCGTGGCCTGGTTCTGCATGTTGGGCTACGGCGCGCGCCTGTTGCAGCCGGTGTTTCGCAGGCCGAGCGCCTGGCGTGTGCTGGACGCAGGTGTTGCGGTCTTCATGCTCTGCCTCGCCACGCTGCTGCTGTTGCGCCCGCTATCTCCATGAGTGCGCGGCCGGGTACAGCGCGCTTGAGTGGTACTTCGTGCATAGGCCGATCACAGCGGAAGCTCCCATTGCAGGCGAAGACTTGGCACGGAACGCCGGGTGTTGCGAAGTACCTGTGATCCGCCTTCGTCGAAACGCCACTGGCCGGTCTCGATGTCCTGCGCCAGCAGGTTCGAGGCGGTCAAGCGCAGCTTGCCGTGCCGCTCGGTTGCGTACTGTGCCCAGGCATCCAGCTCGCGTCGATAGGCCGTGATGTCCAGCTCGCTCAGGCTGTAGCGTATTCTGCCTCCACTGCGATGGGTATACGCCAGGCCGCTGCTCCAGCGCGATGAAATGCGGTAATCGAGCGACGCACTGGCGGTGAATGGCACTTGGTCTTCAATCCGATTGTCGGGCCCGGGAACATCCCTGACCCGGGAGTGGTTCCAGGTGGCGTTGCCGCGCAGCTCGATATCCGGCCCTCCGCGGTACAGACGTGCCAGCGGCATCCTGCCATCCATCTCGATTCCCCAGGCCATGGCGCGGGTACCGTTGACCGGCGTTGATACCCAGCGCCCGTCACGTAGTACCGTTTCATTGCGGATCGGTGCGTCGATGCGGCGCAGGTAGCCGCCGATGCTCCCTTGAGTACCTTCACTGCCGTGCATTTCCCAGGCCGCATCCAGGCCCCACGCCAGTTCCGGACGCAGCGCTGGATTGCCGATCTCGTCAGGGTTCAGTGGGCGGTTGTTCGTGGAAGTGTACGGACGCGGGACCAGTGAGCGCAGCGCTGGTGCGCGGAAGCTGCGGCTCAATGAGACCCGTAGCTGGTCCTTGCCCTTTGCACGCTTCCACAGGCCCTGCAGGACCGGCGTGAACACGCTGGCACGGTGACGCGTCGTGGCGAAATTCCGACCTTCGCTGCGGGTCTGCAGTTGTTCCCATCGTCCGCCGACGTAGAAGGCACTGCGCGCGCCCCAGGGAAACTCATCCTGCGCGTACAGCGCCATGCGATGCAGCCGCGCATCGAAGAAGAGGTCGCTGAACGTCGACGGTTCGCTGGGAGAAGAATGCAATTGCTGCACTCGGGATTCACGCCGCGAGTCCATGCTGCTTTCGGCACCGACCTGCAGTGTATGGCGGCCCCACGCCGGCAAGGTCCACTTCACGCGGGTGGTGCCACCCAGCACGTGCAGCTTCGCATCGGTGCGATCGAAAAGATTATCCTGCTGTGCCTCATCCTGTCCTTGTTCGCGAAAGCGGTAGTCCTCCCGGTTTCCGTCCATTGCCAGGCGCAGGTTCAGGCTGCCTCCATCCGACAGTTTTTTCTCCCACTCTGCGCTGACCTGGCCCTGGTCAAGACGCAGGTGCGTGCGCTGCCGGTAATGGGGAGTGCGTAGCGGCGGACCCAGCGGCGTGTCCCAATCAATGGACATGTCGCGACGGAAGTCGGACGCGTCCAGCAGGGCCTGCAGCGAAAGGGTGGTGTCATCGCTGGTTCTGAACGTCAGTGAGGGCGAGAGCGAAACGCTGTCGCGTTGGCCGGTGGCACGCAGGCGCGATTGTCGATGCAGCAACGGCGCACCAACACCGTCCCAAGCGTCTTCTCTGCTGCGTTCCTCCACCAGGAATGCGCGGGCGGTTGCCGTGGCGGTCAGTGAATAATCACGATCGAGGTTGGAGCGGGCCTGACGCCAGCTTGCTGACGGGGTCATGCGCCCTTGGGTATCCGTCCATGAAACCGTCAGTCGTTGACTGTCTTTTGCAACCGGTGCACGGGTGACGATGTTGAGTGTGCCGGCGATGGCACCCATGCCCTGATCAGCGGAGGGCGCGCGCAGGATTTCGACGCGCTCGATCAGATCGGTGGCCAGTGAGTCCAGGCTGAAACCGGCGGGCGTGCGTTGGCCGTTCAACAGGATCTGCGTGTAGCCCGCGCCCAGGCCGCGTAGCGACACGGTGCCTGGGCGGCCTGGTGCGCCGCTGGAAACGCTGACACCTGGAAGGCGCTTGAGTGCCTCCAGCAGGTCGGTATCACCGTGTCGTTGCAACGTATCGTGGTCGACGACAATACGGCTGGCGGTGTCGTCACGGCGAGCATCGTAGCGCCCGGCCTGGACCTGCACGGCGTCCAGATCGGTCGTGATCGGAGGCGCGGGTGTCGTTGGCGGAGCCGCCGCTGCGGTCGTTGATCCCGTCAGACAGCCGATGGTGAGCCATACCCTGGCGCGCGAACGCACCGTTGTCGCGGAGGACGAAGATCGTTGCATTGGTGTGCAGTTCCTTTGTCATGGCGTGACAGCCGGCCGCAGCAGGTCCTCCCGCGACCGGGAATCGAAACGATGCGAAGAGGTGAGCGGCGGCGCGCCGGTCAGTGCATTACTGCAGCCAGTGCTGCGGGTCCACTCGTGTTCCGTTGCGCAGCAGTTCCATGTGCAGGTGTGGGCCGGTAGTGCGCCCGGTGTTGCCGCTGCGGGCGATGGGATCACCCCTGCGCACCTGCTGGCCTGGCTGTACCGCGAAGTCCTGCAGGTGTGCAAACAGCGACTGCCAGCCACCGCCGTGATCGATCACGACAACCGTGCCGTAATTCGCACCATCGGGATAGGCGTGCGTGGCGGCGATCACGGTGCCGTCGGCGGGGGCAAGCACGGCGGTGCCACGGCGCGGCCGTCGGCGGGGGCAAGCACGGCGGTGCCACGGCGCGCGGCGAAGTCGGTACCGTGATGGGCGCTCTGGCGGAAGTCGGCGACGTGCCCGAACACGCTGGTGACCCGCGCATTGGACAGTGGCATGAAGAATGACGGAGGTGGCAGCGTGGCTTCCACCAGTGTTACCGACGCGGTGGGGAGTGGCAGCGTCGCGGGCGTCGGTGCTGCCACCACGGTTGCCTGTACGGTGGCCACGCCGACTGTGCAGGCAGAGCCCAGTGCGAGCAGCAGCAGGATGCTGGTAATGCCTGGGCGGCGACCGTCATCACCCTTCAGCATGTGCTGCAGGCGCACCTGGTGGCCGCCGAGGTCGCGATGGGTGAGGGCGCTGGCCGGTTGCACTGCCGTCGCGTAGCGAAGTGTCTGGACATAGGCGTGGGCCAGCAGACGGCCGTCGTTGGCGGCGCCACCCTCGGCCAGTGCTCGCGCATCGCATTGCAGTTCGGCGGCCAGTTGCATGCGCGCGGCAATGCGTCGAACGAAGGGATTGAACCAGTACAGCGCACCAATAAACCGCATCAGCGCAGCGCGCTGGGGGTCGCGGCGCTGCAGGTGGGCCGCCTCGTGGCCGATGACCAGGCGAAGCGTACGATCCGGCAGGGCCAGGCATGCCATGGGCAGGATGATCTGCGGCTGCGGCCTGCACAGGGCGAAGGGCGTGCCGCCGCCTTCTACAATGCGCAACGCGACGCCTTCCTGCTGCAGCCCCTGCACAGCGTGACGCGATTGCGGGCCAGGCAGCTGCGCAGTCTGCAGCGGGTGGCTGCGGCGTAGCAGGGCCCGCAGCCGGTGGCTGGCCAACGCCCAACGAACGAGGGCCAGCATGACCCCTGCGATGTAGACGGTCAGCAGCAGTGGCGTCAGCCAGGCCATCAATGGTTCGGTTGCCGTGAGTGCAGGCAGTTGCACAGGCCGCAGTACGCCGGTGCCGCTGTCCAGCGCAACAGGCAATGCGCTGGCCAGCTCCTGCACCGGTGCCACCTGCACCGGCAGCAACAGCGCAAGCAAGGGGGGCAGCACAGCACACAACCACGCCCCCAGCCAGAAGCGTGCCGAAGCATGTGAAAGCCTGAGCAGCCGCTGCAGCAACTGCGCGCCGTACCAGACCAGGCCAGCCCCCAGCAGGCTCGCAGCGAGGCTGATCATCCATGGCGCGGTTGATGACAGGCTCATGGCTGGTCCTCGTCATCCTGGAGCAGCAGCGCCTGCAGTTGCTCGATTTCCTTGTCGCTCAGCAGGCGGCTTTCGGCGAATGCCTGGGTCGGCAGCGGCCCGTCGATCTCCAGCACGCGACGGGCGAAGTCGGCACTGAGTGCGGCCAGTGTGGCTACCTTGCCGGCCTTGGCACTGTAGACATTCAGGCCATGCTGGCTGCCCTCTTTCACCAGCCCCTTGTCGACCATCCGTTCCAGCGTCTTGCGCGTGGACGAGTACGACCAGTCCAGTGCGGCAGCTGCCGCATTGTGCAGTTCACGCGCGCTGCAGGCGCCGTCGCGCCACAGGCACTTCAACAACTCCAGTTCGGCGTTCGAAGGTGTTGGGACGCGGGGCATGGTCAGACCTGGGCGTGCGATTGATGTCGTGAGTGTGCGACAGATGTCGCACGCCATGCAAGAGGGACATCAAGGCGCGGAGGTGCTGAGGTCAGCCGGTCGCCATCCGGTCGATGGCGCATAACGGCGTCTCGCCAGGGCGCAGGGTCAGCACGCGCACGCCATTGCGAGTGACCGCCACGGTGTGCTCGAACTGCGCCGACAGCTTGCCGTCGCGTGTGTACACCGGCCATTCGTCCGGCTGCTGGCGGATGGCCGGCTTGCCCTGGTTGAGCATCGGCTCGATGGTGAACACCATGCCTTCTTCCAGCACCCTGCCGGTGTTGGGATGGCCGTAGTGCAGGATCTGTGGCTCCTCGTGCATTTCCTGGCCGATGCCGTGGCCGCAGTATTCCTTCACCACGCTGTAGCCGTGGCTGCGCGCATGACGGGCGATGGCATGGCCGATATCGCCCAGGCGCGCGCCGGGGCGCACTGCGGCGATGCCTTTCCACATCGCCTGGTAGGTGGTCTGCACCAGCCTGCGCGCGGCGTAGTCCACGTCGCCGACAAGATAGGTGGTGCTGGAGTCGGCAATGTAGCCGTTCTTCTCCAGGGTGATGTCGAGGTTGACGATCTGACCGTCGTGCAGCACGTCGGTGGTGCTGGGCACGCCGTGGCAGATGACGCTGTCGATCGAAGTATTGAGCACGTACGGGAAACCGTACTGGCCCTTGCTGGCCGGCCGCGCCTGCAGTTCATCGACAATCATGCGCTCGACGAAGTCGTTGATCTCCATCGTGCTGCGGCCCTGCAGCGGCAATCGGTCGAGTGCGGCGAACACCTGCGCCAGCAGGCGACCCGACTCGGCCATCAGCGCGATCTCGTCCGGGCGCTTGATGATCGCCATCGACTCAGACCTGACCCGGCGGCAGCAGCGGCGGCTGCACGCCGGCCGCGCGCAGTTCGCTGGCGACGATGTCCTGGAAGCTCAGCGTGGGGTTCAGCTCGCACAGCATGCCGATCCGGATCCAGAAGTTGGCCTGGGCGTTGATCGAGCGGCTGGAGACGGTGCAGGCACGGCGCAGCTGGTCGTGCAGGGTGTCATCGATGTTGACGATGCCCATGGGTGGTCCTGGATGAGTTGATATACGAAGCGTATATGTTTCGTATACTCCACTCAAGGCCGGGTGGTTCAGCTGGCGTCGGTGGCGAAGCGCAGACGGTTGCCATCGGGGTCGCGCAGCAGCATTTCGCGGCTGCCCCATTCGGTGTCATGCGGGGGCTGCTCGATCGGCACGTTGGCCGCGCTGAAGGCGCGGTGCAGGCCGTCGACATCGTCGACGATGAAGTACACCGCGCCGCCGACCTCGCAGTCGCCGCTGTGTTCGGTGAGGAAGATCGTCTGGCCGTCGCGGGTGAGTTGGGCGAACAGCGGGAAGCCGGGTTCGAAGCGGTGTTCCCAGTCGACCACGAAACCCAGCCCCTGCACGTAGAACGGCAGCGTGGTGTCGGCGTGGCGCATGCGCAGTTGCGGGATGACGGTCTGGGCCATGGCGAGGGCTCCTGGGGTAGGAGCCCAGTGTAGTGCCGGCCGCTGGCCGGCATCCTCGTGAGCCTGGGAAGAATGAGGTTGCCGGCCAGCGGCCGGCACTACCGGAGCCACGCCGGCCAGCGGCCGGCACGAACGACAGCGCTCAGCAGGCCGTCGGCACCGCGGCCATCGCGGCCAGCAGTTCGCGGTTTACCTGCTGGTGCCGCGCCTGCCAGACCGGCAGATCCTCGGCGCTGACGTCAGGCTGGCCATCCAGCGACGACAGCCAGCGCTTGAAACGGCTCTGGTAGTGGGCCAGCGACACTTCGCCGGTGATGTCACTGCCAACCAGACCGCCGGCGCGCAGCGCTTCGATCACCACCAGCGCGTCTTCCAGCTGGAAATGGCCCTGGTCCCAGTTGCTGCGGGCGACGTCTTCGGCGAACACATCCTTGTCGATCGACAGATAGGTCGGCTGCGGCGACTTGGCCTGCTCTGCGGCGAACGCGGCGACCAGTGCCTCCGGGTGCTCGAACCGCCGGAACGCACGGCCCATGCCGAGGCGATGGCCCCAGCCCACGTCCACGTCCATGCACCAGTAAGTCAGACGCCCGCCCATCAGCGGCCGCCAGTGGTTTTCCCAGGCATGGCCGAGGCCGATGTCGCTGGAGGTGATGCCGAGCACGTGGATGTGCGAGACCTGCGGCAGCTTGCTGGCGGCGTTCACCCACGAACCGCAATGCATGCCGAACGGGAAACGCATGTTGTCCGGATGGTTGTCCAGCACCACCAGCTGGAACGGGGCCTGGCCACGCATGCGCTGCAGCAGCGGCAGGCTGAGATGATGGAAGTCGCCACTACCCAGCATGACCGTACCGAGCTGGGCGGGCAGTGGTGCCAGCACTTCAGCTGCGAAACGGTCCAGCGTGGCATTGCTGCAGGCGAAGCGCAGTGGATCGTGCCACTGCGGCAGGGCCAGGGTCTGCGCCTGTGGCAGCGGCAGCACGCCACCGTCCAGGTCCAGGATCAGCGGGGAACGCAACGGCATCGTTCAACCGCCTCCATCAGGTTCGCCCTGCAGGTACGGCGCCAGCCTGCGCAGGGCGGCGCGCAGCAGCGGGGAGCGGGCGTGGATCGCATGCCGGGTGGAGGTGAAGCGGGCGCCCAGCTCGGCCTTGATCCGCGAATCGGTCCAGCCGGCCACGTAGTGGCTGAGGCCGTGCTGCAGCGCGTATTCGAGGTTGTGCATCCAGCTCACCGCGTACAGGTTGTGCTCGCGTGACTGCGGGTAGGCCAGGCCGATGTATTTGTCCACCAGCTTTCCGGCGTGGATGTAGCACAGGTTCCAGCCGATCAGCTGGCCCTGGTGGCGGTACAGGAACATCCGTCCCTGGCCCTGGCTGTCGGCCAGAAGATGCTGGAAGTAGGGCAGGTCGAGCTGGTCGAAATGCACTGCGCTCTGCGCGTACACGCCCAGGTACAGCGCGTACAGTTCGGCCTGCAGCTGCGGATCGGCCAGGGCCGGATCACCGGTGGCGATGCAGTCAATCTGCAGCTCATCACGCGAGCGCAGCTTGCGCCGGATGTTCTTGCGGCGCGAGGACGACAGGCGGGCGAGATAGCCATCGAGCGAATCGAAATCGATCGCCACCCAGGCCAGTGGCATGCCTTCCAGTTCGACGAAACCGCGTGCCAGCAGCGCCTGCAGGAAGGCGCTGCTGTGCGCATTGGCCGCGTCGTCCAACAGCGGTGAATCGATCGCCAGGTCCTTGACCACCAGCAGCCGGGTATCGCCGATCGCGTGACGCGTCACGTCCTCGGCCAGCGCCTCTGGCGCGACGTGTGCCGGCAGCGGGGTGTACTCGGTGCTGGTGGCACCGACGAAGCGGGTCTGCCAGGTGATCCACGGCCGCCACAGGCGCGACAGCGGCAGGCCGAGCAGCTTGCCGCGCAGTTCGTCGTCCATCGTGGTGGTCAGGTCCAGCGGTGCACGGAAGGTCGGCAGGCCGCTGGGAAGCCGGCCTGCCTCGAATCCGAGCGGCGGGTGGGCCAGGAAGCCCTCCAGCAGCGCGGCCGGTTCCAGCGAAGTGCTGGATGCGCGTGACGTCATTTCCATCGGCACGGGAACCGGCAGCGCATCGACGTCAGCCCTTGGCCTTGGTCAGCGCCTGGTCGAGCAGGGTGATCGCCAGGTCCATCTCTTCGTAGCTGATGTCCAGCGACGGGGCGAAGGTGATCACGTTCTTGTACCAGCCACCCACGTCCAGCACGAGGCCCATGCGCTTGCCGTCGTGCAGCAGATCACCGGCCAGGCCGATGTCGACCATGCGGTCCAGCAGTTCCTTGTTCGGGGTGTAGCCGTCGGTCTGGCAGATCTCCGCGCGCAGGGCCAGGCCCAGGCCGTCGACGTCGCCGATTTCCGGGTGGCGCTTCTGCAGGCCACGCAGGCCGTCGAGGAAGTACGCGCCCTTCTCCGGCACGGTGCGCTCATAGTCCATTTCCTTGCCCAGCTTCAGCACTTCCAGGCCCAGGCGGGTGCCCAGCGGGTTGGAGTTGAAGGTGGAATGGGTGGAGCCCGGCGGGAACACGGTCGGGTTGATCAGTTCTTCGCGCGCCCACAGGCCCGACAGCGGGTTCAGGCCGTTGGTCAGCGCCTTGCCGAACACCAGCACGTCCGGGGTCACGCCGAAGTGCTCGATGGCCCACAGCTTGCCGGTGCGCCAGAAGCCCATCTGGATTTCATCGACGACCATCAGGATGCCGTACTTGTCCAGCACGCGCTTGAGGCCGGTGAAGAAGTTGCGCGGCGGGATGACGTAGCCACCGGTACCCTGGATCGGCTCGACGTAGAACGCGGCGTACTCGGCCTGGCCGACCTTGGGATCCCACACGCCGTTGTATTCGCTTTCGAACAGGCGCTCGAACTGCCACACGCAGTGGTCGGAATACTCTTCCGGGGTCATGCCCTTCGGACGACGGAACGGGTACGGGAACGGAATGAACATCGCACGCTCGCCGAAGTGACCGTAGCGGCGGCGGTAGCGGTAGCTGGAGGTGATCGACGACGCGCCCAGGGTGCGGCCGTGGTAGCCGCCCTCGAAGGCGAACATCAGGCTCTTGCCGCCGCGCGCGTTGCGCACGATCTTCAGCGAGTCTTCAATGGCCTGCGCACCGCCGACGTTGAAGTGCACACGGCCGTCGAGGCCGAACTTCTCGTGCATGTCCACCGCAATCGTCTTGGCCAGCTGCACGCGGGTCGGGTGCAGGTACTGGCTGGCGACCTGCGGCAGCGTGTCGATCTGGTCCTTCAGTGCGTCGTTCAGGCGCTTGTTGCTGTAGCCGAAGTTGCAGGCCGAGTACCACATCTGCAGGTCGAGGTAGGGCACGCCGGCACCGTCGAACATGTAGCTGCCTTCGCCGCGCTGGAAGATCTTCGGCGGATCGACGTAGTGGACGGTGTCGCCGAAGGAGCTGTAGCGGGCTTCGTCGGCCAGCAGCTGCGCATCGGAGGCAGCGGCGTCGGCGTTCTTGTCAAATATGTTCATGCAGTTCGGTTCCGTGAAGGACGTTCGAAAGGGGCAACAGGGGCGTGCCTGGAAGGGAGTGCTCAGGCGGTGGCCAGCAGCAGGGGCAGTACGGCGGGCTGCGGGCTGGCGTCGAAATGACGTGGCTGCAGCAGGCTGCCATCGAGCAAGCGCGGCAGCAGTGCGATTGCATCGTGGAAGGTACCGATGGCGGCATGCTCGATGCCGGCATGGGTGCAGTGGGTGATCAGGCGGCGCTTGGCGAACACGAAGTCGGCGTCTTCAGAGACGCAGAAGTCCGAGCTGCCATCGCCGATCATCAGCACGCGCGGTGCTTCGTTGGCGCGCGCCTGCGCAGCGCAGGTGCACTTGCAGGTGCCACTGCGGCAACCTTCGGCCTGGTAGGGCGATTCCAGTTCCCAGTGGTCATCGCACCAGCGCAGGTGGTTGGCCACCACCGGCAGTCGCGACAGGCCGTGGTTGGCGAGGATGCGGTGGATCGCATAGTCCAGGCCATCACTGACGATGCGCAGCGGCACGCCCAGTTGTTCGGCGCGGCTGACAAAGGCGGCGAAGCCCGGATCGATCTGCACCTGGTCCAGGTGGGCGTCGAGCGTGGCCGGGTCCAGCTTCAGCAGCCTGACCTGGCCCTGCATGCATTCACGCGAGCCGATCCGGCCGGCTTTCCACTGATCTTCCAGGTCTTGCCATCCCGGCTGGCCGTACTTCTCCAGCAGCGAGTCGATGACATCTTCGAGGCTGATGGTGCCGTCGAAGTCACACAGGATGCTCCAGTGCATGGGCAGGTCCGTCGATGAAAGAAACGTCCGGCACCATGCCGGGGCAGGCTCAATGTAGGCAGGCAGCCTTTCTCGTTCCTTTCCTGTTGAAAGCCTTCACGCCACGGCGGGGAAAGCGTTCAGAAAAGTGCAGGAATGAATGCCGGAAACGCACTCGGTCCCTGCGTTTCCAGGTCAGGCCCGGGCCAGCACTTTCAGGATTTCGGCGGTATCTTCGCGGGTCTGCCAGGCGCTGTTGCCGAGCGTCAGCATGCGTGCAGCGAAGTCACGTGCGTTGGGCATGTCGTCCTGCGGCACGATGCCACGCAGGTAGGCATAGTCGGGCAGGGCATGGATGAACATGCGGCTGACCCCGAGCCCGCGCGGCCACAGATGTTCCAGCGCGGCGTCGCGTGCCTGCTGGCTGGGAAGCAGCAGCATCAGCATCGGCCAGGTGCCGCCGCTACCGGCAAGGCCGTCCACCACGTCCACCGCCGGCAGCTGCGCCAGCTGTACCCGTAGTTGCAGGGCGCGCAGTCGACCGGCCTGCAGGAACGCAGGCAGGCGTCGCGCGGCGTGGGCGCCGATGTTCTGCCGCCACTGGCTGACACGGTGCTGCGGGATGTCCAGCGGGAAAATGTCACCGACCGCTTCTTCCAGATCGCCGCATTGCAGTGCGCTGCGCAGCGGATTGCCGTATACCAGCGACAGCAGCGAAGGGCGATAGCAGGCGGCGAGGCCGAGCAGTTGCACACTGCGCAGCAGCTCCCAGCGCAGGCTGGAACGCGTCTGTTCGGCGGCATGCTCGGCCAGCGCCGCACGCAGTTCTTCGTCACGGCTGACCAGCAGCCCACCTTCATGCAGGCTCAGCCCTTTACCGGCGGCGAGGCTGAAGAAACCAATGTCGCCACGCAGGCCGACACTGCTGTTGCCGACCCGCGCGCCCAGCGCCTGTGCGGCATCTTCGATCACCCAAGCGCCAGCGCCGCGTGCCACTTCGTTGACCTGTTCCACATCGGCAATGCGCCCGCCAAGGTGGGTCGGCAGGATCGCAAGCGTGCGCGCATCGGTGAGCCGCTTGAGCTGGCCGGGGTCGAAGTCGAAATGACCGCGCCGGGTGTCGCACAGCTGCACGCGCAGGCCCAGACTGTGCACCGCGATCGGTACCAGCGGGCAGGTATAGGCCGGCATGATCACGGTATCGCGCCGGGGCGCGCGCCTGCGCAGCGTGCGCAGCGCGATCAGCAGCGCGTGGGTGCCGGAACAGGTCAGCTGCAGCGGTGGTGTGCCGAGCTGGTTGGCCAGGATTTCGCGCAGGTCGCCACCACCGGGCAGGAAGTCGCTGGCCTGCATCGGCAGGCCAGCGGTAGGCGGCAGTTCGCGCGCGAACAGGTTCATCGCAACGCGCTCACGTCGTGGCTTCGGTGGGGCTGTGCGGGTCATCCGCTTCGGCACGGCCGAGACAGACGATGCCGGCCACGATCAGTACTGCACCGAGCAGATGATGCAGGGTCAAAGGTTCATTCAACAACCACGCCGACAGCAGCAGCACGCTGATCACTTCCAGGTGCGATGCAGCGAAGGCCGGGCCGATCGGCGCGTGGCGCAGCAGGCTCATCCAGGTGAAGAACGCTCCCACGTAGCCGAGGATCGCGCCATACACCCACGGCTGTGACAGCACGCGAAGCAGCCAGGCGGTATTGGCTTCGACCGGCAGCGCGGCATCACCGGCGTACTTGAAGCACAGCTGGGCCAGCGTATCGAAGGCCATCAGCAGCGGGAAGCCGATCACATACAGGCGCCTCATGAGCCGGCCCCCACCACCGCCACGCCCGCGGTGACCAGCAGCATGCCGGTCACCCGCAGCGGCGTGAGCTTCTCGCGGAACAGGAAACGACCGGCGATCATCAGCGCAACGATGTTGATCGAGCCGAGCAGCACGCCCTTGGACAGCGGCACCAGCGACAGGAACGCAATCCAGGCGACGAACTCAAGCACGTAGCAGGTGATGCCGATCCACAGCCAGGGCCGGCTGAGCATGTGCTTCCAGCGCTGCAGTCCCTCAGCTTCATTCGGGTCGCTGGCGGCAGCCTTGAACGCAAGTTGGCCGCCGGTGTCGAGCACTACGTTGACCAGCCACAGCAGCGTGGCAAGTGACCCCATTTCAGGCCACCGCCTTGAGGATGCCGCTGCGTTCACCGATCTCGCTGAAGAAGCGCGCACTGCGACGGATCACATCGCGGCGTTCGCGATCAATGGTGATCATGTGGTAGCTGTCTTCCAGCACCACCAGTTCCTTCGGGCCGCTGACCCGCGACATCACCAGTTCGGCGTTGCCCATGCTGGCCACGTCGTCCTCGCGGGCGTGCATCACCAGGCAGGGGGCGGTGACCTGGTGCAGGTGGCGGCGGGTCCAGTTGCTCAGGGCGCGCATCTCGGCCAGGGCGTGCCAGGGGTTGCCCGGCAGGCCGGCCGCTGCGCTGTCACCCGACAACATGGCAGCGCTGACCTGCGCACGCAGGCGCTCGTCGCGCAGGCCATAAGGCGGCTCTTCCATGAACATGCGGTCGCGGCCGATGTTGAAGCGCTTGAACCACGGCAACAGGAACGAAAAGCGGGCCACGGCCGGAATGTTCCAGCCGTCGTAGCGGAACGTGGCGCCGTACACGCCCACGCCGGAAATCCATTCCGGCCGGCGCGCCGCCAATGCCAGCGACAGCACCGCGCCCATCGACAGGCCACCGACGAACAGCTGGTCGACCTTGCCGCGCAGGGTTGCGGCCGCATCTTCCACGCCCTGGTACCACTGTTCCCAGGTGGTCGCGAGCAGGTCGTCGACGCTGCCGCAATGGCCGGGCAGCTGCACCCCGTGCACGGTGAAACCGGCATTGTTCAGGCCCTTGCCCAGCATGCGCATTTCCGCTGGCGTGCCGGTCAGGCCGTGAACCAGCAGCACGCCCTGCGGGCCACCGGGAAGGAAGAAGTCGTGCGTTTCGGTCACCTGGCGGCTCCGGGGCGGCAGTGGGGATGGTCAGGATCGCAAGCGCGATTTTCACCAGCCTTTCAGCGCCCCGGACCGGGTCAGGGGGCCTTCAGCAGCGGCAGCGTGATGGTGACCTTCAGCCCGCCACCGGCTCGGTTCAGGAAGCCCAAGCGCCCCCCGAAGTGCTCCACCGCCTCGTGGGCAATGGCCAGGCCGAGGCCGGTGCCACTGGCCGTGGTGCCCGGGGCACGGAAGAAACGCTCGCCCAGCCGTGGCATCACATCCTCGGGCACGCCCGGGCCGTTGTCTTCCACGTAAAGCTCAACATCGTTGTCGTCCAGCGCCTGCACGCCGACCGTGACGGTGGCGCCGCGACCGCCATAGCGCAGGGCATTGTCGATCAGGTTGTCCAGCGCCTCCTGCAGCAGGGCGCCATTGCCGAGCACGCGCAGCGGTTGGCTGCTGCCACGGTAGCCGAGGTCGGTGCCATCGCGGATCGCCTCCGGTACACGCATGCCGACCCACTGCGGCACCAGCTCGCACAGGTTCAATGCTTCCACGGTATCGGGCACGGTCTGCGCCCGGCTCAGTGCCAGCAGCTGGGTGCTGACCCGTGCGGTGCGCTGGTTGAGACGGCGGATGTGCTGCAGCGCCTCACGCACGGTGTCCGGGTCGCCATGTGCCAGCGCCTGGTCCACGTGCAGGGCCATGCCCGCCAGTGGCGAACGCAGCTGGTGCGCGGCATCGGCGATGAAGCGGTTCTGCAGGGTGATCATTTCCGCTTGGCGGGCGAACAGATCGTCGATGGTGCTGATCAGCGGCTGGATTTCTTCCGGCACGTCGGCATCGGAGATCGGTGCCAGTTCGCCACGGCGCTGCGCCAGGCGTGTCCTCAGCGGGGTCAGGATGCGCAGGCCGTAGGTCACGCCGAACCAGACCAGTGCCGCGGTACCTAGCGCCAGCATGGTCATCAGCGGAATGATGATCATCAGGATCTCGCGCGCGCGCTGGCGGCGGTCGGCCATGCTCTCGGCCACGGTCACCGCCAGCTGGTCCTGCGGGTCGTTCATCGCCTGCGTGCAGACCGTGGCCATGCGCACCTGCTGGCCGTTGAGGTTGCCGTCATACAGCGCCGGATGCACGCCGGTGCAGTCCTGCGAAGGAGCATAGGGGCTGAAGTCGGCGTTGCCGCTGAGGGTGCCCTTGCGGCTGCTGTCGACGTTGAAATAGCGATGGCCGTCCGGGTCGTACTCGATCAGGAAGCGCGCCTGTGGCGACAGGTCGCTGGTCACCGGCATGGTGCTCAGCATCTGGGCGAACGAATGCGTGTCGTCGATCAGGTTGCGGTCGTGGATGCGGTTGGAATAGTCCAGCGCAACGTAGTAGGCCAGGAGCGTGTTGAAGATGAGCAGGCCCAGCATCGGCAGCGCGAGGAAGGCGAGCAGGCGCCGGCGCAGGCTGGGGGGGCCACTGATCACGAGGCGCTGTCGTCCTGTGCGTCTTCCAGCATGTAGCCCAGCCCGCGCACGGTGCGGATGCCGATGCCGCCAGGCTGCAGCTTGCGGCGCAGGCGATGCAGGGCGATGTCCAGGCCGTTGTCGGTCAGGTCCTGTCCCCAGTCGCACAGCGCTTCGACCAGTTGTGCGCGCGAGACGATACGTTCGGCACGCACCGCCAGCGCCGACAGCAGGCCGAATTCGCGTGCGGTCAGCTCCAGCGACTGCTCGTCGATCCAGACCCGGTGCCCGGCCAGGTCCAGGCGCAGGCGGCCGATGCGCAGGTCGGGGTTGCCATTGCTGGTGACGCGCCGCAGCTGCGCACGCACGCGCGCCTCGAACTCATCCAGCGCGAACGGCTTGACCAGGTAGTCATCGGCGCCAAGGTCGAGCACGCGCACGCGTTCGGCCAGGCCGTCACGGGCGGTCACCACCAGCACCGCCAGGCCATCGCCGCGCTGGCGCAGGCGTTGCAGCACGTCGCGGCCATCCAGTTGCGGCAGTCCCAGGTCCAGCACCAGCAATGCGTACTGGGTCGAGCCCAGTGCAGCATCGGCGTGCGCACCGTTGTCGACGTGGTCAACCACGTGCCCCTGCCGGCGCAGCGAGGCGCACAGGCCGGAGGCGATGTCCGGGTCGTCTTCAGCAATCAGAACGCGCATGCGCGGGGCTCCTGTAGCGGTCAGGCCGGCCGGATGAACGCGGTGGGCCTCTCGGCTGCCGAGGGTAGCCGCAAACCGGGTGAAGGGGGAGCGCGCTGGCGCTGGCAGGCGCCGCTGCGCTGTCCTTCCATTCAGTCCTGCAGGCCGGGCTCGCCCTGGGCCAGCGGCACCCGCGAGCCATCCAGCAGGCCCCGGCTGAGCGTGCCGTTCTCGATGAACAGCAGCTCGCCGTTTTCACCGTTCTTGATGCTGCTGTCGATGGCGATCACGCGGTCGCCATGGAAACTGCTGACGTGCGGCATCGAGGTGTGCCCGACCACGATGCGCTTGAGCTGCAAGCGGTCCAGCACCGTTTGTACGCCCGGCGTGTCGAGGCGCCCATCGAAGTAGCCGCGGTACCAGATCGGGCTGGTCTTTCCGTCATACAGCGGTGCGGTGGCCGGGTCGGCCTTCACTTCGGCCTTGGGCAGGCCCAGCGAGGCCTGGTAGGCCGCGTTGGTCCGCGCCGGGTCCAGCGCCAGCTCCACCGCCTCGGGCGAGATGCCACCGTGCAGGAACAGGGTGTCGCCGATCTTCAGCAGCACCGGGCGGGTGCGCAGCCACTGCCCGATCACCGAGTCGGCGCCATACAGCTGCGGGTAGCTGCGGCCCAGCAGCTGGGCGCTGCGCAGGTACTTCGGGTTGACGTAGCGCAGGTCGTCGTACAGCACCATGGTCTCGTGGTTGCCGAGCACGAAGTGCACTGCGCCACCGGCGGCGGCCGCCTGCTGCTGCAGGCCGTACAGCAGCCAGAAGGCCTCGGTCACCTGCGGGCCACGGTCGAACACATCGCCGGCGATGACCAGGGTGTCCTTGCCCAGCGCCCAGCGGTCCTGTGCGTCGATGACCTGGTGGGCACGCAGCAGGCGCACCAGCAGCCCGTACTGGCCATGGATGTCGGACAGCGCAACGATGCGCGGCACGGCCGGCAGCACCGAGACCGAAGGTGCATTCGGGGCAGCCACATGCACCGTGTGCTCGTAGCCGCAGCGCGGGGCGATATCCGTGCCTGCGGCCTGCGTAGCAAGCGTGTGCGACTCGACCTTGTCGTCGCAGATCCATTTGGCCTGCAGCTGGTTGCCCTGGCGGAACACATAGGGGCCATCGGCCTGCACGTGGTCGGCGGGCGCGGCAACCTCGCGGGCCTGCGTGACTCCAGCGGCGCAGGCCAGCAGCGGCAACAGCAGGGCGGTCAGCAGGGAAGGGCGGTAGCGCGACATCGGCGGCATCCAGCGGCGGAAAGACCCGATGCTAACCGGCGCGGGCGTTCGTCGGTGTGCGCGAATGGGCGGGTCAGGTGTCGCGCCCGTCGTCCTTGAGCTTGCGCACGCGGGTGGCGGTGGGCTGAAGCGGCTGGCCGTCGCGCCCGCGCGGCTGCATGTAGAGCAGCGGCCGCCGCGTCGCCGATTCGATCAGCTGTGAATGGGCTTCGCCTGCACCGAAGCGATGGCGCTCTCCCCATTGGCGCAGCGCAACCAGCAGCGGGAACAGTTCCAGGCCGGCGGTGGTCAGCACGTACTCCTGGTAGGCCGATCCATCGGAGGCCGGCTGCAGCTGCAGGATGCCGGCCTCGACCAGCCTGCGCAGGCGGTCGCTGAGGATGTTGCGTGCCGCGCCGAGGCTGCGCTGGAAATCACCGAAGCGGGTGATGCCGTCGAACGCGTCGCGGATCACCAGCAATGCCCAGCGGTCACCGAGCAGGTCGGCACTGCGGGCTACGGGACAGGGGCTGTCGGGGGGCATGCTGGCTATCTCCGAATGTGGTTGCAGTTTAAAACCAATGGCGATAGCCTGCATCAAGTTTCAAATTGCAACCACATCATGTCTGTAGCGCCCGTTCCACGCCCCTTGCTGGTCCTGCTTGCGATTGCTGCGGGTGCCAGCGTGGCCAACGTCTACTACGCGCAGCCGCTGCTGGACCTGCTTGCGCGCGCCTTTGCGCTGGACCGGGCCGTGGCCGGCGCGGTGCTGGCTGCCACCCAGGCCGGCAGCGTGCTGGCGTTGCTTGGCTTGCTGCCGTTGGCGGACCGCGGTGACCGGCGGCGCCTGCTGCGCATGCAGTTGATGGCACTGGTGGTTGCATTGCTGTGGTTGGCGACCGCGCGAACGGCCATGTGGCTGTTGTCGGGCATGCTGCTGGCCGGGTTGCTGGGCACCGCGCTGACCCAGGGACTGATCGCCTATACCGCATCGCTGGCACCGGCCGAGCAGCGCGGGCGCGTGGTCGGCGTGGTGCAGGGAGGGGTGTTCATTGGCCTGCTGCTGGCACGTGTCGTGTCCGGTGTGGTGGCGGCGGCCTTTGGCTGGCAGGCGGTCTACCTGCTGTCAGCGGTGGTGATGGCGGCGTTGGCGATGCTGCTGTGGCGACGCCTGCCCGCAGTACCGGTGCCAGCGGTGCCGCCACGCTGGCGCGAGCTGCTGGGCTCGATGCTGGGCATGCTGCGCCGCGATCGAACGCTGCGCGAGCGCGGGCCGCTGGCATTGCTGCTGTTTGCAGGCCTCAACGTGTTCTGGGCGGCGGCACCCTTGCCACTGTCGGCACCGCCGATGCACTGGTCAACGGCGGCCATCGGTGCGCTTGGCCTGGCCGGTGTTGTGGGTGCGCTGATGGCGGCGCGGGTCGGGCACTGGATGGACTGCGGTTTCGCGCATCGGGTCAGCCTCGGCGCGCTGCTGCTGATGCTGGTCGCGTGGTGGCCGCTGCTGGGCCTGCCGCAATCGCTGTCATTGCTGTTGCTGGGCGTGGTCGTGCTCGATCTTGGCGGTCAGGCACTGCACGTTTCGAACCAGGCGTTGCTGCTGCGTGCACCAGCAGAACAGCATGGGCGCCTGGTGGCGTTGTACATGCTGTTCTATGCGGTGGGCAGTGGTGCAGGAGCGGCGGCCGGACCGTGGATGCAGGCGCGGCATGGCTGGCCTGCAGTGTGCCTGCTGGGGGCGGGCATCGCGCTGCTGGCGCTGCTGTGGTGGGCAGCATGGCGGATGGTCGCGGTGAAAGCAGCGGCTGGCGCCGGTTTCGGTAGAGCCGGCTGTTGGTAGAGTCGACCGTTGGTCGACTGCACTTCCTGCGGATCGCGAAACGCCCGCGCCGCGCGCGATGGTCGACTGGCAGTCGACTCTACCCCTCGGTTGCCCCCCGCGCTGGGTTACCGCTGCAACGCACGTCGCCCGGGCGGTTCCTGCAGTGCATCGCTGGCCACCACCACGCGGTTGCGGCCGCTGCGTTTGGCCTCGTACATGGCGGCGTCGGCACGTGCCATCAGCCGTTCGTAGTCCGGGTGGCCATCGTGGCCGGCGACGCCGATGCTGGCCGTCAGGCTCAGCGCCTGGCCGTTGGCAAGCGGCACCGGCGATTGTGCGATCTGCCGGCGCAGGCTCTCGGCAATCACTGCCGCCTGTGATTCGCTGGCGGCGACCAGCACCACCACGAATTCCTCGCCGCCGTAGCGGAACAGATAGTCGCTGCCACGGGTGAGCTGGCCGAGAACCCCGGCCACGTGCTGCAGCGCGCGGTCACCCGCATCGTGGCCGTGGCCGTCGTTGATCGCCTTGAAGTGGTCCAGATCGAGCAGCAACAGCGAGAACGGCGTGCGGTTGCGCGTGGCCAGCTCGATTTCCCGGCGCAGCACGGTCGGCAGGAATCGTCGGTTGAGCAGGTTGGTCAATGCGTCGCTGCCGGCATCGAGTTCGCCGATGCGCTCGAACAGCAGGGTCATCAAGGTGCGGATGGCGGCCAGGTCTTCGCGGATCGCCGGCAGCACTGCAAGCCGCTGCCCGGGATCATCGGCGGCCGCCCGCTGCAGGCAGCCGTCGATGCGTGCCATCAACTGGTCGACCTGCTGTGTCTCGCTGCTTTCGCCGAAGCTGGGAATGCCCTTGTGGGTGAACCACAGGCCAAACTCGGAGGTGGCCAGGCTGGCGCCGTCGCTGCCCTGCACATGGCCGGCCAAGGCGTAGAGCAGCGCGTTCTCCCAGTCCAGCAGCAGTGCGCGCTGGCGCTCGCGCTCGGTGCTGACGTTCTGCACCAGCGAGAACAACCTGTAAGCCGCATCGGCGCGCGTGGAGCGTTCGCGGGCATGGGTGTAGGCCAGGGTCATGCCTTCCATGGCGATATCCATGATTGCACTGAGGCAGTCGATGGCGGCGAATGCGGTGTCGGCGTCCGGCGCATCGTCGCGAAGGCGCACGAACAGTTCGTGCTTGAGCACGCGGGCGCCACGGGTGACCAGATCGACCGGAATGCCGACCCGGGCGTGTACATCGCCGATCACCCGTTGCGAGGCCACCGTATTGGCGATGCCGCTGGCATCGGTGGTCAACAGTTGCGCCAGCCAGCGCTGCATGGCTGGCTGCAGGCGCTGCTTGACCTGGTCGTGGGACAGGAAACGACGGGCACGGGTGTCCTGCAGCAGCACTTCGTAGAAGCGCTGGGCCAGGGCGGGTGGGGCGTCGGCGGCAGCGGCGTGCAGCAGCGCGGTGGCGGCTGGGCCGGCCTGCAGCAGGCACTGCTGCCAGGCCTCGGCCAGCGGTTGGCTGGCATCGTCCAATTGGGGTGGTTCCACGTCGATCTCTGACTGCGTACGGCAAACCACGGGTATCGGCCGCGGCGGCGTACGGTTGATGGCGGGCTAGCCGACCAGTTTAAGCGCGATGCAGGCTTGCACGGTGCGCAAAGCACATCGGCATGGCTGCGGCAATGAGTGAACGCATTTGAGAATCACTCGCATTGATGGGAGAATACGTGCACGGATCGGGCTGTAGGCACCTGCAGCGGCGCTCCGCCTCCCCTCGTCGCTGCCTCAAGCCCTTTGCCAGAGGCCCCGTTGCCCTGCCAGAAGGTCCAGATCATGTCCCGAGCCGTTGTCCTTTCGCCACGCCCGCTGGCGCTTGCCGTTGCCGCCCTGTTGGCGGGCAGCGCCCTGACCGTCCACGCTGAAACCGACGCCACCGATATCGACACGGTGCACGTCACCGCCTCGCAGATCGCGCGCCAAGCATTGGGCACCTCGACCATCACCGCCGAGGACATCGCCAAGCGGCCGCCGGCCAACGACATCGCGGAACTGCTGCGGACCATGCCCGGCGTCAACCTGACCGGCAACAGCGCCTCCGGCCAGTACGGCAACAACCGCCAGATCGATCTGCGCGGCATGGGCCCGGAAAACACCCTGATCCTGGTCGACGGCAAGCGCATCGGTGCACGCGATGCGGTGCGCATGGGCCGCAGTGGCGAACGCAATACCCGCGGTGACACCAACTGGGTGCCAGCGGAAATGATCGAGCGCATCGAAGTGCTGCGCGGCCCGGCGGCGGCGCGTTACGGCTCCGGTGCCTCCGGCGGCGTGGTCAACATCATCACCAAGCGCCCGACCGGCGACCTGACCGGTGCGGTCGACCTGTATGGCCTGGTGCCCGAGCACAGCGCCGAAGGCGGCAGTGAGCGCGTCGGCCTGCAGTTGAGCGGGCCGATGACCGACACCCTGTCGTTCCGCCTGTACGGCAATCTCAACAAGACCGACGCCGACTCGCTGGAGCTCAACCGTGACTTCGCGACGAATCCGAACGCGGTGCCGCCAGCCGGCCGCGAGGGCGTCAAGAACCGCGATGTCAACGCGCTGCTGCGCTGGGACGTGACCGCCAACCAGGTGGTCGAGTTCGAAGCCGGCACCAGCCGTCAGGGCAACATCTACGCCGGCGACCGCGCGGTCAGCACCACGGGTACCTCGACACCGATCGATCTGGGGGCCTTGGCCGAGCAGCAGGCCGAGACCAACCGCATGTACCGCAACACCGGCGCAATCACCCATCGTGGTCGTTGGGGCGATGTCACCTCCCGGGTGACGGCCGCAGTGGAAGCAGTGAACAACTCGCGCATCAACGAAGGCCTGGCCGGTGGCCCGGAAGGCAGCTTCAACGGCACCGACTGGTCGACCTCGCGCCTGCGCAACTACCAGCTGGATGGCGAAGTGAGCTTCCCGACCACACTGGGTGGTGCCGAGAACATCTGGACGTTGGGCTTTGAATACCTCGACAGCCGCCTGACCGACCCGTATTCGATGAGCCAGTCCAGCAGCAGCGGCGGCGGATTCCCGGGATTGTCGGCCGATCGCGCGCGGGGCAAGTCCGACGCGCAGACCACCGCCGTGTTCGTCGAAGACAACATCTACCTGGGCGAGCGCTGGATCGTCACCCCGGGCCTGCGTTTCGACCACCACAGCCAGTTCGGCAACAACACCAGCCCCAGCCTCAACGCGCAGTTCCGGCTCAACAGCGACTGGGTGGTCAAGGGCGGTATCGCCCGCGCGTTCAAGGCGCCGAACCTGTACCAGTCCAATCCTGACTATCTGTACTACACCCGTGGCAATGGCTGCCCGAATGCACTGCCGAGCCTGGGCGCCGGCTGCTACATGCGCGGCAATGCGGATCTGAAGGCGGAAACCAGCCTGAACAAGGAACTGGGCATCGAGTGGGCACCGCAGAGCGGCTGGCAGGCGTCGTTGACTTACTTCCACAACGACTACAAGGACAAGATCCAGGCCGGCTACAACCAGATCGGGCTGACTGCCGATACCAAGGGCCGCATCTTCCGCTGGGAGAATGCACCCAAGGCGATCGTGCAGGGGCTTGAGGGCAACCTGGTGATTCCGCTGCTGGGCGAGCAGGGCAGCCGCCTGAAGTGGAGCAACAACTTCACCTACATGGTGGAGAACGAGAACAAGAGCACCGGCCAGCCGCTGTCAGTGATCCCGAAGTACACCGTCAACACGATGCTGGACTGGCAGGCCACCGACAAGCTGTCGCTGCTGCTGACCGGCACCTTCTATGGCAAGCAGAAGCCGGCCACCGCCAACATCAACAACGATCCGCGCTGCACCGGCACCTGCGACCCATCGATCGCACTGCAGGATCGCGGTGCCTACAACATCTGGGGCGTGAGCGCGCGCTACAAGGTGACCGAGACGGTCAGCTTCGGCTTCGGCGTGAACAATCTGGCTGACAAGCGTCTGTTCCGCGAGGCCAACAGCAGCGATGCCGGCGCGGCGACCTACAACGAGCCGGGCCGCGCGTACTGGGCCAGCCTGCGCTTCGGCTTCTGATCGCATGCACGCGTCGTTCCGCAGGGCTCGCCAGGCATGGCCTGGCGCTACTGGGTCGGGCATGTCACACCGTAGCGCCGGGCCATGCCCGGCGGCTTCGGCGCTGCACGCCTGCAATGTTATAAACACCGTGATAGTTTCCCAACGCGCGCCGGCGTAGCCTGCCTCCCATCGCAAAGGAGCTGTTGCCATGGGCCACGACCACGATCACCTGCCATCCGAGATCCGCCACGAGAAACCCTTGTGGTGGGCGCTGGGCCTGACCTCCACCTTCCTCGTCGTCGAAGTGGTGGGTGCGTTCTGGACCAACAGCCTGGCGCTGCTGTCCGACGCCGCGCACATGGCTACCGACGCGCTGGCGTTGATGATCGCGCTGGTGGCGGTGCGGCTGAGCCGGCGTCCGCCGGATGCACGTCGCACCTACGGCTACGCGCGGCTGGAAGCGCTGGGCGCGATGATCAACGGTGCGATGCTGTTCGTGGTCGCCGGCTACATTCTGTGGGAGGCGATCGGACGCTTCCGGGAGCCGCAGGAGATCGCCTCCTCCGGCATGCTGGTGATTGCCGCAGCGGGCCTGGTCATCAACCTGATCTCGATGCGCCTGCTGCAGGCGGGCAGCGGCGAGAGCCTCAACGTGAAGGGCGCCTACCTGGAAGTATGGGCCGACATGCTCGGCTCGGTGGCGGTGATCGCGGGTGCGTTGCTGATCCAGTTCACCGGCTGGAAGCCGATCGATCCGATCCTGGCGGTACTGATTGGCCTGTGGGTGCTGCCGCGCACCTATGTGCTGATGCGTGAGGCGATCAACGTGCTGCTGGAAGGCGTGCCCAAGGGCATGGACGTGGCCAAGGTGCGCGACAGCTTGTCCGACCACACTGCGGTGCTGGACGTGCATGACCTGCATGTGTGGGCGCTGGCCTCCAGCACCCCGGCGTTGACCGCGCACATCGTGATGCGTGAAGGCACCGACGCAGATTCACTGCGTCGGGAGCTGGGTGGGCGCCTGCACGATGACTTCGGCATCGAGCACGTCACCCTGCAGATCGAGGCGGACCACTGCGGTGAAGCCTGTGGTGAGCCGGCGCCGGCCAAGAGCAGCGGGCAGGAGGGCCATGAAGGCCACGACCACGGCGAGGACGCGCAGGGCCATCGCGGCCACGTGCATCGTTGAATGGGATAAACGGGACGCCGGCCGGGGTGGAACAGGCCGGGTGAAACCGGCTTGGTAGAGTCGACTGCTAGTCGACTATCGCGCGCAGCGCGGGCTTTTGCGCAACCTTGTCGAAGCGCCGCCGACTAACAGTCGACGCTACCGCGTCGCGAGGCCAGCCGATCCGCCAGCCGCGTCGGCTCCGGCAGCCGGTAGCCGCGCAGTGTGCGCTGCACCCAGCCCAGCGCGGTATCCGCACTGACCCGATGGCCGCCGGCCACGAACAGCGGCTTGCAGCGCACCTTGCTGCGCAGCACCCAGCCGAGCTGCTCGTCACCGTCCATCAATGGCGTATGCGCGCCTGCCTCGGCACCCGGTTCGACGAAACGTCCGACCAGTCTTGATTTGGCCACGCCGATGCTCGGCAGGTCGGTGACCACGCCCAGATGCGCAGCGATGCCCAGCCGCCGTGGATGGCTGATACCGTGGCCATCGACGAACACCAGGTCCGGCGCGCGCGGCAGCAGCGCCAATGCGGCCAGCAGTGCCGGCAGCTCACGGAAGCTGAGCAGGCCGGGGATGTAGGGCATCACGGTGGGAATCCGCGAGATCTCCTGCGCCACGGGCTGCAGCGTCTCCGTGTCCAGCAGCACCGCCGCGGCACGGGTGATGGCGCCGTCGTCTTCGAAGCCGACATCCAGCCCGGCCAGCCAGCGCACGGTGGCGGGCAGGCGGTCCTGGCGCTGCACGCGGGTGGCCAGCTGCTTCTGCTGCTCGCGGGCAGCGGCGACGCTGCCTTCCCAGCGTCCGGGATCGATCACCGTGTTCATGGGTCACAGCATCGCATGCGTGGTGCCACGGCCCGGTGAGTGGCGCCCGGGGCTACAATGGTGGCCTGCCTTTCCTCGCGTTGGAGACCCTGCAGTGACCCGTAAACTCGTACTGTTGCGCCATGGCCAGAGCCAGTGGAACCTGGACAACCGCTTCACCGGCTGGGTCGATGTCGACCTGACCGAGCAGGGGCGCCGGGAAGCGGCCACCGCCGGTCGTCTGATGCGCGAGGAAGGCCTGCAGTTCGACGTCGCCCATACCTCCGTGCTGAAGCGCGCCATCCACACCCTGCAGGGGGCGCTGGCCGAGCTGGAGCAGGACTGGCTGCCGGTGAACAAGTCCTGGCGCCTCAACGAGCGCCACTACGGCGGCCTGCAGGGCCTGGACAAGGCCGAGACCGCTGCCAAGCACGGCGAGGACCAGGTGAAGGTATGGCGTCGTTCGTACGACATCCCGCCGCCGGCCATGGACCTGGAAGATGCGGGCCACCCGATCCATGACCGTCGCTACGCAGGCCTGGACCGCAACGCGCTGCCGGGTACCGAATCGCTGGCGACCACGCTGGATCGCGTGCTGCCGTACTGGCACGACGCCATCGCGCCGCAGCTGAAGGACGGCAAGACCGTGCTGGTCACCGCCCACGGCAACTCGTTGCGCGCGCTGTACAAGTACCTCAACAACGTCTCGCGCGAGGAAATCCTCGAGCTGAACATCCCGACCGGCATCCCGTTGCTGTTCGAGTTGAACGACGACCTGACGGTGAAGTCGTTCCGCTACCTGGGCGACCCGGAAGCGGCGCGCAAGGCCGCTGAAGCCGTGGCCAACCAGGGCAAGGCGAAATAAGAAGCAGAAGGCCGGCGCAAGCCGGCCTTCGCTTTTTGTAGAGTCGAGCCCACGCTCGGCTGGCGCTGTCGCAACCCAGTAGAGCCACCCCATGGGTGGCTGCATCTGCCGGCTACGAAGGACCCAGCAGGCGCACCTTCGGCGGCTGCAACGCAGCAATGTCGATGACGTGGTCCTGGCATATCACCTGGTAATGCGTGAATGGGCCCGGGTAACGGGTATCAGCGAAGGTGGCACGGTCCAGATAATCAAGGAACTTCGAACGGCTGTAGCGGCGGAACAGGTTGCCGCTCCAGGCCTCGGACTCATCCCAGCTCTGGTAGGACTCGTTGTGCACGGCGTAGCTGATGTAATGGTCCCAGATCAGTTCAAACCGCTGCGAGTGGGGCACCACCTCTATCGCACGCACATCATCGATTGAACGTCCATGACCGAGCTCCACACGGGAGGGCTTTCCGACCACCTGGCCTTCCTCGACGACCAGGCGCAGACGATTCGCTTCCGGCTCGCCAATCTCCGTCAGGAACAGAAACTCACAGGTGTCGAAGGCCAACAGCAGCGCAGGTTCGTCCATGGTCATGAAGTCCAGTGATCGCAGAGGCCAGAGCATACCGGTGCGCGGCGGGAGCTGCGCCGTGGGCTCGTGACCTTTGGCCGGTCCCCAACCTGGCTCCCCCGGCTACCCTGTGAAATTACCCGCAGGAGAGCCTCATGAACTTCCGCAACCTGGCCCCGTTGGGCCTGACCATCGCCATCGCTGCCTCGCTGGCCGCTTGTGGCAAGAATGAAACCGCGCCGGCCGCCAGCGCCGATGCCAAGCCGGCCTTCGACCAGTCGGAGATCAAGACCGCGCTGATCAGCCTCAACGGCGCCGACCTCGATCCGGCCATTTCGGCCTGTACCGACCTCAATGGCTTCGTCAACAGCAAGTGGCTGAAGGCGAACCCGGTGCCGGGCGACCAGACCACCTGGGGCAGCTTCGAGATCCTGCGCGAGCGCTCTCTGGAAGTGCAGCACGCGCTGGTGCAGCAGGCCGCCGCCAGCCAGGCCAAGGCCGGCTCGGTGGAAGCCAAGATCGGTGACATCTGGAAGACCGGCAACGATGAAGCGAAGATCGAAGCCGCCGGCCTCGCGCCGCTGCAGCCGCAGCTGGACAAGATCACCGCGCTGAACGACACCGCCGCCATCACCCAGTACCTGCGCGACAGCCAGGCCGAGGGCAAGGGCGTGCTGTTCTCGCTGTTCGCCAATGCCGACTACAAGGATTCGGCCAACGTCATCGCCTACGTCGGCCAGGGTGGTCTCGGCCTGCCGGAGAAGGGCTACTACTTCGACGACGCGCAGGCCAAGATCCGCGACGGCTACGTGACCTACATCGCGCAGGTGTTGACCCTGTCCGGCGTGGATGCCGCGCAGGCCGCGGAGCAGGCCAAGGCCGTGATGGCTTTCGAAACCCGTCTGGCCAAGGCTTCGATGTCGCGCATCGAAATGCGTGACCCGGCCAAGCGCTACAACCCGCTCAGCGCCGCCGACGCCGACAAGCTGACCCCGAACTTCAGCTGGACCGCGCTGTTCGACACCCTGAAGGTGCCGGCCGCACAGAAGTTCTCGCTGGCCCAGCCGGGCTTCTTCGGTGAAATGGACAAGATGCTGGCCGATGTGCCGGCCAGCACCTGGCAGGCCTACCTGCGCTTCCACACCATCGACGATGCTTCGCCGTACCTGAGCAGCCAGTTCGAGAAGGCCAACTTCGAGTTCTTCGGCAAGACCCTGCGCGGCCAGCAGGAGATGCAGCCGCGTTGGAAGCGCGTGCTGGAGTCGGTCAACGGTGGCATGGGTGAAGCCCTGGGCCAGCTGTACGTCGACGCCGTGTTCCCGGCCGAATCCAAGGTGGCCATGCAGCACCTGGTGCAGAACCTCTCGGTGGCGCTGAAGGCGCGCCTGGAGCAGTTGCCGTGGATGGGTGAAGAGACCAAGAAGAAGGCGCTGGAGAAGTGGGCCAGCTTCACCCCGAAGATCGGTTACCCGGACAAGTGGCGTGAGTGGACGGGCCTGCAGACCAACGGTGACAGCTACCTGGGCAACATGCAGGCGGCACGTGCGTTCAACTACCGCTACATGCTGGACAAGATCGGCAAGCCGGTGGACAAGACCGAGTGGGGCATGACCCCGCAGACCGTAAACGCCTACTACAACGCCACCAAGAACGAGATCGTGTTCCCGGCCGCCATCCTGCAGGCGCCGTTCTTCGACGCCAAGGCCGATCCGGCGCTGAACTACGGTGGCATCGGCGCGGTCATCGGCCACGAGATGATGCACGGCTACGACGACTCGGGCAGCCAGTTCGCTGCCAACGGCAACTTCGACAACTGGTGGACCGACGCTGACCGCAAGGCATTCACCGAACGTACCGACCAGCTGGTCGCACAGTTCGATGGCTACGAGTCGGTGCCGGGCGTGTTCGTGAAGGGCAAGCTGACCCTGGGCGAGAACATCGGTGACCTGGGCGGCCTGACCGTGGCCTACGACGCGCTGCAGATGGCGCTGAAGGAAGACCCGAAGGCGAACGTGGCGGTCGATGGCCACAGCCAGGACCAGCGCTTCTTCATGAACTGGGCCACCGTGTGGCGCCGCAACTTCACCGACGGTGAACTGCGCGTGCGCCTGAACACCGACCCGCATGCACCGGCCAACTTCCGTGCCAACGGCGCGCCGTCGAACATGCCGTCCTACGCCGCTGCATTCCAGTGCAAGGCGGGCGATGCGATGGTGCGTGCCGACGACAAGCGCGTGGTGATCTGGTAATCGATCGCACGTAACGCGTGATGCAGAAGGCCCGGCGAATGTCGGGCCTTCTGTTTTGCGCGGCCGATAGCGCCGGGCCATGCCCGGCGGATCTCAGGCCAGCGCCGGCTCCTGCGCCAGCAGGCGGTGGAAACGTTGCAGCACGTAGGGATCGATCAGGCCGCCGGATTGATCGTCGATGATCCGCAGCGCCTTCCCGTGCTCCATTGCGGCGCGGTAGGGGCGCACGCTGGTCATGGCGTCGTAGGCATCGGCAATGGTGACGATGCGTGCACCGAGTGGGATATCTTCGCCACGCAGGCCATCCGGATAACCACTGCCATCGAACGCCTCGTGGTGGGTACGGATCAGGCGGGCCACGGGCGCGGCATCGCTGCGACCGGTAGCCATGAAAATATGTTCGCCACGCACCGGATGCTCGCGCATGATCGCGCGTTCCTCGTCGGTATGCCGGCGGGGAGTGAGCAGCACATCGTCGGGGATGCCGATCTTGCCGATGTCGTGGAAGCGCGCGGCCAGGCTTATCTGCGCGCAGGCGTCGTCGTCGAGATCGCAGTGTGCGGCCAGGCGCTGCGCAAGCAGGCCGACGCGGTCGCAATGGTGGCGGGTGTAGGCGTCGCGCATCTGCAGCGACATCGAGAGGGCATCGATCAGGCAGGCCTGCGCGTGCAGCAGGTCGGGGGCGGGTACGGCGTCAGGGAACATGGTCATCCGCCCGCACCGGGTGGGGACCGGTGCGGGGTGTTCGGGGGGGCGATCAACCCGGGGCGAGGGTGGTCAGAAGGGCGCGGGCCGCATTGAAGCGGTCTTCCGGCAACGGCAGCGGGTGCTTGATGCGCAGCTTGTCCGGCCCTTCCATGGCGTAGAGATTGGGTTGTTTCTGGATCAGCTGGATTACCGCCATCGGGTCGATGTTCGGCTTGGACTCGAACACGATGCGGCCACCGTTCTCGCCCAGGTCCAGCTTGCGGATACCCAGCGTGTTGGCTTTCAGCTTCAGCTCGGCGATGGCGAACAGGTGCTTGGCTGCATCCGGCAGCAGGCCGAAACGGTCGATCATCTCCACCTGCAGTTCGCGCAGCGCATCGCTGTCGCGCGCGCTGGAAATGCGCTTGTACAGGGTCAGGCGGGTATGCACGTCCGGCAGGTAATCTTCTGGAATCAGCGCCGGCACATGCAGCTCGACTTCGGCACCGCGCACTTCCTCGCCGGCATCCAGGTCGGGCAGCTTGCCCTGCTTGATGCTGCGCACCGCGCGCTCCAGCAGCTCGGTGTACAGGCTGAAGCCGACCTCGGCCATCTGACCGCTCTGGTCCTCGCCAAGCAGTTCACCGGCACCGCGGATCTCCAGATCGTGGGTGGCCAGGGTGAAGCCGGCGCCGAGTTCGTCCATCGAGGCGATCGCTTCCAGGCGCTTTTCCGCATCCGGGGTGATCGAGCGGCGGTCGGGCGCGACCAGGTAGGCGTAGGCGCGGTGGTGCGAACGACCGACACGGCCGCGCAGCTGGTGCAGCTGGGCCAGGCCGAAGCGGTCGGCGCGGTTGATGATGATGGTGTTGGCGTTGGGAATATCGATGCCCGATTCGATGATCGTGGTCGACAGCAGCACGTTGAAGCGCTGCTTCTGGAAATCCAGCATCACCTTTTCCAGCTCGCGCTCGGGCATCTGGCCGTGGGCGATGCCGATGCGCGCCTCCGGCACCAGCTCGGACAGCTCGCGCTGCATGCGGCCGATGCTCTCCACGTCGTTGTGCAGGAAGTACAGCTGGCCACCGCGCGCCAGCTCGCGCTGGAAGGCCTCGCGCAGCAGCGCGTTGTCCCACTGGGTGATGAAGGTCTGCACCGCCAGCCGGTTCGGCGGTGGCGTGGCAATGATCGACAGGTCGCGCAGGCCGGCCATGGCCATGTTCAGCGTGCGCGGGATCGGCGTGGCGGTCAGGGTCAGCAGATGCACGTTGGCGCGCAGCGCTTTCAGCGCTTCCTTCTGGCGCACGCCGAAACGCTGCTCCTCGTCGACGATGACCATGCCCAGGTCCTTGAACTTCACGTCCGGCTGCAGCAGGCGATGGGTACCGACGATGACATCGATGGTGCCGGCCGCGACCTTCTCCAGCTCGGCTTTGATTTCCTTGGTGCTCTTGAAGCGCGACAGCACTTCCACCTTCATCGGGTAATCGGCGAAGCGGTCGCGGAAATTGCGGTAGTGCTGCTCGGCCAGCAGCGTGGTCGGCACCAGCACGGCTACCTGCTTGCCTGCACTGGCGGCGGCGAACGCCGCGCGCACCGCCACCTCGGTCTTGCCGAAGCCGACGTCGCCGCAGACCACACGGTCCATCGGCTGGCTGCTGGCCAGATCGCGCAGGGTGGCATCGATCGCGGCCAGCTGGTCCGGTGTTTCCTCGAACGGGAAACCGGCGGCGAACGGCTCGTACATCGCGCGGTCCACCTGCAGTGCGAGGCCGGCACGTGCCTGGCGGCGGGCCTGGATCTCCAGCAGTTCGGCAGCGACGTCGCGTACTTTCTCGGCCGCCTTGCGCTTGGCCTTGCTCCACTGCTCGCCGCCCAGCGAATGCAGCGGCGCGGTTTCCGCCGAAGCGCCGGAGTAGCGGCTGATCAGGTGCAGCTGGGCGACCGGCACGTACAGGCGGTCCCCCTTGGCATATTCAATTTCGAGGAACTCGCCGGGCATGCCGCCCACGTCCATCGCGATCAGGCCACGATAGCGGCCGACGCCATGGTCTTCGTGCACGATCGGCGCGCCCTCGGTCAGTTCGCCGAGGTCGCGGATGATCGCTTCCGGCTCGCGGCCGGCACGGCGCGTGCGGCGGGTACTGCCGGCGCGCTCGGGGAACAGCTGGCGTTCGGTCAGTACCGCGATGCGCGGGTCATCCAGCGCGAAGCCATCTTCCAGGGGCGCTACCGTGATCGCGAAGCGCGCATTGTCGGCGAGGAAGCTGGGCAGGTTGGCTGCCACCGGTGGCTTCAGCTCGGCAGCCTGCAGCACTTCCAGCAGGGCTTCGCGGCGGCCGGGTGAATCGGCGGCGATCAGCACCCGGCCCGGGTAGTGGCCGAGGAAGGATTTCAGCGCATCGCCAGCGGGGGCTTCGCGTGCGGCCACCGGCAGTGGTGGCAGCGGCTGGTCACCCAGCGCATGGGCATCGGCAATGCGTGCGTGGTCAGCCGACCACACCTCGATGCGCGGAGCGTCGTTCAGACGCTCGCGCAGCAGCTCCGGCGACAGGTACAGCGCCGACGGCGGCAGCAGCGGCCGCTCGACGTCGTGGCGGCGCTGTTCGTAGCGCTCACCGGTCTGCGCCCAGAATGCCTCGGCGGCTTCGCCGGCACCGGCGCAGACCACCGGCAGGCTGCCGTCTGGCAGGTAGTCGAACAGGGTCGCGGTGCGTTCGAAGAACAGCGGCAGGTAGTACTCGACGCCGGCCGGGGCCAGCCCGGACTTCAGGTCCTGGTACAGCGAACTGCGCCGGGTATCAACGTCGAAGCGTTCGCGCAGCGTTGCCAGCACGCGGGCGATGCTGGCCTCGTCCATCGGCACTTCGCGGCCCGGCAGCATGTGCACGGCCTCGACCTTGTCCAGCGAGCGCTGGCTTTCCGGATCAAAGGCGCGGATCGAATCGATGTCTTCGTCCAGCAGCTCCACCCGCAGTGGCTCGTCGGCACCCATCGGGAACACGTCGAGCAGGCCGCCGCGCACGGCGAAATCACCCGGGTCCATCACCTGCGGCACGTTGCGGTAACCCGCGCTCTCCAGGCGGCGCTTCTCGGCCTCCAGGTCCAGGCGCTGGCCGACCTTCAGGTCAAAGCTGCCGCCGATCACGTAGCTGCGCGGGGCCAGCTGCTGCAGCAGGGTCTGCACCGGCACGATCACCAGGCCGCGTTTCAGCGTAGGCAGGCGGTGCAGGGCGGACAAGCGCTGCGAGATGATGTCCGGATGCGGACTGAAGCGGTCGTAAGGCAGGGTTTCCCAGTCCGGGAAAGCGACCACAGGCAGGGCCGGGTCACCGCCGAGCAGGGTGTGCAGGTCGGCTTCGAGCTGGTTGGCGCCGTGGTTGTCACGGGCGATCACCAGCAATGGGGCGTCGTGCGCACGCGCGGCCTGGGCCAGGTACCAGGCCAGGGCGGTCGGTGATGCGGGGGCGCGCCACCAGGCGCGGAGCTGGCCGGCGCGCGGCAGCGGCGGGGCGGGGTATGAGGTACGCGACATGGACCCCGGATTTTAGCAGAAGCCCGATCAAACCCTGTCGGGTAGTGCCGGCCGCCGGCCGGCAGCCTCATCTACCGTTGGGGTATCGGAATGCCGGCCAGCGGCCGGCACTACCGGAATGCGTCGCCGGGCCGCGCCCGGCGCATCCGTCAGTTGTCCAGTTCCAGCACCATCCGCACCAGGCCCTCGGCGCCGGTCGGGTGGGGGACCGGCTTGAAGCCCAGCGAGGCGGCCAGCTGCTTCATCGGCTCGTTCTCAGCGGCAACGTCGCCGTACAGGCGGTCCAGGTACTTGCCGCGGCCCCACTTCACCAGCTTGCGCATCAGCTGCCGGCCCAGGCCCTGGCCGATGAGGAAGCGGCTGATCAGGATCGCGTACTCGGCTTCACGGGTACCGGGGATGATCGAGGCCCGGGCGACCGCGCCGACCACCGCCTCACCAGCAGGCAGGGATTCGGCAGCGACCAGGGTGATCTCGGTCTTCGGATTCGGGTGGGTCAGGCGCTGGGTGGTTTCCGGCGAAAGCTCGGTCACCGCCTGCAGGAAACGATCACGGATTTCTTCCGGCCCGAACAGGCTGAACGCCGCTTGCAGCGGCGCGCCATCTTCCGGGCGGATGGGGCGGATCAGCAGCTCGTGGCCGCTGGGAGCCTTGAAGATCTCATGCCAGGGCGGCATGCGGTTGCGAGTGGCCATACCGGGTGATTCCTTGGTGGTCCATCGATTGTGGCATCACCGGGGCTGCATTCCGTGAACGAAAGGCTCACGGCGGTACAGCCTCGTGAAGGCCGTTATTCGGGGGCTTTGAGCCAATCCAGCCGGGTGCTGGCGCCGGGTTCGCCCAGGTGCTGGCGCAGTGCCGGCAGGGCCGGACCGACCACCCGGTCGAACTGCCAGGGCGGGTTGAGCAGCAGCATGCCACTGCCGTTGAGGCGCAGCGGCGAGTCGTCCGGACGCACCAGGAACTCGATCGTCATCGCTGATTTGACCGGCAGTGCACTGGCCTTGCGCAGGAAATGCAGGATGGTGCGACGCTGCTTGATCGGGAACCAGACCGCACAGGTGGCCTGCGGCCAGCGCGCCAGAGTCTCGGCCAGGGCGACCAGGACGGCCTGATATTCGGCATCCTGGGCTTCGTAGGGCGGATCGATCAGCACCAGGCCGCGGCCGATCTTGCTGCCGTTGAACTTCGGCGGCAACAGCGAGCGCAGCAGCGCGTAACCGTCGCCCGGATGCACGCCAACCCGGTTGTCATGGGCGAACAGCGCCTTCAGCGTTGCGGTTTCGGCTTCCTGCAGCTCACAGACCGCCATGCGGTCCTGTGCACGCATCGCCTGCGCGCTCAGCAGCGGCGAGCCCGGGTAGTTGGTCATCGCGCCGACCGGGTTGCCGGCCTGCACCGCCTTCAGGTAGTGCTCGATCACCTCCGGAAGCTTGGGCTGGGCCATCAGCCGCATGATCCCGGACTCGGCCTCCAGGGTCTTGCGGCTCTCTTCGCTGGCCAGCAGGTAGCGGCCGGCACCGGCGTGGGTGTCGAGCACGAAGAACGGGCTGTCTTTGCGCTTGAAGCTGTCGATCAGGGCGAGCTGCACGATGTGCTTGAGCACATCGGCGTGGTTGCCGGCATGGAAGGCGTGGCGATAGTTCATGGGCGGCAGTGTACGGGGCGGCGGCCGCAGCGGCTATGCTGCGCGCCATGACAGCTCCCGTTGCCCATGTCCTGGTGGTCGAGGACGAAGCCGCCATCGCCGAAACCGTGCTCTATGCGCTGCGCAGCGAGGGCTACGCCGCCAGCCACTGCCTGCTGGGCGGTGAGGCCCTGCTGCGGCTGCAGGCCGGTGGCATCGACGTGGTGGTGCTGGATGTTGGCCTTCCCGACCTTGGCGGCTTCGAGGTCTGTCGCCGGCTGCGCGCCTTGCCGGGCCCTGCAGCGCAGCTGCCGGTGATCTTCCTGACCGCCCGCAACGACGAGGTGGATCGTGTGCTTGGCCTGGAACTGGGCGCCGACGATTACATGACCAAGCCGTTCTCGCCGCGCGAGCTGGTGGCGCGGGTACGAGCACGCCTGCGCCGTGCGGCACCGGCCGTGGCGGCGCCCGACGCTGAGGCCGGCTGGAAGGAGCACGGGGCCTTCGCCATCGACCGCGAGGGTCGGCGCATCCGCTTCCGTGGACAGGCACTGGATCTGACCCGCTACGAATATGCGCTGCTGGAGTCGCTGCTGCAGCGCCCGGGCGCCATCCTCAGCCGCGCCCAGCTGATGGACCGGGGCTGGGACAGCAGTGCCGACAGTGCCGACCGCACCGTCGATACCCACGTCAAGACGCTGCGTGCCAAGCTGCGCGCGGCCGGTGCCAGCGACGATCCGATCCGCACCCACCGTGGCCTTGGCTACGCGCTGGAGGTCTAGCCGATGCGCCTGGTGCTGAAGCTGTTCCTCGGCTTCTTCCTGATCACTGGCATCGCCGCGTTCTTCGTGATGCGCGTGTTCGTCAACGAAGTGAAGCCCGGCGTGCGCCAGGCGATGGAATCGACCCTGGTCGACGCGGCCAACGTGCTGGCTGAGATGGCCGCCGCCGACGTCAAGGACGGCACCATCCGCAGCGGCAGCTTCACCCGCAATCTGGCCAAGGCGCGGCAGCGCGACCTGAAAGCGATGGTCTGGCGCTTCCCGAAGCGCGCGCTCGACTACCGGGTGACCATCACCGATGCCAAGGGCATCGTCATCTACGACTCGCTGGGGCGTGACCTGGGGCGCGACAACTCGCGCTGGAACGATGTCTACCGCACCCTGCGTGGTGAATACGGTGCCCGTTCCAGCCCCGAAATCGCTGGCGAAGAGGGCGATACGGTGATGCATGTGGCGGCGCCGGTGTACGACCCGGTCGATGGCCGTACCCTGATCGGCGTGCTGAGCCTGGCCCAGCCCAACCGCAGCATCGATCCGTTCATCGCCGCCAGCCAGCGTGCCATCATCGAGCGCGGGGCATGGCTGATCGGGCTGTCGGCGCTGGTCGGTGTGCTGGTGACGATGTGGCTGACCACCGGCCTCGGCCAGCTCAGCCGTTATGCGCGCGCAGTGACCGCCGGCGAACCGGTGCCGCCGCCACGCCGCCGCCACGACGAGATCGGTGATCTCGGCCAGGCGCTGGAAACCATGCGCCGCAAGCTGGAAGGCAAGGCGTACGTCGAGCAGTACGTGCAGTCATTGACGCATGAGATGAAGAGCCCGCTGGCAGCGATCCGCGGTGCTGCCGAGCTGCTGCAGGAGCCGATGCCCGAGGACGACCGCGTGCACTTCGCACGCAGCATCGTCGACCAGCAGGAACGCCTGACCGAGACCATCGACAAGCTGCTGGCGCTGGCCGAGGTGGAGCAGCACGGCTGGCTGCAGACCCGCGACCCGATCGCGTTGCCGGTGCTGCTGGCCGATGCTGCTGCCGCAGCGCAGGTGCGCGCGCAGGCGGCCGGGGTGCAGGTCTGCATCGGCAGCGTGCCCGACCTGCGCGTACAGGGCGATACCTACCTGCTGCGGCAGGCCCTGCACAACCTGATCGACAACGCGATTGCGTTCTCGCCGGCCGGCGCGGAGATCGCGCTGCAGGCCGAGGTGGACGGGCAGCGCGTGCGCCTGCTGGTGGCCGACCGTGGGGCTGGCATCCCCGACTATGCGCGCGAACGGGTGTTCGAGCGCTTTTATTCGCTGGCCCGCCCCGGCAGTGGCCGGCGCAGTTCGGGGCTGGGCCTGCCGTTCGTGCAGGAAGTTGCCCGCCTGCATGACGGCCGCGCCAGCGTCGACGACCGCGAAGGCGGCGGCACCGTGGCCAGCCTGTGGTTGCCGTTGGTCGTGCCAGGCCAGCGCCCGCGGCGCTGACTTCACACTCGCTTCAAATTCGCCACAAACCCTGCTCACCACAGCGGTCCATCCTGCAGCCCTCTCCAACGAGGATGGACCATGAAATCCCTGAAGATGCTGCTGCGGTTCGCCATTGTCGGCGGACTGATCCTGCTGCTGCTGATCCCGCTGATGATGATCCGTGGGGTCATCAACGAGCGCAGCCAGTACCGCGATGAGGCCTTCGCGCGGGTGGCCGACAGCCGCGCCGGCGTGCAGCGCCTGGTCGGCCCGGTGCGCGTGGTGCCGTGGGTGGAACGCCTGCAGGTCGAGGTGGTCGATGCCAAGGGCAACAAGAAGACCGAGGTGCAGGTCACCGAAGGTCATTGGCTGCAGATGCCGGCGTCGCTGGAGATCGGTGGCGAGATGCTGCCGAGCCAGCGCGAGGTGGGCCTGTTCAAGGTGCCGGTATACAGCTGGAACGGCCAGTTGAAGGCCACCTTCGCCGCTGACGACTATCCGGTGAAGGCCGGCCGCAGCTATGGCCAGCCGTATGTGGCGCTGGGCATTTCCGATGTGCGTGGCCTGGTCGGTACGCCGAACCTGCGGGTGGATGGCAAGCAGGTGCGGCTGTTGCCGGGCGTTGGTGCCGCCAGCGAGGTCGGTCGAGGCCTGCATGCAGCGGTGGCTGGCTTTGCCGAGGATCATGGCGGCACCCTGGCCGGCAGTGCGGTTGAACTGGAGCTGCGCCTGGACGGCAGCCGCATGCTGTCGGTGGTGCCGGTGGGGGATGACACCAAGATCGCGCTGCGCTCCAGCTGGCCACACCCGTCGTTCAGCGGTGCTTTCCTGCCCAACGAACGTCGTGTCGACGCACAGGGCTTCGACGCACGCTGGGCGGTGTCCTCGCTGGCCTCCGATGCCCAGCGCCAGCTGCGCAGCGACGGTGCGATCGATTCGCAGGCGGTGACGGTGTCGCTGGTCGATCCGGTCGATGCCTACACCCAGGCCGATCGTGCATCCAAGTACGGCGTGCTGTTCGTGGTGCTGACCTTCGTCGGCTTCATTCTGTTCGAGCTGATCAAGTCGCTGCGCATCCATCCACTGCAGTACCTGATGGTTGGCCTGGCACTGGCGATCTTCTTCCTGCTGCTGATCAGCCTGTCCGAGCACATCACGTTCTGGAAGGCCTACCTGGTTTCGGCGGTGGCCTGTATCGGCCTGCAGGCGGTGTACCTGGCCAATGTGCTGGGCCACTGGAAGCGCGGCCTTGGCTTCGCTGCGCTGCTGACGGTGCTGTACGGCGCGCTGTATGGCCTGCTGGTATCGGAAAACAACGCGCTGCTGATGGGTTCGCTGCTGCTGTTCGTGATCCTGGCGCTGGCGATGTGGGTGACCCGCCGGGTCGACTGGTACGCGCTTGGCGCGGACCTGAAGTAAGGAGCACGCCATGAGCTGGCGCCAGGGATTGCGGCAACGGGCACGGCAGGGCATTCCGGCCCTGCTGGAAGTGGATGCACTGCTGCAGGCACATGGCGTGCTGGCGGCCCTGCCGGGGGCACGGATCGCCCCCGGCCTGGTCCGCTTCCAGCTGGCCGCGGTGACCTGCGAGGGACTGCAGGGCAAGGGGCTGGGCTGGCTGCAGGGCGCGCGGCAGGGACGCGGCGCGGTGGCTGGCCGGGTGCCGCGCTACCGGCCATGGAAGGCCGGGGCGGAGGCGCTGGCAGAGATCGGCATCGGTGGCCTGCCCGGTGACTGGCCGGCACATGCGGCGGTGTACGGCTGCAGCAGCATCGACCGGCGGCACTGGTTGCTGCTGCTGCCGGAGCGGGCGCAGCTGTGGCTGGGGTGGAGTGGGTGATTGCAGATGATGTATCCACGCATGGCGTGGATCTACTGCCGCCCATGACCGATGGGACGGTATCCCTGTGTCCTCGCTGGCTAGACTCGATGGGTTGATGATCGAGCCGAAGGGCAGGGGTGCGATGTGTTGAAGTGGGGCATGCTGGCCGCAGCGCTGGCGATGGGGGGCAATGCAGGGGCGCAGCAGCGCGAGACGGTGGACCTGGACATGGTCAGCCGCATCCGACAGGAGGCCTTCCACCGTTCGCAGGTGATGGACACCTTCAGCTACCTCACCGAACGCATCGGCCCGCGCCTGACCAACTCGCCGGCAATGGGCCGCGCCAACGCGTGGACCCGCGGCAAGTTCAACGAATGGAAGCTGGACAACGTCCACGACGAAGCCTTCGACGACTTCGGGCGTGGCTGGGAGTTCACGTCGGCCAGCGTGGAGATGCTGGGTGACCGCATCCAGCCACTGCATGCACTGCCCAAGGCCTGGACGCCGGGAACCAAGGGCCCGGTTGAAGGCGAGCTGGTACAGGTCGAGATCAAGAAGCCCGAAGACATCGAGAAGTACCGCGGCAAGCTGCGCGGCAAGATCCTGCTGCTGGGCGAGGCGCGCGAGTACAAGCGCGGCACCGAGGCGGATTCGCACCGGCACGACGCCACCTCGCTGGAAGGCCTGCAGGAGTTCACCCTGCCCAAGGACAAGGACGCCACGGCCGAACGTGCCAAGCGGGTCAAGGAATACCAGGAGCGCCAGCAGCTGGCGACCAAGGTCAATGCGTTCTTCATCGAAGAAGGCGCGCTGGCCTCGATCAGCATCAGCAGCTGGGACAACGGCATCATCCGGGTTGCCGGTGGCGGTTCGCGCAAGGCTGGTGAGTCGGTGGGCATCCCGGAGCTGGCGATGATCGCCGAGCACTTCAATCCGCTGGTGCGGGCGCTGGAGGCCAAGCAGACCGTGCGCCTGCGCGTGGATGTGGCCGCGCGCTTCACCGACGAGGCCGACCAGCCCGGCTACAACACGCTGGCCGAGATCCGCGGCAGCAGCAAGCCCGATGAAGTGGTGATGATCGGTGCGCACCTGGATTCATGGCACAGCGGTACCGGTGCGGCCGACAACGCGGCCGGCGTGGCGGTGATGATGGAGGCGATGCGCATCCTCAAGGCGACCGGCGCCAAGCCCAAGCGCACCATCCGCGTGGCGTTGTGGAGCGGTGAGGAACAGGGCCTGATCGGCTCGCAGGCCTATGTGGCCAAGCACTTCGGTCGTTTCCCGGAACCCACCGACCCGGCGCAGAAGGCGCTGCCGGCCTCGCTGCGCGAGCCAACCGGCGCGCTGCAGAAGACCCGCGATTACAGCAAGTTCCAGGTCTACTTCAACATGGACAACGGCTCGGGCCGCTTCCGTGGCATCTACGCGCAGGAAAACCTGGCGGCCATGCCGATCTTCGAAGCCTGGCTGGCGCCGTTCCATGACGTGGGCGCCACCACCGTGGCCACCCGCAACACCGGCAGCACCGACCACATCAGCTTCGATCGCATCGGCCTGCCGGGCTTCCAGTTCATCCAGGACCGGCTGGACTACTTCACCAACGTCCACCACAGCCACCTGGACACCTGGGACCACGCCGAACCGGAAGACCTGAAGCAGGCTGCGGCCATCGTCGCCTCGTTCGCCTACAACGCCGCAACGCGCGAGCAGTCCTTCCCGCGCAAGGTAGAACCGTAAAAGGGGACGGAGGGGATTAAGTCGTTTCTCCCCTCCGTTTCCCGGTCGCAGCCCCACGGGCGTGGCAATTGCGACTTAATCCCCTCCGTCCCCTTTTTCCGTCGGGGGCGGAGGGCTGGTAAAATCGGGGGATTCCCGTTCCTCGAGCCGTCCATGACCTGCCGCACCCGCTTCGCCCCCAGTCCCACCGGCTACCTGCACATTGGTGGTGCCCGCACTGCGCTGTACTGCTGGCTTGAGGCCCGCCACCGCGGCGGCGAGTTCGTGCTGCGCATCGAGGACACCGACCGTGAACGCAGCACCCAGGGCGCGATCGACGCCATCCTGGAGGCGATGGACTGGCTGGGCCTGGACTATGACGAAGGCCCGATCTACCAGACCGACCGCGTCGCCCGTTACCTGGAAGTGGCCGAGCAGCTGGTGGCCGACGGCAAGGCGTACTACGCCTACGAAACCCGCGAAGAACTGGATGCGATGCGCGAGGCCGCCATGGCCAAGCAGGAAAAGCCGCGCTACAACGGTGCTGCGCGCGAGCTGGGCCTGCCGCGCAAGGATGACCCGAACCGCGTCATCCGCTTCAAGAACCCGCTGCAAGGCACGGTGGTGTTCGACGATCTGATCAAGGGCCGCATCGAGATCGCCAACAGCGAGCTGGATGACATGGTCATCTTCCGCCCGGACGGCTTCCCCACCTACAACTTCGCGGTGGTGGTGGACGATTGGGACATGGGCATCACCGAGGTCATCCGCGGCGACGACCACATCAACAACACCCCGCGCCAGATCAACCTGTACGAAGGCATCGGCGCCCCGGTGCCGAAGTTCGGCCACATGCCGATGATCCTGGATGAGCAGGGCGCCAAGCTGTCCAAGCGCACCGGTGCAGCCGACGTGATGCAGTACAAGGATGCCGGCTACCTGCCCGATGCGCTGCTGAGCTACCTGGCCCGCCTGGGCTGGTCCCACGGTGACCAGGAGCTGTTCAGCCGCCAGGAACTGATCGACCTGTTCGACGTGAAGGACTGCAACTCCAAGGCCTCGCGCCTGGACATGGCCAAGCTGGGCTGGGTCAATCAGCACTTCCTGAAGACCGAGGACGTGGCCGCGATCGTGCCGCACCTGGTCTACCAGCTGCAGAAGCTGGGCCTGGACGTGGCCGCCGGCCCCGCCCCGGAGGACGTGGTGATCGCCCTGCGTGAACGCGTGCAGACCCTGAAGGAAATGGCCGAGAAGGCTGTGGTCTGGTACCAGCCGCTGACCGAGTACGACGAAGCGGCGGTGGCCAAGCACTTCAAGGCCGGTGCCGAGGTGGCGCTGGGCAAGGCCCGCGAGCTGCTGGCCGCCCTGCCGGAATGGACCGCCGAATCGGTAGGCGTGGCCCTGCACGACGCGGCCGCAGCGCTGGAAATCGGCATGGGCAAGGTGGCCCAGCCGCTGCGCGTGGCCATCACCGGCACCCAGGTCAGTCCTGACATTTCCCATACCGTTTACCTGGCCGGCCGCGAGCAGGCCTTGAAACGCATTGATGTGGCCATCACCAAGGTAGCCACGGCCTGAGGCATCCTTGCCAGGCCCGAACCGGAGAATACGCATGCCCGCCAAGACCGCCACTGCCTGTACCGCCCCGCACCACCACGTCCACGATGCATCGGATTTCGTGGCGGTGGTCGAGCGCGTCTCGCGCGAACGCGGGCTGCGCCTGACCCCGATCCGCGCCAATGTGCTGAAGCTGATCGCCGAGGCCGGCAAGCCGGTCAAGGCCTACGAGCTGCTGGAATGGGTACGCAACGGCAAGGGCGTGGGCGCTGATGCCCCGCCCACCGTGTACCGCGCCCTCGACTTCCTCATGGCCAATGGCTTTGTGCACAAGCTGGAGTCGGTCAATGCCTTCGTGGCCTGCCACCATCCCAGCAGCGCCGCGCATTCGGTACCGTTCCTGATCTGCAACAGCTGCCACAGCGCGGTGGAACTGGAAGACCGCGAGATCGTCACCCAGCTGGAAAAGCGCGCCAAGGAACTGGGCTTCCAGCCGCAGGCGCAGACCCTGGAAGTACACGGCCTCTGCGCGCGCTGCGCCGGCTAACGCAACGGTAGTGCCGGCCGCTGGCCGGCATTTTGGGAACGGGGTCAGATCCCTTTGCCATTGGCAAAGGGATCTGACCCCGTTTCGTGAGGACCTGCGTCCTAGTCCATCGGCTTGGACCGGGTATCCACCCGCACGATCACCGACATGCCGGGGCGCAGCTGCTTTGCCAGCTCCTGATTCCCATTGATTGAAATCCGAACCGGCAGCCGCTGCACCACCTTGGTGAAGTTGCCGCTGGCATTGTCCGGGCGTAGCACGCTGAATTCCGAACCGGTAGCCGGCGCGATCTCCTGCACGCGGCCGCGCAGCACCTGGCCCTGGAACGCGTCCACCGAGAACGTGGCCGCCTGGCCGATCGCCATGCCCCAGGTCTGGCCTTCCTTGTAGTTGGCCACCACCCACAGCGTGTCAGGCACCAGGAACAGCAGCTGCGAACCGGCGGCGACGTACTGGCCCACGCGCACGCTGGCCTCGCTGATCTGGCCGTCGCGCGGCGCGTGGATCACCGTGTTGGCCAGATCGATGCGCGCCAGTTCCAGCTGCGCCTGTGCGCTTTCCACCTGGGCCTCCAGGCTCTTGCGCGCCACCTGGGTCGACACCAGCGTTTCCTCGGCGATGCGGATCTGCGCCTGCGACTGCTGCACGCTGGCCTGCGCCGAGGCCTGGGTGGTGCGGAACTTGTCGCGGTCGTTGACCGACACCAGCTGCTGCGCGGCCAGCTCCTCATAACGCCTGGTCTCGTTGCGCGAGCGCTGCAGTTCGGCTTGCCCGGCCGACAACGTGGCCTGCGCGGAGGCGATCTGCGCACGGTTCTGGGCCTGCGACTGGTCGGAGTTGGCCAGTGCCGCGCGTGCGCTGTCCAGCGTCGCCTGCGCCTGGGCAACACGCTGTGTGTAGATGCGGTCATCGATGCGCAGCAGTGGCTCGCCCTCCCTTACGTGCTGGAAGTCCTTCACCAGCACTTCGGTCACGTAGCCGTTCACCTGTGGCGCCATTACGGTGATCTGTCCGCGCACATAGGCGTTGTCGGTCACCATCACGCTGCTGGTGAACGGCCACAGGTGCCAGGCGCGCAGGATCAGCGCAATGCCCAGCAAGGCCACCACCACCATCACCACCACGCTGCGCGCGCTGGGCTTGAGGTACTTCGGCGCGACCGCTGGTTCTACCGGCGTGGGGGCGGGCGCTGCGTCGGTCGGCGGCGGTGGTGTGACGTTGTCGGCGTCGCTGTCGTCGGGACGGGGTGGGACGGGAGGCATGGTGATGGACTCAGCGGGGCGCGGCCGGTGTGGCCGTAGTGGAAAGGGTGGGGTGGCGCTTGCGCCATTGCTTGAGTATGGCGGTGCGCAGCGACAGCAGCAGCAACCAGCACAGGAAGCCGATGGCCAGCCAACCGCTCAGGGTGAACACATCATTGAAGCCTCGCACATTGGCTTCGCGGCGCGTGGTCTGCGCCAGCTGCGCGCTGCCCTGCGCACTGCGCAGCACCGGGTCGGTGATCTGTGCGCTGTACAGCTGTTGCTGGATACGCAGGCGTTGTGCGACCACCGGGTCGGCCGGGTCGAGCTGGCTGGTCAATGCGCTGGAGTACAACTGCTCGCGATGCAGCTGGAAGGTGCCCAGCACCGCCGAGCCGGCCAGGCCACCCAGCGTCTGCGTGATCGACAGCGTTACCAGGAAGGTGATCATGTGGTCCACGCCCTGCTTCAGCGCGGCGGAAATGCCGAGCATGATCAACGGACCCATGAACATGCCGGCACCGACCGAGGCCAGGAACTGGCTGACGTAGAAGTCGTGCGGCCGATCCATGCTGGTACGGTGCTGGTCGAAGAAGGCGGCAGCGCCCAGCAGCAGAATCGCCATCAGCAACTGGGCGATCAGCCGCTTCGGGCCGAAGGTGAGCGCCGCACCGGCAATGCCGGTGACCACGCCTGCGAGGATCACCACGAACAGCGGGCGCATCTGGTCAGGCCCCATGCCCAGCGTGCGCATCAGGTTGACCACGCCGTAGGACTGCTCGGTGGTCAGGAAGCGGATCAGGAACGCGCCGACGATGAAGTGCAGCACCGGCAGCTTCGACAGCCAGCGGATCTGCAACAGCGGATTGCGCCGGTAGTGTTCGATGATGAAGGCGGTGGTGGACAGCGTGATCGAGGCGACCAGTGCCCAGCCCAGCCACGGCGTGTTGAGCCACCAGCGGGTGTAGCCCTGTGCCAGCACGACCACCAGCAGGGCGACGGCCGGCGCGAGCAGGGCGAACGTGAGGAAGTCCAACGGCTCGAACGCCTTCACCTGGATGCCCGGCGGCAGCTTCAGCACCACCACTGCGGCGAACGCGCACAGTGCCAGACCGGCTTCAAACGAGTAGAGCTGGTGCCATTGGCCGGTATCGACCAGGCCCGGCGACACGATCCAGGCGATCGGCACGGCCAGCTGCGAAAGGCCGACTCCGACCACCAGCAGATTGCCGGTGAAGCGACGCGGCAGCGCCTGCAGCATGTACAGCGTGCCCAGTGTCGAACAGGCCGCGCCAGCGAAGCCGCTGGCGGCACGGGTCAGCATCGTGGTCTCGAAGCTGCCGACGAACAGGTGCAGCACCGCCAGCGCCGCGTACAGGCCCAGCCCGATCTCGGCGAACAGGCGGATGCCGTACTGCTGGCGGAACTTGAAGGCCAGCAGGTTGGCCGTGACGTTGACCATCGCATAGGCGGCCACCAGCCAGCTGCCCTGGGTCGGGGTCAGCGCCAGCTGGCCCTGCAGGAACGGCAGGTTGGCGGTGACCAGTGCATTGCCGAGGCCGCCGGTGATCGCCACCAGCAGCGACACCAGTGCATAGGCCAACCGGCGGTGCGGTGGGTGCCAGGGCATCGACGCCGAACCGGGCATGGTCGGCTTCTCGTGCTCCTCCCAATCCGGAACCGGCTTCAGATACGGCTGGACCATCAGCGGGCCTCGCTGGTTGCTCCCTGGAGACCCCCGCGCAGCAGCTGCAGGGCGCGCCCGGCCAGGTGGGCGCGCTCGTCGCGGGTCTTGCCACGCAGGGCTGCGCCCAGCATGCCCGAGATCAGTGAAATATCCGTCTTCTCCAGGTCGGCACGGCACAGGCCGGCGGCCTTGGCGCGCTCGATCGGTGCTTCCAGCAGGTCGCGTACCGTCTCGCGTGCGGTGCGCATGGCCGGCACGTCCGAATCGACCGCACGCCAGTAATCGGCCAGTGCCGGCGAATCGATGATGCGCTGGGCCATGCCCTCGAACACCTCGAACAGGGCGTCGTCGCGGTCGCCGAGTTGTTCGACCTGGCGCCGTATGCGGTCGACCGTACGTTGCAGCAGCGCCTGGATCAGCGCGGTGCGGTCGGGGAAGTTGCGGTACAGGGTGGCGCGGCCCACCTGGGCGCGTTCGACCACCAGGTCCAGCGGGGCGGTGACGCCATGTTGGCCGAACACATGATCGGCGGCATCGAGGATAAGGGCGCGGCGGGCAGCAGCATCGGCACGTTGGGCTGTCATGGATTCATTTTCGGACAAAAGTGTCCGATTGGCGAGACATTGAGTGACGGGATTGTCCGCTTGTTGTGGTACGCACATCTTTGTGACGGGTGTGTGATGGGCGTCGCGCAAAAAGTGATGGGGGCCAGAAGGCCCCCATCGGATCTGCTTGCATTGGATCCACGCCATGCGCGGTCTGAGGCTGGGGCCAGAGCCCATTCCTGCGGAATGGGATCCGCCCCCCGGCGTGGTGCAGTAGATCCACGCCATGCGTGGATGGAGGAGAGTCAGAAGAACGCGCGGATGCCGAATGCGACGCCGCGGCCCGGCAGCGGCGAGTAGTCGCGCAGCAGCGAGGTATGCGGACGTACTTCGCGGTTGGTCAGGTTGGCGCCATCCAGGAACACCTCGTAGCTGTTGCTGGCGTTGCGGTCCCAGCGGTAGGCCAGATGTGCGTCGACCAGGGTGTAGCCGTCGCTCGGTGCTTCGTTCTGGGCGACGTCCTTCTGGCGGCTGTAGCGCACCGCACCGACCGAAGCGCGCCAGCCGTCCTTCGACCAGCGCAGATCGGCGCCTACGCGGGCCGGGGCGATACGCGGCAGGTAGCCGGTATTGGCCAGCTCCACGCTGTAGTTGTGGTTGTGGTCGCCATGCGGAACGGCAATGTCGAGATTGCGGCTGCCGCTGCCATCCAGCTTGGCCTTCACGTAGTCGCCGAACAGGCGCAGGTCCCAGTCACCGGCGCCGCCCTCGAACAGGTGTACCAGCGCTTCGGCCTCGGCACCGCGGAACACCGCGTCCTGCTGGGTCCAGGCGCGGACCGGCAGGCCCTCGGTGACGCCGGTGTCGGCCAGGTAGATGAAGTCCTTGAACTTGGTCTGGTAGACCGACGCGGAGAAGTCCAGGCGCTCGCTGTGGGTGTGGATGCCCAGCTCCACGCGTTGGCCACGTTCGGTCTTCAGGTTGGCATCACCGATTTCCAGCGAACGGGTGGCGATGTGTGCACCGGCCGCATACAACTCTTCATTGGTCGGTGCACGCTCGGAACTGTCCACGCCGATGCGCAGGTCAACCGCATCGCTGAGCTTCCAGATACCGGCCGCAGACAGGTTGGTGGCGCCGAACGTGCGGTGGCGGTAGTCACCGGTCGGGTCCAGCTTGACCTGGTCGTGGCGGCCGCCCAGTTCCAGCTTGAACGGGCCGAACTGCTTTTCCTGCAGCACGAACAGGCCGATGTTCTTCGTGCCGGTATCCGGAACGAATGCCTCTTCGCCCTTGGCGCCGAAGTCACTGTTGCCGAACTGCAGGCCGAAGGCGCCGTCCCATCCGCCGATCTGCTGCTGCACCGCTTCCAGACGCGCCTCGATGCCACGGTTGGTGAAGCGGGTCGACGGCGTGCCGGCTTCCAGCTCCACGTGTTCGTAGTCGGTGTAGGCCACGCGTGCGTTGATGTTCTTCAGGAACGAGACCGGGTTGTAGATGCCGGCCTTGGTCTCGAAGCGGTTCTGCACCATGTCGATGCGCACGTCATGCTCGTCGCCGCCTTCCTCTTCATCGCCATGGTCGTGGCCGTGGTCATGACCGTGATCATCACCATCGGCGTGCACGTGCGCGCCATTGGGAATGCCATAGTTGGTGCGGTAGGTGCTGGCCGAGGCACCGAAGTAGCCGCCTTCGCCCAGCCAGGTTGCACCGACGCCACCGGCGCGTGTACGGATGGAGCTGTTGTCCAGGCGACCGCGGCGCGGTTCTTCGCCTTCGGCTGCATCGTGGCCATGGTCGTGATCGTGGTGGTCTTCAAGGCTGTCGATCACCGCATAGCCGGGAATACGGTAGTCGTCGCCGTTGCGCACCAGGCCGTCCACGTGCAGCACGACATTGCCGCTGACGCCATCGAGGCGGAACATGCCGCTGCGTTCGTTGTTGACCGAATTGCCGCGCAGTTCGGCGCGGCCACTGAGCGGACGCTCCGGCAGTTCGCGGGCGATGCGGCCGTCAACCACGTTGACCGCACCACCGATGGCGCCGCTGCCGAACAGCAGCGTGGCCGGGCCCTTCAACACTTCGATCTGGTCGGCCAGGAACGGCTCGATGCTGGTGGCATGGTCGGCGCTGACGGTGGAGGCATCCATGTTGCCCATGCCATTGGACAGCACGGCCACGCGTGGGCCTTCCTGGCCGCGGATGATCGGGCGGCCGACGCCGGGGCCGAAGAAAGTGCTCTGCACGCCGGGCAGCTTGGCCACGGTGTCACCCAGGGTGCCGGCCTTCTGTTCGTCAAGGCGTTCACCGGCCAGCACGTCCACCGGGCGCGCCAGGGACTCGGCATCGCCCTGCAGCGGCGATGCGGTGACCTGCACCGACGACAGTTCGGTCAGGTGGCGGTCACGATGAGCGCTGTCATCGCTCGCTGCAAAGGCAGCCGAAGGCAGCAGGGCGGCGAGGGCCAGGGCGAGGGAATGCGGCTTCAACCGCGGGGTACGGGCGGGCATGGGTGGGTCCTTTGTTACACTGTATCAATCGCTGGGCGCACGAATCCCGTCAGCGGGACAGGGGGAGGGAAACCGTGCGGGTCGGGAAGGGATGTTATATTATTCCATAACGATTCGCCGACCCTGCTGGAAGTCATGTCCCTGTCCTCACGCCTGCGCCACCTGCTCGACCGTTTCGGCGCCACCGGTTCGATGCTGTGCGCGGTGCATTGCGCGGTGATTCCGGTGCTGCTGGCCGCAGCGCCTTCGTTGGGCCTGTCGTTCTGGTTGAGCGACGGCGTGGAACAGGCGCTGGTGGTGTTCGTGACCCTGCTGGGGTCGTTCAGCCTGGTCTGGGGCTATCGCCGGCATGGCGCGCTGCGCGCGCTGGGCTTCCTGATCCCCGGCCTGGTCGCTTTGTGGGCTGGCGTGTTGTACGACCCGCTGCACCACAACGCGGTACCGCATGCAGTGGTGATGACCATCGGCGGCCTGCTGGTCGGCGTCGCGCATCTGGTCAACCTGCGTCTCAACCACGGCCACGTACACGACGCCAGCTGCGCGCACTAGGCGCTCCGTGATAGGCTTTCCGATCGTGCGCGGGGGCGTCCAGCAAGGCGGCCCCGCCGAACCCGTGTCAGTACGGGGTAACCAGATTTCACATTTGAGGAGTTGAAGACATGGGTAAGGGTGACCGCAAGACCGCCAAGGGCAAGCGCTACAACGCCAGCTACGGCAACGCCCGTTCGCACACCGCGAGCAAGGTCGCCGTAGGCGCCGCCGCCCCGGTTGCCAAGAAGACCGTGGCCAAGGCTCCGGCGAAGAAGGCTGTGGCGAAGAAGGCCGTCGCCAAGGCCTGATCCGGCCGACCGACCGGTTCAATGAAAAACGCGGCGCCTGGCGCCGCGTTTTTTTATGCCTGCCGTCCCGGCCGCTGCGCTCGCCAGGCATGGCCCGACGCTACCCACCTTGGCACGGTAGCGCCGGGCCATGCCCGGCGGACACCGCACGATCAGCGCAGCGTCTTCTTCAGCGTCTCCGCATTGCCGTCGTTCGGCGCGGCCGGCACCCGCAGCAGGTGGGCCAGCAGCGGATAGACATCGACGTTGTCGAAGCCATCGATCACCAGGCCCTGCTGGAACGACGGGCCGGCGGCCACGAACACCGCGCGCATGGAAGGCAGAGCGTTGTCGTAGCCGTGCGAACCGCGATCCTGGTGGTCGCGCTTGGCGATCTTTTCCTGGTGCAGGGCATCCCAGCCTTCATCCATCACGCAGACAATGGCGGGAACGCGCGGATGGGTGCCGTAGTGCAGGCGCGCCGGCAGATTCTCTTTCTTCCAGCACTCGTACTGTGCGTGGCGGCCGAGCAGCGCGCGCTCGGCGGCGGCTTCATGGCCGGCAACCGGTGCGAAACCCACCGACTGGCCCTGGCTGACATTGCGCGCGATGGCCGGATCCGCCATCGACTCGGTGGCGATTACCTGGCCGACCGGCACACTGGCCATGCCATGGTCGGAGACCACGATCACGTTGGTGGTCGCCGCCAAGCCATGCTGCTGCAGCCCATCGAGCACCTGGCCGACGATCTGGTCGGCGCGCACGATGGCGTCAGCGTACTGCTTCGACTCGGGGCCGTAGTTGTGGCCGGCCTTGTCCACGTGTTCCATGTACAGCGTGGTCAGGCGGGGTGCATCGGCGTCGGTCTGTGCAAGCCAATCGAGCACGATGCCGGCGCGCTGCTCCAGCGGTTCCTTGCCGTCGTAGACGCGCCACTGGCTGGGGCGTACGCCACGGATTTCCGATTCGCTGCCCGGCCATGACGTGGTGGCCGAACGCACGCCGGCGTTCTCGGCGCCGACCCAGATCGGTTCGCCGCCCCACCAGCCGCTGGTAGTGACCGCGTCGCGGTTGCTCAGCTCGAAACGGCCGAGTGTTGCGTCGTCCATGCTGTTGTTGACGATGCCGTGGTGGTCCGGACGCAGGCCGGTGACGATCGTGTAGTGGTTGGGGAAGGTCAGCGACGGATAGGACGGGGTCATCCAGCGTGCACGCACGCCGCCGTCGATCAATCGCTGCAGGTTTGGCGTCAGGCCGCGGTCGAGTGCGTCGGCGCGCAGGCCGTCGATGGAGATCAGCAGCAGCTTCGGCGGTGCAGCCGCAGCGACAGGTGTGGGAACGGAGGCGGAAGGGGCGGGCGCGGTGGTGCAGGCGGCCAATGGCAGCAGCAGCGCCAGCGCGCAGGTCAGGCGTACGGAAGTCATCCACGCATCATAAGCCGGTGCAATGACGTACCAAAGACACGCTGCGCCGAAGGGCCCAGCGTGTCCGCGCATTTTTTCTTGTCCCCGCACCTGTTGGCGCCCTCCTTCAACAAGAAGGGGCTTTTCTCCAGACAGATTCCAGATGCTTCCATCCACGCATGGCGTGGATCTACCGTGTCGACCAAGGTCGACACCTACCGGGTTGCGCCGGGTGCCGGCGCAGCCCGGTCGGCCCTCTCAGGCGAACAGCGGGGCCTGGCGTTGTTCCAGCCGCAGCAGCGCGGCCTTGGTTTCCAGGCCGCCGCCGAAGCCGGTCAGTGCACCGTTGCTGCCGATCACGCGATGGCAGGGCAGGATGATCGGTAGCGGGTTGCGGCCGTTTGCCGCACCGACCGCGCGGGTCGCGCTGGGTTGGCCCAGATGCTGTGCCAGCTGCAGGTAGCTCCAGGTCTGGCCGAACGGGATCAACGCCAGCGCCTGCCACACCCGCAGCTGGAACGGCGTGCCGCGTGGTGCCAGTGCAAGGTCGAAGCTGCTGCGCTCGCCGTGCAGGAACTGCAGCAGCTGTTCGCGTGCTTCTGGCAAGGCATCCGGTGCGTAGTGCCAGTCATCGCGTCCGCGTGCCGGGTGGCGGTTTTCGGGGAAAAGCACATGTGACAGGCCACGTTCGTCACCGGCGATGGTCAGCACGCCGATCGGGCTGTCGAAACGATCGAACAACAGGGTCATGTCGGTTCTCCAACAAAAGTGCCGGACAGATGCCACAGGTGCAGCACGGCATAGGCGCGCCATGGCCGCCAGGGTTGCGAGCGTGCTTCGGTCGCGCGTTCGCTCAGGCGCTGGCCCTGCGCGTGGCCGAGGACCTGCTGCAGCACCAGGTCGCCGGCGGGGAAGGCATCGGGTTGGCCGAGTCCGCGCAGGGCGATGTACTGCGCGGTCCACGGGCCGATACCGGGCAGTGCCACGCAGCGCGCAACGAATTCTTCCAGCGCCTGGCCGGGACCGAAGTCGAGCTGGCCGCTGGCGCAGGCGGCAGCCAGTGCGCGCACGGTGGCGGCGCGGCTGCGCGGCAGGCCGATCGATTCCAGCGGCGCCTCAGCCAGCATCTCGGGCGCGGGGAACTGGCGATCGAAGTCCGATGGCATGCCCGGCAGATGTGCGCCATAGGCATCGACCAGGCGCCGCGCGAAGGTGGTGGCCGCGGCCACGCTGACCTGCTGCCCGAGCACGGCGCGCACGCCCACCTCGAAGCCATCCCAGCCGCCGGGCACGCGCAGTCCTGGGCGTTCGGCAATGCCACGCGCCAGCAGCGGTTCTTCGCCCAGCGCGGCATGCACCTGCTGCAGGTCGGCGTCCAGATCGAACACGCGACGTACGCGGCGCACGATATCCGGGATCAGGCGCGGATCTACTGCACCCAGTTGCAGGCGCAGTTCGGGGCGTTTCGGGTCGGCGGTGACGCGCAGCAGGGTGGGGCGCTCGGGCGTGCCGAGTACGCGCTGGTAGCTGTCCTCGCCGATGAGTTCGATGCCGGGCAGGCTGCGCTTGCGCAGGAACGCCAGCATGCGCGGGAAATCGAGCGGTGGGCGGTAGACCAGGCGCAGTACCAGGCAGCCGTCATCGGCGGCCAGCGGCTGGTGCTGGCGACGCAGCGCCGTCGGTGCCATGCCGCAGCCCTGCAAAAAGGCGGTGTTGAAGCGGCGCAGGCTGTTGTAGCCAGCGGCCAGCGCAACGTCGGTCACCGGCAGTGTGGTTTCGGTCAGCAGCTGCTTGGCCAGCAGCAGGCGATGGGTGGCATGGATCTGCCCCGGCGTCGCACCCAGATGTTCGACGAACAGGCGCTGCAGCTGGCGCGCGCTGAGGCCGATCTTCTCTGCGAGATCAGCTACCGGCTGTTCCTGCAGGAAGCCACCATGGATCAGCGCCAGGGCGCGCTGCACGGTCTGCCCGGCCAATGCCTGCTGGGCCTGCGGTGCCAACTCGGGACGGCAGCGCAGGCACGGGCGGTAGCCGGCGGCGGCGGCAGCGGCGGCGGTCGGGTAGTAGGTGATGTTGCGCGGCTTCGGTGGCGGCGCCGGGCAAACGGGGCGGCAGTAGATGCCGGTGCTGCGCACGGCGGTGAAGAACACGCCGTCGAAGCGTGCGTCGCGGGCCAGGCGGGCACGGTCGCAGGCGGCGGTGTCGAGGGCGAGGGCGGTGTCCATGGCGCCAGTCTAGGCGTGTGCGGGCGGGGATACTCGCCACATTCGGACATGGATGCTGAAGGGGGTTCTGGCAGGGCCGCGCCCTGCACCCGCCGAGGCCAGAGCAACAGCAACAGCGGGCTTCCTGCGGGAGGGCGGGGTGGGTCCGGTTGCAGGGGACGCTGCAAGTACGTCCTTGTAAGCTCGGTCGCGCCATCCATGGCGCTCACGCCCCTGCAACCGGACCCACCCCGCCTTCGACAAGTTCACGCGGCCTGCCGGAACGGCATCCCGCTCTGGTAGGTGTCGACCTTGGTCGACACGCTTTCCCAAGCGTCAGAGAGGGTTCAGTGCCACGCGCTGAATGCGCGCCCCGGACGGGTAGACTGTGGCTCTTGCTCACGTGAAGACTGGTTGCCCGATGTCCGCCAAATTCCGCTGGTTGCCCCTGTTGTGCCTGGCCCTGGCGGGCTGCAGTCAGTTGGAGAATCCGGGCAATGTAACTGCTGCCGACAAAGCGGCGAGGGCACCGGCCAGCGATGGCGAGAACATGGTGTCGATCAATGCCGCCGATGCACCGCCGCCGCCGGCACCGCCGCGCAGCCGGGCGGATCGGCCGTGGCCGCAGGCGCTGTTGGAAAACGGTCGTGCATGGGTCAGCTGCAGCACCGAGTATGCCGGCGATGCCGGCGACGGTGTCGAGCTGGAGGGCCTGCAGCGCGAGCAGATCACCCATGCCCTGGCGCCGTGCGCCGAGCGTGGCCTGATGCGCGTGCGTTACGTCGGCAAGATCAACCCGGGCTTCGCCGAGATGATGTGGCGGTTGGCCGTGGTTGCCGACGAACAGAAGATCCACAAGCGCATCCTCGATCTGGATTCCAGCGGCGGGCAGGTGGAATCGGCGATCGTCGCCGGTGACAGCATTGGTGAGTCGGGCTGGACCATCTGGGTGCGCGAGGGCTCGATCTGCCACAGTGCCTGCGTGTTCGTGCTGGCCGCCGGTGACAACCGGTTGTTGTCGGGCAAGGTCGGCATCCATCGCATGATGCGCATCAGTTCCAAGGCCACCTCGCGCGCGGAACTCAACCGCGAGCTGCACGAGGTCTACGACAACGTGAAGGACTACCTGCAACGCAACGGCGTGGCGGTGGGTGTGGCCGACCTGATGATGACCGTGCCCAACCGCAGCCTGCGCCTGCTGACGCCGGACGAGCTGCGCCAGTACGGCCTGGATGGCACCAACGCGGTGCAGGACGATCTGGAGCGCATCAAGCAGATGCGCGCCTGCGGCGATGATTTCGTGCAGCGCAAGGACGCGTTCCTGATTGCCTTCGACCAGCAGTGCAAGCGCGAAGGCGCCGACATGGAATCGATCAACAGCTGCGGTCAGGCACTGAAGCAGCGCTTCGGGTTCCCGGATGCGGTATGCCCGGAAGAAAGCCCGCTGTCGGAGATCGATGTGGCAACGCTGCCACCGGCACCGCCGGAGCCGCCGCCGGTGGCCGAACAGGCGCCCGCAGACACCGGCACGCCTGCCGCGCAGGCTGATGCCGCAGCGGTGGAAGGCAGCGCCCACGCGCGCTGACGAACAGCTCACCGCGCTGGCGTAGACTGCGGTTCTTTCCCGAGAACCGGCGGTGTCCATGAAGCGCGTGCTCCTGCTGCTGTCCCTGCTGCCCCTGACCGCATTGGCGCAGGCACCTGCGCCGGCCACACCCGCCCCGGCTCCGGCACGCCCGGCACCGGCCTCGCCGTCGGCTGCAAAACCGGCCACCGCCGGTGCTCCGGCGTTGACCGCCGCGCAGCAGGCGCAGGTGCAGAAACAGGATGCGGAAATGGGCGCGGCCGCAGTGAAGGCGGCGCAACTGGTTGATGCCAACCGCACCGGCGAGTTGTGGGATGGCGCTTCGGCCGTCGCGCGCCGTGCAGTACCGAAGGCCGCTTTCGTCAGCCAGTTGACCGCCGAGCGCACGCGCCTGGGGGCACTGGCCGGGCGTGGCCAGCCGACCATCACCCGGGTCAAGTACAGCGCAGGTGCCGCGGTGCCGGAAGGGCTGTACATCAACGTCAGCTTCCCGACCCGTTTCGCCAACAGCGCGCAGCCGGTGCGCGAGCTGGTCTCGTTCCGTTTCGACGAGGACCAGGTGTGGCGCCTGGCCGGTTACAGCCTGCGTGCGTCGGCACCCTGAGGAGATGAATGATGGCAACTGAACTGACGATGCTGGCTTGGTCGGTGCTGCTGGGTTTCGTCTACATCTTCGCCACCTCCACGGTGGTGACCCGCGAGCGCGGGATGAAGTGGAATGCTTCGGCACGTGATGGCGACGCAAAACCGGTCAGCCCGCTGGCCGGGCGCCTGCAGCGTGCGCAGGCCAACTTCCTGGAAACCTTCCCGTTCTTCGCCGCCGCCGCCATCGCAGTGGTGGTGGCTGGGCGCGGCAACGACACCACGGCGCTGGCTGCACAGGCCTACTTCTGGGCGCGCGTGGCCTACCTGCCGCTGTATGCCGCAGGCGTGCCCTATGTGCGCAGCCTGGTGTGGGCGGTGTCGCTGCTGTCGATCCTGGCGCTGGTGTTCGCGTTGTTGTGATCCCGGCCTGATCCAGATCAAGGCCGGTCAGGTGCGCGGCGCTATGCTGGCCCGGACTGAATCAACGGCAGGAGGCGCGCATGCGCAGGATGGACGTGGTGGTGGTCGGCGCCGGACCGGCGGGTCTGTGCTTCGCGCGCGCACTGGCCGGCAGTGGCCTGCAGGTTGGGCTGGTTGAAACACAGCCGCGCCAGGCACTGGCTGAAGCAGCTTTCGATGGCCGCGAGATCGCGCTGACCCATGCCTCGCGGCAGAGCATGGAGCAACTGGGGCTGTGGCAGCGATTGCCGGACGCCGAAGTGGCCGAGCTGCGCGATGCCAAGGTGATGAACGGCAGTTCCCCATTCGCGCTGACCTTCGCCAGCAGCCAGGTCGACGGCCAGCCGCTGGGCTGGCTGGTGCCCAATCATCTGATCCGCCGTGCCGCATGGGATGCCGTGCAGGGCCAGGACGGCCTGGAACTGTTCGACGGGCGCAAGGTGCAGGGCGTACAGGCCGATGCACAGGGCCATGTGGTCACGTTGGACGACGGCAGTACGCTGCACGCGCGTCTGCTGGTGGCCGCTGACAGCCGCTTTTCCGCAACCCGCCGCATGCTCGGCATCGGTGCGCAGATGCGCGACTTCGGCAAGTCGATGCTGGTGTGCCGCATGCAGGTCGAGCGCGACCATCACCACACCGCTTGGGAATGGTTCGGCTACGGCCGCACGATGGCACTGCTGCCGCTCAACGAGGGCCAGGCATCAGCAGTGATCACGCTGCCGCCGCGGCAGATCGAGGAGCTGCTGGCGATGGATGAGGTGGCCTTCGGTGAGGCCATCAGTGGCTGCTTCGAACACCGTCTTGGCCGGATGCAGCCGGCGGCCAGGCCACAGGCCTATCCGCTGGTGGGGGTGTACGCGCACCGCTTCGTTGGCGAACGTTCGGCGCTGATCGGCGATGCTGCAGTAGGCATGCATCCGGTCACCGCGCATGGCTTCAATCTGGGCCTGGCCAGCGCACAGCGGCTGGCACAGGGCATTGTCGACCAGCAGCGCCGCGGTGCCGACATCGCCGCTGCCGGCATGCTGGCCAGCTACCAGCGCGGGCACCGGTTGGCGTCGCGCCCGCTGTACGAAGCCACCAACGCGATCGCCAGCCTGTACACCGACGATCGTCGACCGGCGCGCCTGCTGCGGGCGGCCGGCCTGCGCCTGGCACAGGGCGTGGCGCCGTTCAGGCAGTTGATTGCCTCGCATCTGACCCAGCGCGTGGCCTGAACCGGTTCAGATCAGCCCGTTCAGATCAGCCGGCGGCCAGCACACGGATCTGGCTGTCGGCGAATTCCACCACCTGGCCTGCGCGGATCTTGCAGGCCTTGCGCAGTTCGACCTCGCCGTCGACCCGCACCTGGCCGTCGCTGATGACCATCTTGGCCTCGCCGCCGCTGGTGACCAGGTCGGCGAGCTTGAGCAGCTGCTTGAGTTCGACGTAGTCGCCGTCGAGGTCGAATTCGAGAATCTGCATGGAACGGGTTTCCTGTGAAGGGGCGCAGGCCGTTGGCCGGGGCCGGGAGAGGGCGCGTATTGTGCGCCAGCGCGAGGCATGACGGCACACGCAGGGCAACCTGTATGCATGGTTCAGGATCAATGCGGTATGATTCCGCTCTGAGCGAGTGAAATCTCCTCCAACCGAGCAGCGCCAGGGCACGCGATAAGAAGGGCGCCCAAAGCGCGGACCATCACCTTTTTTATCGCACTGCCAGGAATACGGCAGTGTCTTTGGAGTTCCCCATGTCCCAAGAATCCCAAGCGCCGCTGCAGTTCGCGCAGCTCGGCCTGTCCGAGCCTGTCATGCAGGCAGTCACCGCCATCGGCTACGAAACTCCGTCGCCGATCCAGGCCGCCACCATCCCGGCGATGCTGGAAGGCCGCGACGTGCTGGGCCAGGCCCAGACCGGTACCGGCAAGACCGCAGCCTTCGCGCTGCCGGTGCTGTCCAACATCGACCTGCAGCAGATCAAGCCGCAGGCGCTGGTGCTGGCCCCGACCCGCGAACTGGCCATCCAGGTCGCCGAGGCGTTCCAGTCCTATTCCTCGAAGATCCCCGGTTTCCGCGTGCTGCCGGTGTACGGCGGCCAGCCGTACGGCCAGCAGCTGTCGGCCCTGCGCCGCGGCGTGCACATCGTGGTCGGTACCCCCGGCCGCGTCATCGACCACCTGGACCGCAGCACCCTGGACCTGTCCGAGCTGAAGACGCTGGTGCTGGACGAAGCCGATGAAATGCTGCGCATGGGCTTCATCGACGACGTCGAAGCCGTGCTGAAGAAGCTGCCGGCGCAGCGCCAGGTGGCCCTGTTCTCGGCCACCATGCCGCCGCAGATCCGCCGCATCGCGCAGACCTACCTGCAGAATCCGGTGGAAGTGACCATCCAGGCCAAGACCACCACCTCAGCCAACATCCGCCAGCGTTACTGGTGGGTGAGCGGCATGCACAAGCTGGACGCGCTGACCCGCATCCTGGAAGTCGAGCCGTTCGACGCGATGATCGTGTTCGCGCGCACCAAGGCCGGCACCGAAGAACTGGCCAGCAAGCTGCAGGCCCGTGGCCTGGCCGCGGCCGCCATCAATGGCGACATGCAGCAGGCCCAGCGTGAGCGCACCATCGCCATGCTGAAGGAAGGCAAGCTGGACATCCTGGTTGCCACCGACGTGGCCGCCCGTGGCCTGGACGTGGAACGCATCAGCCACGTGCTGAACTACGACATTCCGTACGACACCGAAAGCTACGTGCACCGCATCGGCCGTACCGGTCGTGCCGGCCGCAGCGGCGAGGCGATCCTGTTCGCCACCCCGCGCGAAAAGGGCATGCTGCGCCAGATCGAACGCGCTACCCGCCAGCCGATCGAAGAGATGCAGCTGCCGAGCGTGGAAGCGGTCAACGACAACCGCATCAACAAGTTCACCTCGCGCATCACCGAGACCCTCGGCCTGGGCGGCCTGGACTTCTACCGCCAGCTGCTGGAGCGCTTCGAGACCGAGCAGAACGTACCGGCCATCGAAGTGGCTGCTGCGCTGGCGAAGATGATGCAGGGTGACACCCCGTTCCTGCTGCAGCCGCCGGTGCGTGCACCGCGCGAAGAGCGTGCTCCGCGTGAGCGTTTCGAGCGCAGCGAGCGTCCGGAACGTGGCGATCGCAATGAGCGTGGCCCGCGCTTCGAGCGTGGCCCGCGTCGTGATGACGCCGAAGGTGGTTTCGAGCAGCGTCCGCGTCGTGACGTGCCGCCGCGCGGCGCGCCGGAGCAGGGCATGGAGACCTACCGCATTTCGGTTGGTCACCAGCATGGCGTGAAGCCGGCCAACATCGTCGGCGCCATTGCCAACGAGGCTGGCCTGGAAAGCCGTTTCATCGGCCGCATCGACATCCATGATGATTTCTCGCTGCTGGACCTGCCGGCGCAGATGCCATCGGACGTGTTGACCCACCTGCAGAAGGTGTGGGTGTCCGGCCAGCAGCTGCAGATGCGTCCGCTGGCGGCCGGTGAAGAGACCAACCCGGCACCGCGTCCGTTCAAGCCGCGCTTCGACAAGCGTGGTCCGGGCGGCCCGGGCGGCCCGCGTCGTGGTGGTCCGGGCGCCCCGGGTGCCCACGCTGGCGACCGCGGCGGTGACCGCGACAGCCGCCCGCCGCGTCGTGATGGCTTCAAGCCGCGCGGCCCGCGCAGCTACTGAGCCGCACGGTTGCCCTGAACAACGCCAGCCTCCGGGCTGGCGTTGTCCGTTGTGGGACCGGAAAAGGGGACGGAGGGGATTAAGTCGTATATGGCCGGCCGCGCGCTTATGCCGAAAACGACTTAATCCCCTCCGTCCCCTTTTCGCATGGCAAACACATTGGCGGTCATAGGCTGGGACAGTTCCAAGGGAGGTTGTCACCGCAGCACATTCGGGGGGATCCGGGATGGGTAGGAGTGGCACGGACCAACACAGCCGACGGGTGCCGATGACCCGTGGGCTGGGACTGCGATTTGCATTGCTGACGGGCATGGCGATCGGACTGGTTGCCTTGTCCGCCCTGATCCAGGAACTGCAGGCGGCGTCCACGGCCTGGATTGCCGGGCAGGGCTATTGGTCGCGGGGGCAACAGGATGCGACCGCCGCGCTGAGCCGTTATCTGGCGCGCGGCCATGCCCAGGATCTGGACGATGCGCGGCAGGCGCTGCAGGTGCCCTTGGGCGACCTGCAGGCGCGGCTGGCGCTGGAACAGGCCGAGCCCGATGAGTCGCGGGCCCGGCAGGGCTTCCTGCAGGGTGGCAATGCCCGTGCCGATATTCCGCGATTGGTGTTTTCGTTCCGCTATGCGCGGGACCTGGGCGCGTTTCGCGAAGCGACCGCGCTGTGGCGGCAGACCGATGGCGATTTGATGGCAGTGCAGAACCTGGTGGCGGAACTGCAGCGGCGGCACGCCGCAGGTGGCTTGCCGGTGGCTGATCGTGATCGCTACCTCCAGCAGCTGCGTGATCTTGATCGACGCCTGCAGATACAGGCGCAGGCGTTCTCGCAGGCGCTGCTGCGAATGGCCACGATGGTGCGCGTGGCGACCCTGATGGTCGGCGGTCTGTCGGTACTGGCGATCAGCCTGATGGCGGTGGCCCTGGCACGCCGCGTGGGCAAGGACCTGACCGAGCATGAGAGCCGCTTCCGTGCCGCGTTCTACCAGGCCAACGTCGGCATGCTCAAGCTCGACACTGATGGCAAGGTGATCGAAGCCAATCAAGCGATGGCCGATATCCTGGACTATCGCCGCGATGTACTGCTGCAGATGTCGCTGCGCGAGCTGCTGATGGAAGGCGAACTGGTCATCGACGGCGTCGGCCGTATCGACTGGGATCGACAGTTGCGACCGAGTGAACTGCGCTTCTGCCGCCGCGACGGCAGTCTGGTATGGGGCCGCTGGAGCGGGACCGGCGTGCGCAGTACCGGTGGCGGCCTGTCGGTGTTCGCGATCATCGAGGATGTCAGCCAGAACCATGCACTGGCACGTGAGATCGAGCATCACGCCAGCCACGATCCATTGACCGGTCTGATCAACCGCCGCGAGATCGAGCGGTTGCTGGAACGTTCGCTGCTGCAGGTGCGCAGCGAGGGCGGCACGCACTCGCTCTGTTACATCAATCTGGATCACTTCAAGCTGGTCAACGACAGCTTCGGCCACGCGGCGGGCGACCAGATGCTGCGCAGCTTCGCGGACTATCTGGTTGCAGCGGTGCGCGATGGCGACTGGGTGGGCCGGCTGGGGGCCGACGAATTCGCGGTGTTCCTCGCCCATGCCGGGCAGGACGAGGCCAAGCGGGTGCTGCAACGGGTGATCCGCAACCTGGGCCAGGCCACGTTCCCGATCAGCGAGGGCAGTCCGCAGCTCAGTTGCAGCATCGGCGTGGTCGAGGTCAGTGCCGAGGCGCCGGACGCGAACTGGTTGATGAGCGCCGCTGACAGCGCCTGCTATGCGGCCAAGCAGGCCGGTCGCAACCGCGTGCACTGTTTCAACGAAAACCGCATGGCACTGGAGGAGCGGCGCCAGGAAGCCGAGCGCCTGCAGGGCGTCAGCCTGGCGATGGCCGAGAACCGCATGCTGTTGTATGCGCAACGCATCGCCCGCGTCGGTGATCCGTCCTACCTGCACTACGAAGTCCTGGTGCGCATGCGTGGCACCGATGGCAGTCTGCACCTGCCCGGCCAGTTCATGCCGGCCGTGGAGCGCTATGGCATGGCCGTTGCGTTGGACCGGCATGTGCTGGGGCTGCTGTTCCGCCACCTGCAGGTCTGTCCGGCACACGTGCGTCAGCTCGGGCTGTGCAACGTCAATGTGTCCGCGCAGTCCATTGCCGAGCCTGGCTTCCTTGCCTTCGTCTGCGACCTGCTCGAGCGCAACCGCGCGCTGGCCTCGAAGCTGTGTTTCGAGATCACCGAGACTGCGGCGATCAGCAATCTCAGCCAGGCCCGCGCTTTCATCGATGCGGTGAAGGCACGCGGTTGCCGCATGGCACTGGATGATTTCGGCTCCGGCCTGTCTTCGTTCGGCTATCTGCGCCAGTTGCCGGCCGACATCCTGAAGATCGATGGGGCGTTCGTGCGCGACATGGATACCGATCCGATCAGCCATGCCACCGTGCGTGCGATCAGCGAGCTGGGGCGCGAACTGCAGATGGAAGTAGTGGCCGAATGGGTGGAGACCGCCGAGGTTGCCGGTGCGCTGACCCGGCTCGGCGTGCAGGGACTGCAGGGGTACGCGATCGAACGCCCGCAACCTCTTGAGCGGCTGACCCTGGCCGACCTTCGCCCGGTGCGGCTGGTGGCGGTGAAGGGGCCGCCGGCCGCCGGCTGAACGACGGGTGGCGACTTTGGTCTACACATGCGCTGCGCGCCCGGCTGCGATAATGCGCGCCAGGGGCGACGCGCAGTGGGCGCGGACGTAAGCAGGAACAGGATGTGGCGTGGGCGTCAGGCAGTGGCGGTACGAAACAGGGGCGCTGCTGGTCGTCCTGCTGTTGGCAGTGGTCTTTCCCGATCTGGCGCGCGCGCGCATGGCCGAGGCCGGCCGCGATTTCCTGCTGGTTGGCGCACCCACGGACGAGCCGACGCCGCATCGTGGCTGCACGCCCGGGATGCTGGCCGGGCCGCGCGAGCAGGTGCAGGTACCGGCGCCCCCGGAGGGCTGGTCAGGGCAGCCACAGGCCCTGGATGTGTTCAACGTCTTCGCTGGCGAGGTCCGCGTACAGCATGGCGACCGCGAGATCTGCGGCAACATGCACGATGCGCGTACCCGTGATTCGCGCTTCCGCGCCGGCATCGGCCTGGTGGCGGTGCCGGCAGCCGGCAGCCACGAGCCGTTCCTGGTGTCGTGGCAGGCACCGCTGAAGTCGCGTTGGGTGCCGACACTGCGGCTGGGTGCGCCAAGCCCGGTTCAGCAGAACGATACCGCCCGCCTGCTGGTGCGTGCGGCCTGCATCGCGGTGGCGATCGCGCTGGCGCTGTCGGCGCTGATGGCTTACCTGACCACGCGCGACCGCAGCTTCCTGGTCTACATCGGCGCGACGTTCGTCGTGGTGCTGTGGCAGGCCATCCTTGGCGGGTTGAGCGGTTACCCCGAGCCCTGGCTGCCGGTGGGTGAGCGCGGCGCATGGTGGCTGCTGGCGCTGACCGCTGCGACCCAGGCACTGGTGTTGCCCGCTCTGTGGCGCCTCAACGGTGGGGACCGCCTGCTGCCGCGCTCGCGGCCGGCACAGCAGGGCGTCCTGTGGGGCCTGATGGGGCTGGCGGCGCTGGTGCCTTGGCTGCGCTGGGAAACCCTGGCGCTGGTTGCGCAGGCCCTGCAGCTGAGCTTCATCCTTGGTTGCCTGCTGTCACTGGCCGCTGGCATCCGCGCGTGGTGGCGCGGTGACCGCTGGGCGCTGGCGGGTCTTGCGGCGCTGGTGCCGCTGCTGGTGATGATCGCCGCCGATGCCAGCAGCGCCGGGTGGCTGTTGGAGTACCGGGTCGAAGCACTGCAGTTGTCGGTGACCTGGCTGCTGATGATGGCGGCCTATGCCCTGAACCAGCGGCTGGGGCGGCTGCGTCAGCAGCGCGATGAGCTGCGCCAGCTGGCCGAAACCGACGGCCTGACCGGATTGCCCAACCGCCGCGCCGGCCTGCAGCAGCTGGCCCGGCACCTGGAGCGGGTCGACCGCGAACGTGGGCCGCTGGTGATCGGCTTCCTCGACATCGACCTGTTCAAGGACATCAACGACCGCCACGGCCATGCGGTGGGTGACCAGGTGCTGGTGGCGGTGGCGCGCGCGCTGCGGACCGCGGTGCGCAGCCAGGACGAGGTGGTGCGGATGGGCGGCGAGGAGTTCCTGCTGCTGATGCCTGGCATGCCGCGCGAGGCCGCCTCGGCGCGGCTGGATCGACTGCGCCAGCGCATCATCGAGGCCGGCCGGGCGTTGCAGGTGCCAGGGCTGGAAGTGACCGCCAGCATCGGCCTGGCACAGTGGCGGCCGGGCGAGGATGATCTGGCCGCCCTGCTGCGCCGGGCCGACCATGCCATGTATGTGGCCAAGCGGGCGGGCCGCAACCGGGTCTTCGACGGCGAAGAACTCGATCCACCCGTGCCGGAATGAAGCGCAGCGGGCGTCGATGCCGGATAATGGACCGATGACCACCCGACTCAACAAACATATCGCCGACACCGGCTTCTGCTCCCGCCGCGAGGCCGATCGCCTGATCGCCGCCCGCCGGGTCACCGTCAACGGCCACCCGGCCGGTACCGGCGCGGTGGTGGGCGAGGAAGACCAGGTGCTGGTCGACGGCCAGCCGCTGCGCGCGCGCGTCGCACGCAAGCCCGGCACCCGTCGCCACGTCTACATCGCGCTGAACAAGCCGGTGGGCGTCACCTGCACCACCGAAACCTCGGTCAAGGGCAACATCGTCGACTTCGTCGGCCACGAACAGCGCATCTTCCCGGTCGGCCGCCTGGACAAGGAGTCGGAAGGACTGATCCTGATGACCAGCAACGGCGACATCGTCAACCAGATCCTGCGTGCCGAGAACGGTCATCAGAAGGAATACCTGGTGGCGGTGAACAAGCCGGTCACCGACGAGTTCCTGCGTGGCATGGCCCGCGGCGTGCGCATCCACGACCAGATGACGCTGCCGTGCAAGACCTCGCGCATCGCCAAGTTCGGTTTCCGCATCACCCTGCAGCAGGGCCTGAACCGGCAGATCCGCCTGATGGCTGCCGAGTTCGGCTACCGCGTGACCCAGCTGCGCCGCGTGCGCATCGACAACATCAAGATCGGCGCGCTGAAGCCGGGCCAGTGGCGCAACCTGACCGAACAGGAACTGCAGGGCCTGCTGCCGAAGCAGCTGGACTGGTAGTGCCGGCCGCTGGCCGGCTGCAATGGGCGTGCGATTTACCCGGGATGCCGGCCAGCGGCCGGCACGACCCGTTGTACGGATTACGCACCGGCATCGGCTAGACTCCGCAGTGACCTGCCGGAACGTGACGCTGCATGATCAAGCCCGACAAGCCTGCCAACGAAGCCCTTCGGCTCGAGGCGCTGTACCGCTACCGGATCCTTGATTCGCAGCGTGAGAGATCCTTCGACGACCTGGTCGCGATCGCCAAAGCGGTCTGCGGCACGTCGATGGCGGCGGTGACGCTGATCGATGTGGAACGGCAGTGGTTCAAGTCCATCCAGGGCATCGATGCGGCGGAGAACCTGCGCAGCGATTCGATGTGCGGCCACGCCATCCTGCAGCCGCAGGAAATCATGGTGGTGGAAGACGCGTTGCAGGACATCCGCTTCCACGACAACCCGGTAGTGACCGGTGAACCGCATATCCGCTTCTATGCGGGTGCACCGTTGATCAGTTCCGATGGCCTGCCGCTGGGTACCTTGTGCGTGTTCGATGCGCAGCCGCAGCACCTGGCCAGCGACAAGGCCGAGGCGCTGGCGGCACTGTCGCGGCAGGTGATGCTGGTGATGGAACTGCGCCGCTTCGCGCTCGACATCCAGAAGCACATGCTGGAACGCGATGACTACGAACGCCTGCTGTCGGAATACCAGGATGTGCTGTTGGCACAGAATGCCGACCTGGCCGAGCAGAGCCGCACCGATGCGTTGACCGGCCTGCCCAATCGCCGCGCGATGGCCGCAGCACTGGAAGAGGCGGTGGCCGTGGTGGACGGGCAACCCGGGCTGGCCTGTGTGGCGCTGCTGGACATCGACCATTTCAAGCACATCAACGACTTCCAGGGCCATGCCACTGGCGACCGCGTGCTGGCCGAACTGGGCGCGCTGCTGCATTCCCACTTCGCCGACCGCGGCATGGCCGCGCGCTATGGCGGCGAAGAGTTCGTGGCGGTGATGCCGGGCATCGATCTGCGCGCCGCCGAACTGCACTGCGAGCGCCTGCGTCTGGCCATGGCCGACCTGTCGTTGGGTTTCCCGGTCACGATCAGCATCGGCGTCGCCCAGCACCAGGCAGGTGAAAGCGTGGATGAAATGCTGGCGCGTGCCGACAAGGCGCTGTACCGGGCCAAGGGCAATGGCCGCAACCGGGTGGAACGGGCGGGCTGAAACACCCGTCCAGTAGATCCACGCCATGCGTGGATGGGGAATCCACTCGAACACCGCGCCCGTCGCATTCCCTGCGATCTACGTGCTGCAACATGCCATTCCTGTTCCCACGGACGCGACCATGCTGCAGACCCTGGCCATCGCCCACTATCGTTCGCTGCACGGACTGGTGCTGCCGTTGCAGCAGTTGAACGTGATCACCGGCGACAACGGCAGCGGCAAATCCAGCCTGTACCGCGCGCTGCGCCTGTTGGCGGAGACCGCGCAGGGCGGGGTGGCGGCGGTGCTGGCCCGCGAGGGCGGCCTCGGTTCGGCGCTATGGGCGGGGCCCGAGACTCTCGATCGCCGGGTCATCGCCGGCGAGATTCCGCTGCAGGGCGGCCCGCGTCAGGCGTCGGTCGGGCTGAAGCTGGGCTTCGCTACAGAGGAATTCGGCTATGCCATCGACCTCGGCTATCCGCCGCCCAGTCGCTCGGCGTTCGCGCTGGATCCGCAGATCAAGGCCGAAGCAATCTGGGCCGGTCCCTTCCTGCGCAGCGCCAACCTGCTGGTCGACCGCCGCGCGGCGATGGTGCGGCAGCGTCACGCGCGTGGCTGGGAGGTGGTCGATGATCACCTGTCGCTGTTCGACAGCCTGTTTACCCAGGTGGGTGACCCGCAGCGCATGCCGGAAACGATCGCGTTGCGCGAGTACATCCGTCGCTGGCGCTTCTACGATCATTTCCGCAGTGATGCAGACGCTCCCGGGCGGCAACCCGCGATGGCCACGCGCACGCCGGTGCTGCATCACGATGGACGGGATCTGGCCGCGGCCTGGGTGACCATCCTTGAGATCGGTGACCCGGTCGCGTTGGCACGCAGCGTGGACGACGCGTTTCCGGGCGCCACGGTCGGCTTCGAAGAGCTGGACGGTCGATTGGCCCTGCGCTTCCACCAGCCGGGCCTGCTGCGGCCGCTGTCGATGGCCGAGCTGTCCGACGGTACCCTGCGCTTCCTGCTGCTGGCTGCTGCGCTGCACACGCCGCGGCCGCCGCCGTTGCTGGTGCTCAACGAGCCGGAAACCAGCCTGCACCCGGACCTGCTGCCCGCCTTGGCACGGTTGATCATCGCGGCCAGCGCCCGCAGCCAGGTATGGGTGGTGTCACACGCCAGTCGATTGATCGCGGCACTGGAACAGGCACCGGGCTGCCACTCGCTGCACCTGCACAAGGAGCAGGGCCGCACGCTGTTGAGCGGGCAGGGCCTGCTGGACGCGCCGGCCTGGCATTGGCCGCAGCGCTGACCGATTGATCCGCGCCCCGCACGCATGCTGTGACCATTCCCCCGCGCGTCGCTGCGTTCAGTAGATCCACGCCATGCGTGGATGCACTCAATCGGCGATGTTGCGTGCCTCGGCGGTACCGAGAATTTCCGGATGCTGCACCGGCTTGCGACGGTTCAACAACGGATGCAGGAACACCGCGCCGACGATGATCGCCACACCCAGGTAGAACCACGGCGTGACCTCGTGCTGTTCGCGCAGCAGCACTACCGCCAGCAACACCGCATAGACCGGTTCCAGGTTGGTCACCAGCTGCACGGTATAGGCACTGAGGTGTCGCAGCGCGACCAGGGCCAGGGCGAACGGCAGCAGCGTGCAGAACCCGGCTAGCACCAGCAGCAGGATGCCGTCGTGCAGATCCGGTACCACCCACAGCGGGCTGGCCAGCGCCGGCAGCAGGTAGGGCATCAGCGGCGCCAGCAGGGTCAGGGTGAGGGTGCCGGCACCCAGCTCCAACGCGGTGACCGTGAGCGGATCGGCGTGGCTGACCATGCGCTTGTTGAGCGAGCCGAATACCGCCACCAGCAACGCCGAAATCGCGCCGATCAGGACGCCCAGACGCATGCCATCGGGCACGCCGCCGACCACCAGCGCCACGCCCGGAAGTACCGCAAGGCCGAAGGCGAGTTCACGCAGCTGGAACGGTCGCTTGGCCACCCACGGTTCGATGATCGAGGTGAACACGGGTGCCAGCGCGATGCAGGTGGCGGCTACCGAGGCGTTGGCCAGTTTCACCGCGCCGTAGAAGGTCAGCCAGTGCAGGGCGACCAGCGCGCCGATGCCGGCATAGCCGGCTACCAGCCGCAGGGGCAGGGTGCGCAGCCCGCGCCAGACCCGCGGCAGCAGGGCCAGCATCGCCGTCACCAGCAGCATGCGCCACCACACCAGCGGCAGCGCCGGCAGGGTGATCAGCTTGCCGAGGATGGCGGTGACGCCCCACAGCAGGACACAGAAGTGAATCTGCCACAGCGCTTTGCGGGTGTCGGGTGTGCTCATCGGCCTATTGTGAGGCAATCGCGCGGCCGCCGGCGATGCCTGTGGCATGCTCGCGGCAACGTTCCAGGGTACCGGGCAATGCCTGCTGACCGTTCCGTCCTGCGCACATGGGCCGCACTGACTGCACTCTTGGCTGCGGCCTCGTTGCTGCTGCAATACCTGTTGCTGCTGCGCGGACCGGGAGCCGCTGCCGGGGTCGGCATGGCGACGCTGCGGTTCCTCGGCTACTTCACCATTCTCAGCAACCTGGCGGTGTGCCTGGCCTGTATCCGGCTGGCGTGCGGACGATCGGTGCGTCCTGTGGTCGCGGCGGCACTGGCGCTGTGCATCGGCGTGACCGGCATGGTCTACATCGTCGCGCTGCAGGGGCTGTGGCAGCCCAGCGGGCTGCAATGGTGGGTCGATGCCGGCCTCCATTACGGCGTGCCGGTGCTGTATCTGCTGGGGTGGTTGCTGCTGCTGCCGCACGGGGCGCTGCGCTGGCGCGCGCTGGGCGGGGTGCTGCTGGTGCCGCTGGTCTATCTGGGTTGGGCGATGCTGGTTGCTGCGGTGACAGGGCAGGCGCCGTATCCATTTCTCGAACTTCAGCGACTGGGGCTGGCGGCGTTCCTGATCAACGTGCTGCGCGTGGCGAGCGTGTTCGTGGTGGGGTGGACCCTGCTGTGGGGGCTGGATCGCTGGCGCCGTCGATGAGACGCTGCAATGCCATCGCCGCCGCCGGATTGCGTGCCTTGCCCGCGCCGATGCACAGCAGGTAGACCTCGCGCGGCGTTTCCGGGGCGGGTCCGGCCAGGCAGGACAAGTCGTCCACTGGCTCGCCACGTGACCAGCGGCGGGCACGTTCGGCCCAGCGTTGCTGCACGGGCGCCGGCAGGCCATCGTTCAAACGGGCCTGGCTGCGTTTGATCCGCGCATAGACGAAAGCGGCACTGACATCGCCATGCAGCGGTGCCTCGTCGCTGTCTTCGATCACCAGTGCTACGCCGTGGCGGCGCGCGGCGTCGACAAGTGCCGGGCCATGTACCTCGGCGTTGCGCACTTCCAGCGCATGCTGCAGTGGCACGCCTTCCAGCTGCTTCGGCAGCTGTTCCATCAGCGCGTCCAGCGCGTCGGCATCGGCCGGATGGCGCGGGTCGAACTGCCACAGCAACGGTCCAAGCCGGTCGCCCAGCGCGAGCGCGGCCTGCAGGAACGGCGCTGCGGCCGCCACGGTGCTGGACAGGTCGCGTCGTTGCACCAGATAGCGCGGCGCCTTCATCGAAAACCGGAAGCCCTCCGGTGTCTGTGCGGCCCACTGCGCGCACTGCGCCGCAGTCGGTGTGCGATAGAACGTGCCGTTGATTTCGATGCAGCGCAGGGCACTGCTGGCATGGGCCAGTTCTTCGCGCTGCGGCAGGCCGGCTGGATAGAACATGCCGCCGCGCCACTCGGGAAATACCCAGCCTCCGATACCGCAGCGGATCGCGGCCTGCTTCACAGTGGCCATCACTGTCCGTGGTCCGCGCGCCACGGATCGTAGCTGCCGAACCACCACAGGTAACCTTCGGGGTCGGCACAGGCGTAGCCGCGGCCACCATAGTCCTGGTCGGCAATGTCGATGACGATGCGTGCGCCGGCGGCCTTGGCCCGTGCGTAATGCGCGTCCACGTCGGTCACGATCACGCAGGCGCTCTGGGTCTGGCGGCCGCCGACCTCATCAGGCATCACCGCCAGCTTGGACCATTCGCCACTGCTGCTGCTCGAACCGAGCATGATCATGCCCTGGCCGAATGTCAGCTGTGCATGGAACACGGTATCGCCGTCTGCATACACCGCCTGCACGTGGAAACCGAAGGCGTGTTGCAGCCAGGCGATGGCAGCCTGCGCGTCACGGTAGCGCAGGCACGGAATGATGGTGGAGCCGTTGCTCGGTTGGCCGTTCCCGCCCATGACACCCCTCCTATGGCACAGGGCAGGGTGCGCCGCAGACCGTTACCATCCCGCGAAACCCCGGTGACGGCCTGCACATGGCCGCCACCCCTGTTCGGAGATCGTGCTGGATGAAACCCTGGATCGGAGGAGCCGTGCTGCTGGCATGCACGACCATGGCGAGCGCTGCCACACCGGCGCAGCTGCAGGAGCTGGATGCAACCGTCGAGCGCGTGCGCGCGCAGTTCGACGTGCCCGGCATTGCCGTGGCCGTGGTCAAGGACGGGCAGGTGGTGCTGGAACGCGGCTGGGGCGTGCGCGAGCAGGGCAAACCGGAGCCGGTGCAGGCCGATACGCTGTTCGCCATCGCTTCCAACACCAAGGCGTTCACCGCCACCTCGCTGAACCTGCTGGCCGAAGACGGCAAGCTGAAGATGGACGACAAGGTGATCGACCACCTGCCGTCGTTCCGCATGTCCGACCCGTTCGTGACCGGGCAGATGACGATCCGCGACCTGCTGTCGCATCGCAGCGGCCTGAGCCTGGGTGCCGGTGACCTGCTGTTCTGGCCGACCACCTCCTACAGCAATGCCGAAGTGGTGGAACGGCTGGGCAAGGTGCCGCTCAAGGGCGGATTCCGCGAGAGCTACGCCTACGACAACATCCTGTACGCGGTCGCCCAGCAGGTGATCGAACATGTTTCGGGCATGAGCTACCAGCAGTTCCTGCAGACCCGCATCTTCGACAAGGTGGGCATGGCCGGCACGCGCTACAACGCCGATCACCTGAAGCCGGGCGACAAGGCGGCTGTCGGCCACGCCAAGTACGATTTCAAGGACCTGCGCACCGTCGCACCGCTGACCTGGTCGAACAATGCCGGCGCTGGTGGCATCTATTCCAGCGCACATGACATGGCGCGCTGGATGCAGGTGCAGCTGGCTGAGGGCAAGCTGGCCGATGGCACCGCGCTGTTCACCGACAAGAGCCAGCAGCAGATGTGGCGGATGATCACGCCGCAGTCGATCCCGGCGCCGAGCGTACCGGAGCTGGCACCGGCGCGGGCCAACTTTGCCGGCTATGGCGAGGGCTGGAGCCTGAGCGACTACCGCGGGCAGAAGCTGGTCTGGCACACCGGTGGCTGGCCGGGCATGGTCTCGCGGCTGACCCTTGTGCCGGGCGAGAAGCTGGGCGTGGTGGTGCTGACCAACCAGGAAGTGGGCGCGGCGTTCAACGCGATTACCCTGAGCGTGCTTGACGCTTACCTGGGCGGTGAGAAGCACGATTGGGTGGACGCCTATGCCAAGGCCGTGGCCAAGGGCCAGGACAAGGCCGACGAGGCCTGGGCCAAACACCAGAGCGCGCGCGACAAGGGCAGCAGGCCGTCGCTGGCGCTGGCTGGCTACACCGGTACCTTCGGCGACCGCTGGTACGGCGACATGCAGGTCAGTGCCGAGGGCAAGGGCCTGCGCCTGCGCTTCATGAAGACCGCGCAGCTGAGCGGTCGCCTGGAGCACTGGCAGCACGACACCTTCATCGTGCGCTGGGACGACCGTTCGCTCAACGCCGACGCGTTCGTCAACTTCAGCTTGGACCCGGATGGCAAGGTGCGCGAGGTGCGCATGCAGCCGATTTCCGATCTGACCGATTTCAGCTTCGACTTCCAGGACCTGTTGTTCACCCCGGTGGCCCGGTAGATGCCAACCTTGGTTGGCCTACGGTAAGGCGCACACCAAGGTGGGCGCCTACCGGGGGAAGCAGGCGATCATCGGCTGGCGTACACATCCGGCGTGGGATACTTCGCCGCTTGCAAGAGGCGAGGGAGTGCAATGTTCCGTTGGTTTGAATCCCTGATTCCGGTGTTTCCGCCTGTCGACGGGCGCATGCCACCGCGCACGGTGGTGCGCTTCTACCTGCACTACCTGCGCCCGGTGTGGCCGGTGCTGCTGGCCACCCTCATCGCCGGCCTGCTGCTGGCGCTGGTGGAAGTGGCGATGTTCGATTACCTGGGCCGCATCGTCGACATGGTCGCCGAAAAACCCGGTGCCGATTTCTTCAAGCGCCACGCCAATGAACTGGGCTGGATGCTGTTCATCACGGTCATCGCGCGGCCGATCCTGGTCGGCCTTCACAACCTGCTGGTCAACCAGGCCATCGTGCCGGGCCTGAGCAACCGCTCGCGCTGGCTGATGCACAACTACGTGGTGCGGCAGAGCCTGAACTTCTTCCAGAACGACTTCGCCGGCAGCGTCGCCAACCGGGTGATGCAGACCGGCACCTCGCTGCGTGAATCCGCTGTGCAGATGGTCGATTCGCTGTGGTACATCGTGGTCTATACCGGCACTGCGCTGTACCTGTTCGCACAGGCCGACTGGCGCCTGATGGTGCCGTTGATCCTGTGGCTGCTGACCTATGCGGTGATTCTGATGTACTTCGTGCCACGTGCGAAGGAACGTGCCTGGATCGCCTCTGAAGCACGTTCCAAGGCGATGGGCCGCATCGTCGATGGCTACACCAACATCCCCACGCTGAAGCTGTTCGCCCATGGCGGACGCGAGCAGGCCTATGTGGCCGAGTCGATCCAGGAACTGGCGGTCAAGCACCGCGCGCAGACCCGGGTGACCACCGGCATGGACCTGGCCATCGCCATCGTCAACGGGTTCCTGATCGCCGGTACCTGCGGCCTGGCGCTGTGGCTGTGGAATGGCGGCCACATCACCGTTGGCGCGATCACGCTGGCGACCGGCCTGGTGATCCGCATCCACAACATGTCCGGTTGGATCATGTGGACCATCAACGGCATCTTCGAGGACATCGGCACGGTGCAGGATGGCATCACCACCATCGCTCAGCCGCTGACCGTGCAGGATCGCGAGGATGCGGTGCCGTTGCAGGTAACCCGTGGTGGCGTGCACTTCCAGGACATCCACTTCCACTACGGCAAGACCGGGGGCGTCATCGCCGGCCTGGACCTGGTGGTGAAACCGGGCGAGAAGATCGGCCTGGTCGGACCTTCCGGCGCAGGCAAGTCGACCCTGGTCAACGTGCTGTTGCGCCTGTACGACCTGGAGAGCGGTCGCATCCTGATCGACGGCCAGGACATCGCCCATGTCACCCAGGAAAGCCTGCGCCAGCAGATCGGCGTGGTCACCCAGGATACTTCGCTGCTGCATCGCTCGATCCGCGACAACCTGCTGTATGGCCGCCCGGATGCGACCGATGAGCAGTTGCGTGCCGCCGTCGCCAAGGCACGCGCGGCGGCCTTCATCGATACGCTGGTGGACGGGCAGGGCCGTCGTGGTTACGACGCACATGTCGGCGAGCGCGGCGTGAAGCTGTCCGGTGGCCAGCGCCAACGCATTGCCATTGCCCGCGTGCTGCTGAAGGACGCACCGATCCTGGTGCTGGACGAAGCGACCTCAGCGCTGGACTCGGAAGTGGAAGCGGCGATCCAGGACAGCCTGGACCAGTTGATGGGCAACAAGACGGTGATCGCGATCGCGCACCGGCTGTCGACCATCGCACGCATGGACCGGCTGGTGGTGATGGACCAGGGCCGCATCGTCGAGACCGGCACCCATGCCGAGCTGATTGCGGCCGGTGGCCTGTACGCGCGCTTGTGGGCGCGGCAGACCGGTGGTTTTGTGGCTGCCGATCAGTAGATCCACGCTACGCGTGGATGCATCCCTTGGGGTCGGATCCCTTTCCGCAGGAAAGGGCTCTGGCCCCAGCGTGTTTCCGGAGACCTGCATGATCCACCCGCTACGCCCTTTGCTGCTCGCGTTTGCCCTGGTCAGCTCAGCTGCGGCCGCCGCGCCAGCCCCCGTGCGCGGCGGCACGCTCGAACAGGTCGTCCTGCTCAGCCGCCACAACCTGCGCGCGCCGCTGGTGTCCTCGGGCACGCTGGCCGAGGCCACGCCGCATGCGTGGGCAACATGGGACGTTGCAGCCGGCGAGCTGACCACCAAGGGCGGCGTGCTGGAGGTCTACATGGGCCGTTACCTGGGCCAGTGGCTGCGGCAGGCGCACGTGCTGCCCGCCGCAGGCTGCCCGCAAGCCGGCGATTTCCATGCGCTGGCCAACAGCCTGCAGCGTACCCAGGCCACGGCGCAGTTCTTCATCGCCGGCGCATTCCCCGGCTGCCACGTGACGGTCGAACAACGCATGCCGCTGGGCACGATGGATCCGTTGTTCGATCCGGTGATTCATCGCGATGATGCAGGTTTCCAGCGCCGCGCGCTGCGTGCCATGCAGAAGGCCGAAGCGCAGGCCCATCTCGCGCCGGATCTGCAGGTGGTGGACAACGTGGTCGAGCACGCGGCATCGCCGGCCTGTGCGGGGCGCAGGCCGTGCACGCTGCGCGCGGGTGACAGCACGTTCCGCGCGGCGGTGGGCAAGGAGCCTGGCGTCACCGGCTCGCTGGCACTAGCCAACGGCATGGTCGATGCGCTGCTGATGGAGGATTACCAGAACGTTACGGGCTCTGCGGCCGGTTGGGGCAGGCTGCGCGACGATGCGCAGTGGCAGGCGCTGGCGCGGGTGCGCAATGGCTACCAGGAGATCCTGTTCGGCACACCGGAGGTGGCGCGCGATGTGGCCGCGCTGCTGCTGGCGCACATCGGTGTCCTGTTTGCCGATCCACAGGCGCCGAAAGTCAGTCTGATGGTGGGCCACGATTCCAACATCGGCGCCGTGCTGGCTGCATTGGGTACCGCGGATTACACGCTGCCGGGCCAGCTTGAGAAGACGCCGATCGGCGGTCTGCTGCAGTTCGAGCGCTGGCGCGTGCACAGCGGCGAAGCGCGCTACCGGCTGGTGTATGTCTATCCCACCCGCGCGCAGCTGCGTGATGCGTTGCCGTTGAACGATGTACAGCCACCCGGTCGGGTGGAGCTCGCCCTTCCCGGGTGTGGGCAGAACGGATGCAGTGACGTGCAGTTCGAGCGCCTGCTGTATCGCGCGTTGAATTGAATGCCATCCACGCATGGCGTGGATCTACTGGCAGACGGGTAGTAGAGCCACGCCATGCGTGGATGGGCCCACAGACGGGTAGTAGATCCACGCCATGCGTGGATGGGCCCATCCGGGGGCGCCGAACAAAAAAAACGGCCCAGGTTTCCCCGGGCCGTTCCGTTTCACTTCACACCGGCGCGATCACTCGATCGGCTGGTCCAGCATCAGCTGGCGCGCGAAACGCACCGGTGGTGCGCCGTAGGACAGCATCTGGTCGTGGTACGCCTTCAGATTGAACTTGTCGCCCAGCTTGTCCTGCATCGCCTTGCGGGTGTCGAAGTGTTCCTGCGCACCGACGAAGTAGGTCGGCAGCTGCGCCGAGGTCAACTGCGCACGCACCCACTTGCCCGAGGCTTCGCTTTCCTGCTGGAACGCATCGTGGGTCATCAGGTGCATCGCTTTTTCGCGATCCCAGTTGTCCACGTGCACGCCCTGGTCGAGGATCGCGTTGGAGATCGTGCGCAGGTAGAACTTCAGCTGCACCAGGTGGAACAGCGGGTCGTTGTTGAGGTAACCCTGCTCCTGCATCATGCGCTCGGTGTAGACCGCCCAGCCTTCGGCGAACAGGCCAGAACGCAGCACCGCACGCAGGGTGGAGGGGAACTTGCCCGAGTGCCAGCCTTCCAGATAATGCCCCGGGGTGCCTTCGTGGATGCTCAGCAGGTGGATCATGCGCGAGTTGTACTCACGCAGGAACGAGTCGACCTGCTTGTCGTTCCAGTCGTCCGGAATCGGCGAGACGGCGTAGAAGGTCTTCAGGTTCTTGTCCAGCGGGCCCGGCGAATCGCAGTAGGCCACGGCCACGCCGCGCTGGAATTCCGGCATCAGGATGATATCCACCGGCGCGTCGGGCAGGGTCATCAGGTCGTGCTCGCGCACAAACGCAGTGGACTGGTCCAGCGCGGCCTTGGCATCGTCAACCACCTTGTCGCGCGCCGGCTTGTCGGCGTAGGCCAGTTCCAGCGCCGCCTCGATGGCCTTCTGCTGCTGTTCGTCGGTCGGCTGCGCCGGCATCTCCGGCGCGCCCGGCTTGTCCTTCAGAACGGTCTGCGCGATGCCGTACATGTCTTCGCGCACGCGCTTGAGTTCGGCGCGCGCACGCTCACCGATCTCCTGGCGCGACAGCGAGGAACTCAGTGCGAACTTCAGCTTCTGGTCGTACTTTTCCGCACCGATGCGGAAGTCGCCCTTGGCATTCGGCACCAGGGTCTTGTCCAGCCAGGTCTGCTGCTCGTCCACGGCCTTCTTCAGGCCAGCGATGGCGGCCTGCAGGCGCTGCTGGTCGGCCTGCGGCAGTTCACCGATATGCGGGGCGATGAAGGTATCGACGATGCTGAGGATGCCCTTGTTCTGCTTGGCCACCGTCTCTGCATGGATCTTCGGCACGCGGGCCGGGTCCAGGTTCTCGCGGGCCTGGGCGAAGATCGCCGGCAGCTTTTCCATGCGCGCGGTGGCCGACTTCAGACGCTCGGGCAGCGGCGCGAACTCGCGCGCCATCAGGCCGTAGATCGCGCTGCCGGCAATGCCGTTGTACAGCTGCGGGTCCCACTTGCCGGACTGCATCACCTCGGCATTCCAGATTTCCGACTGCAGCTGGTTGCGCAGGATCGCGGCATCCACCTGGTTCTCGCGGCCAAGTTTGGCCACGTCGATCTTGTCCAGCTCGCCCAGCAGCGCCTTGTAGGCAGCCAGGGTCTTCTGCTGGCCGGCCGCGCTCAGGTCGTCGATCTCGCTGTCGTAGCGGTGGTCACCGATCTGGGTGGCGCTGACCGGCGACAGCTGCATCCAGGTATCCAGGGCGCGCTTGGACAGATCGGCGAAGGCGGCATCGACCGCCGCGTCACCGGCCTGCTGGCTGGTGGCCGGGGTGGAAGCGTTGGTCGGGGCGTCGGCCGGCTGGCAACCGGCCAGAGCGGCGACCAGGGCGAGGGCAAGAAGATGCGGGCGCATCGGCGTTCCTGTACAGGGTCAAACCCCGAGCATAGGGCCCCGGGGCTGCTTTGTCCCCGTGCCATAGGATTACCATGGGCGCAGACAAGGACCCTCCAGCGGAGCGCAGGACATGGAATACCAGGGAAGCTGCCATTGCGGCAGGATCGCATTCACCGTACAGGCCGAGGCGCCGATCAGCGACGTCATCGACTGCAACTGCTCGATGTGCCGCCGCCGCGGCAGCCTGCTGTGGTTCGCCCCGCGCGAGGCGTTCCAGCTGGCCACCGATCCGGCGGACGTGGCGACCTATCACTTCAACAAGGCCCATATCGATCATCACCATTGCCGTGAGTGCGGCGTCGCGCCGTACAGCGAAGCGGTGGACCCGCGCACCGGCACGCCGATGGTGGCGGTGAACGTGCGCTGCGTACCGCAGGTGGATCTGGGCACGCTGGCGGTGATGTCCTACGACGGAGCGGCACTGTGAGGCCGGTGCGCGCGTGGACGCGCGTGGTGGCGATGCCGGTACTGCTGGTGGCGCTGGCAGCCTGTGCCAAACACGGCGATGTGGCGGCCGATGCAGGCGCCACTGCCGCCGAAGCAGCCGTTGCTTCACCGGAAGGCGCATTCCTCGCCTACGAACACGACGTGCAGATTCAGCTGGAAGCGGCGCAGATCGCACCCCGCATCCAGCAGGTGGCACAGGCCTGCCAGAGCGCGAAGTTCGGTGACTGCGCGGTGCTGCAGGTCGACCAGCGCAGTGGCGAGCAGCCCAGCGGCGAGGTCAAGGTGCGGATTGCACCGAAGGGCACCGAGCCGTTGATCGCGTTGGCCGGTGAGGGCGGCAAGCTGCAGTCGCGCAACACGCGTGCCGAGGACCTCGCGCAGGCCGTGGCCGACACCGCGCTGACCAAGGCGCGGCTGGAGAAGGAACACGCGCGGCTGTTGTCCTACCAGGACCGCAAGGACCTGAAGATCGAAGATCTGATGACGATCACCACGCGTCTGTCGGAGATCGAGGCCGGTGTCGAGCAGGCCAACAAGGATGCCGCGCAGCAGCGCCGACGCATCGATACCCAGCTGGTGACGATCCATTTCGACACCACCTCGGGCCAGCGCAGCCGCAGCGAGATCGGCGAGGCGCTGAGCGAGTCGGGCAGCATCCTCAGCACCAGCGTGGCGTTCCTGATCCGCGCTGTTGCCGCGCTGCTGCCGGTGGCGGTGCTGGCCTTGATAGCAGCTTGGGGTGTGCGGGCCTGGTGGCGTCGCCGCCGTCGCAAGCTACCGCCCAACCTCTGAGGTGAAGGCTGATGCCGGTAGTCTGCCGGCATCAGCCCTCGTCGGTCTCGTACTCGACGAACACATCCAGTTCCAGCGCCAGCTCCTGCACCGCATCACGCACCTTCTGCGCGGTGCTTTCATTGCCGACTTCCACTTCCAGTTCGTGTGTGCCCGGGCCGATGTCATCGGACAGCCCGGCCGAGCTCGAATCGTCGTCGTCCATGTGCGGCATCAGGTCGTCGGTTTCCTCGACATGTTCAATGCCGTCCAGGCCGAGCAGCAGGTCGCTGATGGCGCGGGCGTCGTCTTCGGTTCCGGTGATGCGCAGTCGCAGCATGGCCATGGCATAAGCACTGTTGTGGGGTCATCTGCAGCCTAGCCAGTGCCAGGCAAAGAACGGGTGAGGGCGCTGTCAGCCACGCGTGGCTGGGCGCCCCAGCAGGCTGTCAGGCAGTGCCGGAATGGGCGTGCGTTCGTCCTGCGCCTGTTCCAGCAACCAGTCGATGAACAGGCGTGCAGCCGGACTCGGTGGTTGCCCTTCGGCATGCACGACGTAATACGCATAGCGCGCCTTCAATGCCGGGCCAGGCAGGCGCAGCAGCTCATAGCGCTGCAGGTAGGGCTGGGCGACGTGCGTGCGGGCCAGCACCGCGCCCATACCGTATACCGCCGCGCGCATCGCATCGGTACTGTCGGCAAAAGTGTGCATCGGCGGTAGCGGGGAGGGCGGGCGTACGCCTGCATGGCGGAACCAGTCGCGCCAGCCCTGCGGTGACAGGTCGCTGAGCAATGGCAGATCGGCGATGCGTGCCGGGTCCCGCAGCGTCTCGACCCCGGCCAACGCAGGTGAGGCGACCGGGAACAGGTTGTCGTCCATCAGATGCTGTGCGTGCAGGCCGGGCCATTGGCCAAGGCCATAACGGATGCCCACTTCCGGGCCGTTGTCGTCGTAGCGATCCAGGCCGCTGCCGGTGTGCAGCTCGATGCGGATGTGCGGATAGCACTGGGTGAAGCGCGGCAGCCTTGGCAGCAGCCAGCAGTACGAGAGCGAGCGCAGTGTGGTGATCCGCAGCGGCACGCTGTCGGCATCCGGTTGCAGGTGATGGGCGACCGCAGCCACATCGGCGAAGGCCGCACTGGCGGCGTCGGCCAGCTGCCGTCCTTCGGCGGTGAGGCGTACGCCGCGGGCGTGGCGCAGGAACAGGCGGGTCTCCAGCACCTCCTCCAGACGGCGCACATGGTGGCTGACCGCGCTGGCGGTCAGGTGTAGCTCCTGCGCGGCCTGGGCGAAGTTCTGGTGGCGTGCGGCCACCGCGAACACGGCCAGCGCGGGGAGCAGGGAAGGGCGTAGCTGCATGTCGAGCCTCAAACCATATTTGTGGCTGGCAGCGATACTACGCGCTTGTGCGGTGGGCGTCTGCGCCTGATCCTGTGTGCCTTGGCGAGGAAAAGACGATGGACGGAGGCAGGGCATGAATGCGGTCCCACAGGTGGCTGAGCGCGACTGGCGCACACCGCTGGAATTGACCCTGCTGGGCGCCATCTGGGGTTGCTCGTTCCTGTTCATGCGGGTGGCAGTGCCGTCGTTCGGCCCGTTCGCGCTGGTCGAGGTGCGGCTGGTGCTGGGGGCGCTGGTGCTGCTGCCGTTCCTGTGGCGCGCACGAGCGCAGTTCCCACCGCGGCGCTGGTTGTGGCTGGCACCGATCGGCCTGGTCAACTCGGCGCTGCCGTTCGTGCTGTTCGCCTATGCGGCCGAGCGCGCACCCGCCGCCATCGGCGCGATCTGCAACGCCATGACAGTCCTGTTCGCCGCGTTGATCGCGTTCCTGTTCTTCGGCGAGAAGATCGGCATGCGCCGCGCGGGCGCGTTGCTGGTCGGTTTTGCAGGCGTGGTGGTGCTGGCCACGGCCAAGATCTCGGGCCTGAGCATTGGCACAGCGGTGTTGGCCGGCGCGGCCGCTTCGTTGTTGTACGGTCTGGGCGTGAACCTGGTGAAGCGGCACATGACCGGCCTGCCCTCGGCCGCTGCGGCGGCCGCCACGCTGTCGTGCGCCTCATTGTGGTTGTTGCCGATGGCGCTCACGCATCTGCCGCAGGGCCCGATCCCGGGCAAGGCATGGGGCGCAGCGATCGCGTTGGGCGTGGTCTGCACCGGTTTTGCCTTCCTGATGTTCTATCGCCTGATCGGCCGCATCGGCCCGTCGCGTGCATCGACGGTGACCTATCTGGTGCCATTGTTCGGTGCAGCGTTTGCGTGGTTGTTCCTGGGTGAAGCGGTGACCGTGCAGATGTTGATTGCCGGTGGCCTGATACTCGGCAGTGTGGCCGTCAGCCAGAAGGGCTGAGGGAGAGTTCAGCCGGGCATGGCCCGGCTTTACAGTAGATCCACGCCATGCGTGGATGCTTTCCGCTTCGCATTGCCAACCCGTCGCTGCGCTCGCCGGGCATGGGCCGGCGCTACCGCACCGGCACCGGAATATTGCAAAGATCGATATGCCCCGCCGGACGCTTGTAGAAATCATCCACGCGATTGCGGCGTGCCTCCACTGTATCGGCGAAGGTCTTCGAGTCGGTACGCAGCACCTGGATGGGCGTGCGCTCGGCCACCGGCACATCGCTGGCACGGCGGATCGATACGATCGGCGTGCGCAGCTTTGGGTCGGCGTAGAAGCCCATCGGTGCCGGTCCGCGCGGCGTTGCGCTGAGCAGTTCCATGCCCTTCAGCACGCGACCAACCAAAGTGATGTTGCGGTCCAGCTGACGCGGTGACTGGCCGGTCACCACGTACAGTTCGGCACCAATGCTGCTGTCTTCCTCGTTGCTGCGGCCCGCGCCCAGCATGCCGTAGCAGTGTGCCAGCCAGGCCTTGCCGGCCTGCGGGTCCTGGCCGACCGGGAAGCCGTCGACGAAGCCGGTCTGCGCGGCCCAGCCATCGCGGTCCGGCAGCACGCTCACCTTCAGGCCGGCGCTGGCGCGTTCGAATTCGGCCGGCAATTTGCGCGCGGCGCTGCCGAACGGCTTGGCCTTGGCTGCGTCATCGGCGTCGGCGTCGCCGAACTGCACCACGAAGTTGTCCTGCGAACGGTAGATGCTGGTGCCGTCCCAGAAGTGCTCGTGGGCGAAGGTCAGGATGTTGGCGACATGGCGCGGGGCGAACTGCGGCGCCAGCTCGATGATGACCCGACCGGCCGGCAGGTCCATGTACAGCAGGTTCGCCGGCTCCGGGGTGCGCCAGTCGCTGGCGGCCGAGGCGTCCAGGATCTGCTGCGGGCTGCGGTAAGGCGTGGCCGCGCTGGCCATGGCGGGCAGCAGGTAGGCGAGGGCGAGGGCGGTCAGGGCAAGGCGACGACGGTGCGGCATGGGAACCCCGGAACATGAACGAGGCTTCGATTCTGCGCGAGAGTACGCGCCTGCGCCACGGTGGCGTGCTGGCCCTGTCCATGCAGGTGCGGCACGATGGTCATTGTCCTTAATGGAAGCAGATGATGGTGATACCGCATCCGGAAGCGCCCGAAGCCGCGCTGCGCGCGATGATCGACCAGATCCTGAAGGGGTTCGTCGATGAGGGTGTGGATCGTCTCCATTGGTTGCAGACGCTGTCGCCACGCGGGTTGTTCGATCTTGATGAGCGTCGACGCAGCTGGTGGGCCCACAACGACGATGGCCTGCTCGCCTGCCTGAAGGCCTGCGCAGCGGCGCCGGTTGATGTGCAGACGGCGGCCCTGTTCCTTGCAGGCTCGGACGGTAATGGTCACACGCGCGAGGCCGCGTTGCAGAAGATGCGCTCGGTGCCCAGCCATCTGACGTTGTCCTGTGCCTTGCTCCGCTGCAATGATTGGGTGGCCGAAGTGCGCGCGGTGGCGAGGGATGTCGTGATGTCCCTGCTCGAGCAGTGCGCGGTGCACCACGTGCTGAAGGCTTGGCCGATCGCCGTCCGCTTGCGCGATGCACAGCGCGTGCAACGGGAATGGCTCGACGGCGGCCTGTTCGCCTGGCTGTCGTCGCCAGCCGCTCACCCCGTTCTTGAAGGGCTGCTGGGCCACCCCGAGGCAAGAACCCGGCTTGTGGCCTTCACCGTCGCCCTGCAGATCCATCCAGACGCGGAGGAACTGCGCTCGCTCGCGCTGCTGGACAACAGCCCGCAAGTCTCGCACCTGGCACTTACACATCTTTTGGCAAACGGAGCGCCTGGGGAGATCGAAGAGAAATGTGTCGTGGCGTTGGCTGCGCCCTCCAGCGGGGTGCGTGCCGCAGCATTGCGGGCACTGGTCGAACGTAACGTGCCGGGTCTCGATGCACACATCGAAGCTGCCGCATTTGACCGTTCGCGCAGCGTGCGCAGATTGGCGGCGTGGCTGCTTCAGCAGCGCGATGCTCCGCCCGCGATCACGTTGTGGCGCGATGAACTTCAGCAGCGCACCCGCGGGCGCTGGCGCGAGGCATTGGAAGCGTTGGGCGACCACGCCGAAGCTGCAGATGCGAACGCGCTGCGCGCGTTGTTGCCCCAGGTCTCGGCGCGCCATCGACGCAGCTGCCTGCGCGGTTGGCTGAGGGCTGGGGACGGCGCCAGTCTGGATTGGTTGCGTGCCGCACTGGAAGAGCCTGGGCGGACCGTGAACGAGCTGCTGGCCCGTGCGACGCCCCTGTGGGCCGGCGAACTGGATCCGGTCCGGCTGGTGGCGTTCTGCCACGATGGTCCTTCGCACGTGGCACAGGTCGGCCTGCTGAGCCAGTTGCGCAGACTGCCCCTTTGGCAGCACCTCGATCTGCTGCTGGACACGGTGCCGCAGCGCGCCGAGGAGCAAGCTTGGCACCTGCGACTGGTGGAGAACTGGCTTGGGGCGAGCCAGCATTACTCGCCACTGGGGGCTTCCCGCCGACAGGCACTGATCAGCCGGCTTGAGCAGGGCGGTCACGCCTTGTCGGAATCAGTCGCCGCGCAGGTGCTGGCGTCGGTACGTCGGGCCTGAATCATGCACGCTGCTGCTTGACGAAGGCCTCTTGGAACTCAGTCAGGCCAGGGGAACTGCCGGACCGCTGGTCATCCGACCGACGCCAACCGGCAGAGTGACTAACGACACATTCGCTATACCGAACTTCGCACTACTGTTGACTTCAACGTAGTGGAGGGCCGGTCATGTCCGAGGACGATGTCCACCTGAAGAAGTTCCAGAAGGAGCTCAGCGCCGGAACGGTGTCGCTGGCCCTGCTGGCGGTGCTGGCCCGGGCCGGGGAGCCGCTGTACGGCTACCTCATTGCCAAGGAACTGGAGCGGGTCGGCGAGGGCGTGCTGAGCGGCAAGCAGAGCGCGCTGTACCCGGTGCTGCGCAACCTGGAGGGCGCTGGCCTGCTGGAAAGCCATGTGGAGCCGTCCAGCAGCGGGCCGCCGCGGCGCTACTACCGCATCAACGAACGTGGCCGCGACGTGCTGGCGCAGTGGCGCCAGGCCTGGCAGGCCACCCGAGATTCCGTCGATTCCGTGTTGGAGGGGGTACCGCAATGAACGACCCGAGCCTGGCAGGCCGAGCCCTGCCCACGACCATCCCGCAGTACCTGGCGCAGCTGCGCGCGGCATTGGAAGGCGCCGACCCGGCGATGGTGCAGGACGCCCTGTACGACGCCGAGGAATACCTGCGCTCGGAACTGGCGGCGCAGCCCGGCCGCAGCGAGGCCGAGGTGATTGCGGACGTTGCCGGCAGCTATGGCGCGCCGGACGAAGTGGCGGAGATCTACCGCGAGACCGAAGTGACGGTGAACCGCGCGCTGCGTACGCCGCGTGCGGATACCGCGCCGGTGCTGCGTGCGGCGGCGGAAGCCAGTGGCGTCGAGCCGGCCGCACCGCTGCCGGCGCCGGTGCAGCGTTCGCTGCTGGCGCGCTTCTTTGGCGTGGTGACGGATCCGCATACCTACGGCGCGCTGTTCTACATGCTGCTGTCGCTGGCCACCGGCATCTTCTTTTTCACCTGGGTGGTCACCGGCCTGTCATTGTCGCTGGGCCTGCTGATCCTGATCATCGGCATTCCGCTGACCGTGCTGTTCTTCGGCTCGGTGCGCGGGTTGGCGCTGCTGGAAGGGCGATTGGTGGAAGCGCTGCTGGGCGAACGCATGCCGCGCCGTCCGCGTTATACCGACCGCAGCCGCACGTGGCTGCAGCGCATCGGCGACATGTTCACCGATGGCCGTACCTGGCTGACGCTGCTGTACTTCGTGCTGATGCTGCCGCTGGGCGTGGTCTACTTCACCATCGCGGTGACGTTGCTGTCGCTGTCGCTGGGTTTGATCTGGGCGCCGGTCGCGGCCATCTTCAGTGGCGACATCCCCGGCGTGTACATCAACGACGTGAATGTACTGCCGATGGCGGCCTCGCCGCTGGTGGCGATCGTGGTTGCTGCGGCGGGTGCGCTGCTGCTGCTGCTGACGATGCATCTGGCACGCGGCATCGGCAAGCTGCATGGGCTGATCGCCAAGAACCTGCTGGTGCGGTTGTAAGCGGGAATCCACGCTTCGGCAGGTGCCAACCTTGGTTGGCATGTTCCATCAGCGTCGGGACGTTTAGCGGGCTTCGCTCTGGTAGGTGCCAACCTTGGTTGGCACACTCCATCAGCGTCGGGACGTTTAACGGACTTCGCTCTGGTAGGTGCCAACCTTGGTTGGCACGATGTCGCCGGCATCGGGATTCACGGCAGAGCGCCAACCAAGGTTGGCATCTACCAGGGCGTACCGACCAAGGTCGGTACCCACCACGGGCGAGTTACCCCGCCTTTCGCCGCAGCGGGGTGACGTTGCTCTTCTTCTTCGCGGCCTTGGCCGCAGGCGCTTCGGCATGTGCGGCGAAGAAGTCGCGTACCTTCGGGTAGACCACTTCGCGCCAGCGACGGCCGCTGAAGATGCCGTAGTGGCCGGCGCCTTCGACGATGAAATGCTCGCGGCGGTCAGCAGCAATGCCGGTGCACAGCGACTGCGCCGCTTCTGTCTGGCCGAGACCGGCAATATCGTCCAGCTCGCCTTCGATGCTCAGCAGCGCGGTATCGCGGATCGCCGACGGATCAACCTTCTCGCCGTTGACCACCCACTCGCCACGCGGCAGCAGGAAGTCCTGGAACACCACGGAAATGGTATCCAGGTAGTACTTGGCCGGCATGTCCAGCACGGCGTTGTACTCGTCATAGAAATTGCGATGCGCGTCGGCGTCTTCCAGGTCGCCCTTGACCAGATCGGTATAGAAATCCCAGTGCGAACTGAAGTGGCGGCTGGGGTTCATCGACAGGAAACCTGCATGTTGCAGGAAGCCCGGGTACACGCGACGGCCGGCACCGGGGTAGCTGGCCGGCACGGTGTGGATGACGTTGTTCTCGAACCACGACAGCGGGTTCTGCGTGGCCAGGTTGTTGACGGCAGTCGGGCTGCAGCGCGCATCGATCGGGCCGCCCATCATCACCAGCGTGCGCGGGGTCGGTTCACCACGGCTGGCCATCAGCGAAACCGCAGCCAGCACCGGTACGGTCGGCTGGCACACGCTCACCACGTGCAGGCGCTCGACGCCGAGGTGGCGGATGAACTCCTGGATGTAGGCGATGTAGTCGTCGAGGCCGAACTCGCCTTCGCTGGCCGGCACCATGCGCGCATCGACCCAGTCGGTGACATACACGCGGTGGTCGCGCAGCAGGGTGCGCACGGTATCGCGCAGCAGCGTGGCATGGTGACCCGACAGCGGCGCCACCACCAGCACGAATGGCTGGTTGAGCATGGTGTGCAGCTGGTCGGCTTCATTGCTGTGGCGCTTGAAGCGCAGCAGCTTGCAGAACGGCTTGCTCACTTCCTCGTGCACGACGATCGGCACGCGCTCGCCCTCGACCTCGATTTCGTTGATGCCCCACTCGGGCTTCTCGTAATCCTTGCCGATGCGATGGAAAAGCTCATTGACCGCCGCCAGGCGATCAGCACCGGGCATCTGCGACCACCAGTGACCCTGGTTGGCGAAGAATTTGGCGTTGGCCTGGGCCTGGTGCACCCAGGGGGCGAGCAGGTTGCGGGTCAGTTCGTGCAGTTGATAGAGCATGACGACCGAATATGTATGGTCATATGTTGCCGCGCAGCATATCCCATCCGGGTGTCCCGCAGGTTAAGTTGACTGAAAATAGTGAATCCGGATTCACATCCGTTCCAGCGCGGCCGCATCGCCTGCCAGGGCGGGGCCGAGCCAGCAGTGCGACCCAACCGGCTGCAGGCCGTGCTGGGCCAGCGTGCGGCCGTACCAGCGCGCCGGGCGGGCCTGGAAGCCGTCGTGGTCGCCCTCGAACGCATCTTCGGCGGCGAAGGTTTCCAGGAAGGCCACGCCGCCGGTCAGCTCGCCGACGCCGGCCAGGCCAGCGCGCAGTTCGCGATTGGGCACGTAGTGCATCACGTCAGAGCAGACCAGCAGGTCGACCGGGGCACAGGGCCGCAGCCAGGCGAAATCGCCGAAGCTGGCCAGGTGCAGGTTGCGGGTCCGGCCATAGCGGCGCACAGCGTACTCGCTGCTGTCGAAACCGAGGTATTCGACCTTCGGACGCAACTTCAGCAGCGGCGCGCGCCAGGCGCCTTCGCCACAGCCGATGTCCAGCACGCTGCGGATCGGCCGCTCCAGGTAGTACTCGGCGCTGGCCACGGCCAAGGCGACCTTGCGCGCCAGGCGGGCGCTGCCGCCGATGTCGGCACGGCGATACCAGCGTTGGAAGTAGGCGGCGTCGTAGGTCTTGTCCATGGGGCAGGGCACGGTGATGAAAGCGGAGCGTAATAGTAGAGCCACGCCATGCGTGGCTGCGATGGTGCGGTGGGCAGCCATCCATGGGATGGCTCTACTGTGCTGCGGCGATTGGACGCGGCAGCCACCCATGGGGTGGCTCTACTGCGACAATAGGCCCCCATCCCCGCCAGCCGCCGGAGCGAGCGCATGCAGAGCTACTACTGGGTCAAGACCTTCCACATCGTGTTCGTGGTGGCGTGGATGGCCACGGTGTTCTACCTGCCGCGCATCCTGGTGAACCTGGCCGAGACGGCGGGGCAGACGGCCGTGACCGAGCGCCTGCAGCTGATGGGCATGCGCCTGTACCGTTTCGGTCACTCGATGTTCGGTCTGGCGTTCCTGCTGGGCCTGGTGCTGTGGCTGGGCTACAAGGTCATCCCCGATTTCCCGACCATGGTCGCGCCCGGTGGCGCCGGCTGGCTGCATGCCAAGCTGGGCCTGGTGGTGCTGCTGCTGGTGTACTTCAGCTGGATCGGGCGGCTGCTGAAGGGCGTGGCCAAGGGCCGGCCGCTGCCGTCGTCGCGCGCGCTGCGCTGGATCAACGAGATCCCGCTGCTGGCCTTCATTCCGATCGTGTGGCTGGTGCTGGCCAAGCCGTTCTGAGGCGGGGTCATCTGCACCCAGTAGATCCACGCCATGCGTGGATGCTGTGCGAGGTACAAACAAGAAGAGCCGGGCATCTGCCCGGTTCTTTCATTTCTGCAACCACCTGCGTGTTGCCGGCCAGCGGCCGGCACTACCGGCTTAGGCCGCTTCGTACGTGCCGTAGCTGCGCAGGCGCTTGTAGCGCTGGTCCAGCAGCTGCTCGGTGGACAGCTTTTCCAGCGCATCCAGCTCGTTCAGCAGCACGGCCTTCAGGCGCTTGGCCATCTGCGTCGGGTTGCGGTGGGCGCCGCCGGTCGGCTCGCGCACGACCTTGTCGACCAGGCCCAGTCCCTTCAGGCGCGGGGCGGTCAGGCCCAGCTGTTCGGCCGCGTCCTTGGCCTTGCCGGCGTCCTTCCACAGGATCGAGGCGCAGCCTTCCGGGGTGATGGTCGAATACACCGCGTATTCCAGCATCACGGTGCGGTCGCCCACGCCGAGTGCCAGCGCGCCGCCGGAGCCGCCTTCGCCAATCACGGTGCAGATGATCGGCACCTTCAGTTCGGCCATCTCGATCAGGTTGCGGGCAATCGCTTCGGACTGGCCACGCGACTCGGCGTCGATGCCCGGCCAAGCGCCTGCGGTATCGATCAGGGTCAGCACCGGCAGGCCGAAGCGCTCGGCCATCTTCATCAGGCGCAGCGCCTTGCGGTAACCCTCCGGCTTGGGCATGCCGAAGTTGCGCTTGATCTTTTCCTTGGTGTCGCGGCCCTTCTGGTGGCCGATCACCATCACCGCACGGCCGTTGATGCGGGCCAGGCCACCCATGATGGCTTTGTCGTCGGCGAAGGCACGGTCGCCGGCCAGCTCCTGGAACTCATCGAACATGACGCGGAGGTAGTCGGCGGTGTACGGGCGCGACGGATGACGTGCAAGCTGCAGTACCTGCCACGAGGTCAGGTTGCGGAAGATCTGCGCGGTGCGCAGGCGCAGCTTGTCCTGCAGCGCGCTCACTTCCGCCTCGACATTGACCGCCGGCCCGGCACTGGCGTTGCGCAGTTCCTGGATCTTGGCTTCCAGGTCGGCGATGGGTTGCTCGAAGTCGAGGTAGTTCGGATTCATCGGAAGCCGTCGTGTAAAGAAGAGGGGAATTCTAGCCGAATGCGTACAAACCACCCGTACGCCTTCGTCTGGAAGGCGACGGTAGCGCAGCCGGGCAGGGGGCGCCAGTCAGCTCAGGGCACCACCAGCGCACTACGGCCCATCAGCTGGCTGCGCTGGGAGACGAAGTCGTTGTAGGCCTCGTTGGCTTCCCGGCCCTGGTTGGCGCCCAAGGTAGCGGTGGCCGAGGTGAAGGCCATCTGTGCGTCGAAGTCCTGCTTGCGCAGGGCCTTCTGTTCATCGGCGGTGGTGGCCTTGAGCCAGCGTGCATAGACCTCGCGCAGGGGCGCCGCGTGGGCCTCGAAGGCGGGGACCAGTGCCGGCAGGCTGGACGGCGCCGGTTCCAGGCTGAACACCGGGGCCACGTAGCCGGCTGGCTGCTCGCGCTTGAATGCACCGGGCTCGCCCATGCCTTCTTCCACGTAGGCGATGAAGTCCGGTGCGGTGAACACCTTCGCCACGATCTGGCCGCCGCTGGAATCAACGTGGGCTACCACCTTTTCCTTCGGGAACGGTTCGCGCACGCCGTAGGTCCAGGCCTTGTCGATGAACAGTTCGTGGCTCTTCTCGAACGGGCCCTGGAGGTCGACGCCGCCCAGCTCGATACCGTTGTTGCCGGTGCCGAAATTCTTCAGCTTGCTCTCGTCGGTGACGTATATCTCGCGGGCGATCACGTACTCGCTCAGGGTCGGGTTGATCAGGCCGCCACGGCCGTCGACATAGACGATGAAGCGCACGTCGCCGAGCTTGTCGGTGTGCAGGCGATGTTCGCCGATGGCCAGTGAGATCGGGCGCGAGCCCTGCGCAGCCACCGGCAGGTCCTGGCCGTCGATGCTCAGCGCCAGCGGCGTGTCGGTCGGGTTGTCGATCTGGAACTCGACCTTCGAGGGCGAGCAGGCGGCCAGGGCCAGTGCGGCAGTGAACGGGAACAGCAGCGTCTTCATCGGCAATCGTCCTTGATACGTGGAACGGGTAAACAGGGGGTTCGGGAAAACCAGGGAGCCAGCCTCAGCTGGCCCACGGCGGGCTGTAGCGCACCTTCAGCGTGCGCACGGCCGGGTCGGCGCGCAGCGCCTCCATCAGCTTGGAATCGACGCGCACCGCGCTCTGGCCGGAGACATCGAGCATGCCGGCGACACCGCCGTCCGGTCCCTTCAGCAGCAGGTCCAGGCGCAGCGGCGTGCGGCCGGGGCGATGGCGGTCGAGCAGGGCATCGATGCGCTCCCAGACCGGGCGCTGCTGGCGCAGGTCCAGGCGCAGCGACAGGCGCGTGGCGTAGTTGGCACAGACTTCGTCGAAGTCCCAGCACTGGCGGATGCGCAGTGCGAAACCGCCATTGAACTCGTCTTCGCGCAGGCCGCCCTTGACCACCAGGATGCGGTCCTTGGTCATCAGGTGGCCGAATTCGGCCATCGCATCGGAGAACGCGCTGCACTCGACGCGACCGCGGCCGTCCTCGAGCTGGATGAAGATCTGGCTTTCACCCTTGCGGCGCACGCCAACCACCTGGCCGGCGAGCACCGTTTGAACTTCCGGGCGCCAGCGCTTCTCGCCGCCGCCACCGCCGCCGCTGTTGGCGCTCCAGATCTTTTCCACCGAACCCAGGTCGGTGCCGACCAGGTCGCGCACGTCGTCGCGCCATGGGTCGAACGGATGGCCGCTGAGGTAGAAGCCCAGCGTGTCGCGCTCGCCGTTCAGACGCTGCAGCAGCGGCCATTCCTCGGTTTCGGGCAGGTCCAGCTGGATGGTCGTCGCGCTCGGGTCAGGGCCGCCGAACAGCGAGTTCTGCCCGGACGCACGCTCGCGCGCCATCTGCTCGGTGGCCTTGATCACCTCCGGCAGCTGCAGCATCAGCGAGGCACGGTTGTGGCCGAGCTCGTCCAATGCGCCGCAGTTGATCATTGCCTCCAGCGTACGGCGGTTGAGCCTGGCCGAACCGATGCGGGTGCAGAAGTCGAGCAGGTCCTTGTATTCGCCGCCCTTCAGGCGTTCGTCCACCACCGCTTCGCAGGCACCCTGGCCGACACCCTTGATCGCGCCGAGACCATACTGGATGGTGTCCGGCGTTGCCGCTTCGAACATGAAGGCGGACTGGTTCACCTTCGGTGGCAGCACGGTCAGGCCGAGGTTGCGCACTTCGTCGAGGAAGCCGACCACCTTGTCGGTGTTGTCCATATCCGAGGACAGCGTGGCCGCCATGAACTCGGCCGGGTAGTGCCGCTTCAACCACGCGGTCTGGTAGCTGACCAGCGCATAGGCGGCGGCGTGCGACTTGTTGAAACCGTAGCCGGCGAACTTCTCCATCAGGTCGAAGATCGCATCGGCCTTGGCTTCGTCCACACCGTCCTTGGCCGCGCCTTCGCGGAAGATCTCGCGGTGCTTGGCCATTTCCGCCGGCACCTTCTTGCCCATCGCGCGGCGCAGCAGATCGGCGCCGCCCAGCGAGTAGCCGCCGACGATCTGCGCCATCTGCATCACCTGCTCCTGGTACACCATGATGCCGTAGGTGTCCTTCAGGATCGCTTCGGTGCGCGGATCGGGATAGATGATTTCTTCCTGGCCGTGCTTACGCGCGTTGAACGAAGGAATCAGGTCCATCGGGCCGGGGCGGTACAGCGACACCAGCGCGATCAGGTCTTCGAAACGGTCGGGGCGCGCGTCCTTCAGCAGGCGGCGCATGCCCGAGGATTCGAACTGGAACACCGCGCCGGTATTGCCGTTGGCGAAGATGTCCTTGTAGGTGGGCGTGTCGTCGAGCGGGATCGCGGCGATGTCCACCGGCGGAATGCCGGCGCGCTCGTGGCGCTTGTTGATCGCCTTCACCGCCCAATCGATGATGGTCAGCGTGCGCAGGCCCAGGAAGTCGAACTTCACCAGGCCCACTTCTTCCACGTCGTTCTTGTCGAACTGCGTGACTGGGTTCTTGCCGAGGCCGTTCTCGTCGTGTTCGGCGTACAGCGGGCAGAACTCGCTCAACGGCTCGGGCCCGATCACCACGCCACCGGCGTGCTTGCCGGCATTGCGGGTCAGGTCTTCCAGCTGCAGCGCCAGGTCGATCAGGTCGCGGACATCGTCCTCGGTCTCGTAGCGCTGGATCAGTTCGGCCGAAGCCATTTCCGAGCTGGGGCCTTCCTTGCCCTTGCCCAGTGCATCCTTCAGGTGGATGCCGAGGATGTTCGGAATCAGCTTGGAAACGCCGTCGACCAGGCCGTACGGGAAACCCAGCACGCGGCCGGAGTCACGCACCACTGCCTTGGCGGCCATGGTGCCGTAGGTGATGATCTGGCTGACGCGCTCGCGCCCGTACTTGCGCGCGACGTAGTCGATCACCTCGTCGCGGCGATCCATGCAGAAGTCGATGTCGAAGTCGGGCATCGACACACGTTCCGGATTCAGGAATCGCTCGAACAGCAGGTTGTACGGCAGCGGGTCCAGATCGGTGATCTTCAGCGCCCACGCCACCAGCGAACCGGCACCCGAACCACGGCCCGGGCCGATCGGAATGCCCTGGTTCTTGCCCCACTGGATGAAGTCGGCCACGATCAGGAAGTAGCCGGGGAAGCCCATCTTGATGATGGTGTCGAGCTCGAACTCCAGGCGTTCGAAGTACTCTTCGCGGGTCTTGCCCGGCGCCAGCGGATTCTTCTCCAGCCGCTCTTCCAGGCCATCGCGCGACATCTTCTGGATCCAGGTGTCCAGGGTCTCGTCGTCCGGCACCGGGTAGTTGGGCAGGAAGTAGGTGCCCAGCCGCATCTCGATGTTGCAGCGCTCGGCCAGGGCCAGCGTGTTGTCGATCGCATCGGGGATGTCGGCGAACAGCGCGCACATCTCCTCGGCCGACTTCAGGTACTGCTGGTCGCTGTACTCGCGCGGGCGCTTGGGGTCATCCAGCACGCGGCCGGTGGAAATGCATACGCGCGCTTCGTGCGCACTGAAATCTGTCGGCGCCAGGAAGCGGACGTCGTTGCTGGCCACGACCGGCAGGCCGCGCTGGCCAGCCGCCATCAGCGCGAACTGGTTGAAGGTTTCTTCGCCCTCGCGGCCGGTGCGGGTCAGTTCCAGGTGCAGGCCGTCGCCGAACACGCGCTGCCAGTCGGCCAGCTGCTGCTCGGCCAGTTCATGCTTGCCATCCAGTGCCAGGCGTCCGGCCAGGCTCTGCCGGCCGGCCAGCGCGAACAGGTTGGCGTTGCCGGCCTTCAGCCAGTCCGGATGTACCGCCACGCCGCCCTCGGGGCGATGCCCTTCCATCCAGGCACGGGTCAGCAGCCGCGACAGGCTCAGGTAGCCCTCGCGGTCGCGGCACAGCAGGGTCATCCGCCACGGGTCCTGGCCTTCCTCGGCGATCAGCACGTCGGCGCCGGCAATCGGCTTGATGCCCACGCCTTCGGCAGCCTTGTAGAACTTGACCAGGGCGAACAGGTTGTTGAGATCGGTCACCGCCAGCGCGGGCAGGCCGAGCTCGACCGAGCGCGACAGCAGGTTGGCCTGCTTGGCCTTCTTCGGGTCGGCCTGATCCGGCTTGGCCGGCACACGGATGGTGGAGTCCGCCAGCGAGAACTCGGTGTGGACGTGGAGATGTACGAAGCGGGAGTTGGACATGCCGGACCAGGTTGGAGCGCGCGGGCCCCGGGTGCTGACGGGGGGATCGTCGCCGGGGTCGGGAAGCGCTGGAGTGCCCGGTCAGGGTAGCGAGGGCAGGGGGTGGCGACAAGGCTTGACGGTGCGTCGATTGCGCGAATGCCGCCGGGCATGGCCTGGCGCTACCGGGTGCGTTCACATTGCCCTGTGTGCGGATATCGGCGGAGGCGTTCAGATTGTCGTGGTAGCGCCGGGCCGTGCCCGGCGGCCGTTGTTCAGGCGATGGCTGCGATCGCGGGGGCTGGCGCTGTTTCCAGGCAGTCGCGCACCGGGGCGAAGCTGCGGCGATGTTCGTCGCAGGGGCCATGCTCGCGCAGCGCGGCCAGATGGGCCGGGGTGCCGTAGCCCTTGTGCTGCTCGAACCCGTACTGCGGATGACGTGCGTGCAGCGCCTGCATGTAGCGGTCGCGGCTGACCTTGGCCAGGATCGAGGCCGCCATGATCGCGCGGTCGATGCCATCGCCACCGATCAGCGCCTGCGCCGGCAGTACCAGGCCCTTCGGCACCACGTTGCCATCAATGCGCGCGAAGCCCGCGACATGGGCCACGGCCGCGACCACATCGCGCATGCCCTGCAGAGTGGCCTGGTAGATGTTCAGGCGGTCGATGGTGTCCACGTCCACCAGCGTCACGTGCCAGGCCAGGGCCCGTTCGATGATGCGGTCGTGCAGCTGCTCGCGGCGTGCAGCAGTGAGCTGCTTGGAATCGTCCAGGCCATTGATGCGCGGCCGGGATGGATCGAACACCACGGCGGCCACCGCCACCGGCCCGGCCAGCGGACCCCGGCCGGCTTCGTCGACGCCGGCGACCAGGCGCTCCGGCTCGATCACCGCGCCGCCTTCGAACAGGGCCAGACTCGCTGCCGCGGCGTGGCGGCGGCTCATGCCGGGTCCTGGTCGCGCATCAGCAGTTCGCCGACGGCGTCGGCGGCCCGTGCCGAGGCATTGCGGCGCAGGCGCTCATGCAGGCGGGCGTACGTGCCCTGCAGATCGGTTATCCGCTGCGGATGGTCGAACCACTGCTGGACGGCCGCGGCCAGCTTGTCCGGCGTACAGTCGTGCTGCATCAGCTCCGGGGCCAGGTCCTGGCCAGCCAGGATGTTGGGCAGGGCGAAACGGTCGACCTTGATCAGGCCCAATGCCTTGACCAGCCGGTAAGTCAGCTCGTTGACGCGGTAGCCGACCACCATCGGCCGCTTCACCAGCATGGCCTCCAGGGTCGCGGTGCCGGACGCCAGCACCACCACGTCGGCGGCGATCATCGCGTTGCGGGCCTGGCCGTCCAGCACATGTGAGTACGCCACCGGCAGCGCCGAGCGCGACAGCTGCTCTTCGATCAGGCGCTTGCATGCCGCATTGGCCGCGGGCACCACCACGTGCAGGCCGGGGATGCGTTCGGAGACCTGCCAGGCGGCTTCGAAGAACGGTTCACCCAAGCGCGAGATCTCGCCCAGGCGGCTGCCCGGCAACACCGCAAGCACCTTGGCCGAGGTCGGCAGGCCGAGCGCGGCGCGGGCTTCCTCGCGGTTGCCCTGCAGCGGGATGTCGTCGGCCATCGGGTGGCCGACGAAGCGCGCATCAATGCCATGCTTGGCATAGATCGGCGGTTCCATCGGGAACAGGCACAGCACCAGGTCGGCACTGCTGCCGATCTTCTCGGCGCGTTTCTCACGCCAGGCCCAGACCGAGGGGCTGACGTAGTGCACGGTGCGTACGCCACGCCGTTTCAGCCAGCGCTCGATGCCCAGGTTGAAGTCGGGCGCATCGATGCCGATGAACACATCCGGCTGCCATTCCAACGCGCGCTGGCGGAACGCCGAGCGCAGCTTCAGCAGGCGCGGCAGGTGGCGCAGTACTTCGGTCAGGCCCATCACCGCCAGCTCGCTGGCATCGTGCCAGGTCTGGCAGCCGGCGCTGCGCATGGCATCGCCGCCGATGCCGGCGAACTCGGCATTCGGGAAGCGTGCCTTCAGTTCACGTACCAGGCCTGCACCGAGCAGGTCGCCGGAGGCTTCACCGGCAACCAGTGCGATCCGCAGTGGGCGCTCGCTGAGCACCCGCTGTGCAGGGACGCTGCCGGCCATCGAGGCCAGCGGAATCACGGCGGCGCCGGCCGGCGCCTGGCCGGTCGTGCTGCTCATCGCAGCAACGGCCTCTCGGCATGCTCGATGAAATCCAGCATGGCCTTCACGTCGTCGCTGCTGCGCGCCTGTTCGGTCAGCTGCACCTTGGCTTCGGCCAGCGGCAGGCCCGCCACGTACAGCGTGCGGTAGGCACGCTTGATGGCGGAAATGCGATCGGCATCGAAGCCGCGGCGCTTCAGGCCTTCGCTGTTGATGCCGCGCGGGCGACCCAGCGAATCGGTGCCGACCATGGTGAACGGCGGAACGTCGCCATTGGTCAGCGCGCCCATGCCGAGGAAGGCATGCGCGCCGATGCGGCAGAATTGGTGGGCACCGGCGAAGCCGCTGATGATCACGTAATCGCCCACGGTCACGTGGCCGGCCAGGGTGGTGTTGTTGGAGAACACGCAGAAGTTGCCGACATGGCAGTCGTGCGCGACATGCGTGTAGGCCAGCATCCAGTTGTCGTTGCCGACGGTGGTAACGCCACCGCCACCGCCAGTGCCGCGGTTCACGGTAACGAACTCACGGAACACGTTGCGGTCGCCGATCACCAGTTCGGTGCGCTCTCCGGCGTACTTCTTGTCCTGAGGTTCGCCGCCGATCGCGGCGTGGCCGACGAAGCGGTTGTCGCGGCCGATCCGGGTCGGGCCGTGGATGCTGCAATGGGGGCCGACCACCGTGCCGGCGCCGATTTCCACATCGGCACCGATCAGAGTGAACGCGCCCACCTGGACGTCATCGGCCAGGCGCGCGGCCGGATCGATGACGGCGGTCGGGTGGATCCGCGGTGCGTTGTCAGTCATTCCTGCCTCCAGTGGATCAGCCCTTGGCGCCGGCACACATGACTTCGGCCGAGGCAACGACTTCACCGTTGACCTTGGCTTCGCCGTAGTACCAGCCCATGTTGCGGATCAGGCGCTTCATCTGCACATCCAGCATCAGTACATCGCCGGGCACGACCTGCTTGTTGAAGCGGGCGTTTTCCACCTTGACCATGTAGAACAGCTTGGACTGCGAATCGCGGCCGAGCGTGAGCTGGGTCATCACGCCACCGGCCTGCGCCAGCGCTTCGATGATCAGTACGCCGGGCATGATCGGGCGGCCCGGGAAGTGGCCCTGGAAGAAAGGCTCGTTGATGCTCACGTTCTTCTGCGCCAGGATGCGCTTGGCCTCGATGTCGAGCTCAAGCACCCGGTCCACCAGCAGGAACGGGTAACGGTGCGGGAGCAGCTCCTGGATCTCGCAGACGTCGATAGGAAGCTGCAGCGTGTCGTTCATTCTTTCTCCTTGCCAGCAGCCAGGACGCGGCGGGCCAATGCGTCCAGCTGCTTGAAGCGCGCGGCGTTCTTGCGCCACGTGCGGTTGTCGGTCAACGGGGTGCCGGACGAGTACTCGCCCGGCTCATGGATGGAGTTGCGGACCACGGACTTGCCGGTGATCACGACCTTGTCGCAGATCTCAAGATGGCCGACCACGCCGACGTGGCCGCCGAGCAGGCAGTAGCGGCCGATCTTGGCGCTGCCGGCGATGCCGGTGCAGCCGGCGATGGCCGAGTGCGAGCCGATCTGCACGTTGTGCGCGATCTGCACCAGGTTGTCCAGGCGCACGTCCTCGTCCAGCACGGTGTCTTCCAGCGCACCGCGGTCGACGCAGGTGTTGGCGCCGATCTCGCAGTCGTCGCCGATGCGGACGCCGCCGAGCTGCGGCACCTTGATCCACTTGCCGGCGTCCATCGCCAGGCCGAAGCCATCGGCACCGAGTACGGCACCGGGGTGCACGCGCACGCGCTTGCCGAGCTTGACCCGGGTGACCAGGGTGACCCGGGCGATCAGTTCACAGCCGTTGTCCAGGCTGCAGTCTTCGCCGATCACGCTGCCGGTGCCGATGATGCAGTTCTCGCCGACCACGCTGCGCGCGCCGATGGAGACGAACGGGCCGATATGGGCGCTGGCCGCGATCTGGGCGCTGGGATCGATGACGGCGCTGGGGTGGATGCCCGGCGGGCGCGTCGGCGCGATGTCGAACAGCGCGGCGATCTTGGCGAAGGTGGTGTACGGGTCCTTGGCCACGAGTGCGGCGCCGGGGGCGGCTTCGGCGTCGTCGGCACGCAGCACCACCAGCGAGGCGTGGCTGTCGGCCAGCTGGGCGCGGTAGCGCGGGTTGGCGAGGAAGGTCAGCTGGCCAGGGCCGGCATGGGCGAGGGTGGCCACGCCATGGATGGCGGTGGCGGGGTCGCCATGGACCTGCAGGCCGAACTGCTCGGCGAGTTGCTGGGCGGTGTAGGTGGGAGTATTCACGGCGGGAGTTTAACGTGTGGCGCCATTGCGGTCATGCGGGGTCAAAAGCGGCGCCTGCCTGATGTCCCGGGGTGATGGCGCAGGGGGCTGCCCAGGACACGCCGTAAACCCATCCCTGGGGGCTCGATGGCGCCATCCATGGCGCCAACGGTCCTGGTCAGCCCCCTGCGCCATCACCAGATGATTTCACGCGAGCGCGGGAAGTAACGGCGGCGGCGAGCAAGTAAAACGAAAACGCCGGGCAATGCCCGGCGCTTCGTGCCCCGTCTGGTGGAGAGCCCCCCTTTGTTAAGGGGGGCGCGCGAGTGGCGCGGGGGATAGGTGAAATGCGGGGGCAGTTCTGGCGAACCGCCCCGCGGTTCGTCAGAACTGCCCGCCGAAGGTGAATTGCAGACGCTCGACCTTGTCGCCGTCTTCCTTCTTGAGCGGGAAGGCATAACTGATCGAGATCGGACCGACCGGGGCGCGCCAGAGCAGGGCCACACCGGTGGACACGCGCAGTTCGTTGGCCTTGAAGTTGTCCACGCCGGTGTAGACATTGCCGAAATCGACGAAGGCCGACACGCGCGCCGACGGGCTGTCGAACAGACGCGGGAAGTAGGCTTCAACCGAACCGACGGTCTTCAGCGAACCGCCCAGCGGCTGGCCTTCCGGGTAGCCACGGGTCACTTCGCGCGGACCGAGGGTGTTGTCCTCGAAGCCGCGCACCGAGTTGGTGCCGCCGGCGTAGAAGTTCTCGTAGAACGGCAGGCCCTTGGCGGTGACCGAGCGCAGGTTGCCGTTCTCGTCCGGCACCATCGCGGTCTTGTCACTGCCGTAGCTGTCGCCGTAACCGACTTCCGCGCGGGTGTTGATCACCAACGAGGGCATGATCGGCCAGTACTTGCTGATCTGATAGTTCAGCTTGTAGTACTCGATCGTCGAGCCCGGCAGCGTGGTTTCCAGGCCAACGCGCTGATAGGTGCCACGGGTCGGCATGAAGTAGTCGTTGCGCGAATCGCGCGCCCAGCCCAGCTCCGTGCGCCAGGCATGGAAGGTCTTGCTGCCCAGTACGTTGATGTAGTCGATGATCGACTGCGGGGTGGAGCCCTGGTAGGTGGTGATCTGGTTGCTGTCGATGCCGAACATCAGCGAGACGGTGTCGGTCTCGGTGATCGGCACGCCGAACACCACCTGCGCCGAACCGTTGGTGCTGTTGTACTGCGCGGTGTTGAAGTCGGAGTAGTCCAGCTCGCGCCAGGACAGGTTGTAGCCCAGCGACACGCCGTCATCGGTGAAGTACGGGTTGGTGTAGCTGAAGCCGTAACGCTGCAGGTAGCTGCTGCGCGAGGCTTCGACCGACACGCGGTTGCCGCCGCCGAGGAAGTTGTTCTGCGACAGCTGCACCGACGTGGTCATGCCGTAGGACTGCGAATAACCCAGGCCGAACACGAAGCTGCCCGAGGTGGTTTCCTTGACGTTGTAGACGACGTCGACCTGATCGTTGCTGCCGCTCACGGCCGGGGTTTCCACGTCCACCGACTCGAAGTAGCCCAGGCGCTGCAGGCGGATCTTGGAACGGTCGATCGCGGCCTGCGAGTACCAGCTGTTCTCGAACTGGCGCATTTCGCGACGCATCACTTCGTCGGACGTGCGGGTATTGCCGCGGAACAGGATGCGACGCACCGACACACGCGGGCCCGGAACGACCTGCATGTTGATCGCCACCGTCTGGTCGGGGCGGTTGGTGGTCGGAATCGGATTCACCTTGGCGAACGCGTAGCCGATGTTCGACAGCGAATTGGTGATGGTGTCCGAACTGAATTCCAGCAGCGCACGCGAGAACGTGTCACCGGACTTCTGGATCACCATGCGCTCGACATCCTCCTGCGGGAGGATGGTGTCGCCACTGACCTTGATCTCGGAGATCTTGTACTGCGCACCCTCGGTCACGCCGGCGGTGAGGAACATGTCGCGCTTGTCGGGGCTGATCGACACCTGGGTCGAGTCGATGCTGAAATCGACGTAGCCACGGTCCAGGTACCAGGAATTGAGCTTTTCCAGGTCGCCGGACAGCTTTTCCTTGGAGTACTGGTCGTCACGGCGGTACCACGACGCCCAGTTGTGCTCCTTGGACTCCCAGGTCTCCAGGATGTCCTTGCCCTCGAACTTCTCGGTGCCGACCAGGTTGACGTGACGGATCTTGGCCGCCTTGCCTTCCTTGATGGCGATCGCGATGTCCACGCGGTTGCGGTCCAGCGGGCTCACCGTCGGGGTGATCTCGACGGTGTATTTGCCGCGGTCGTTGTACTGGCGGCGCAGTTCCTGGGTCACGCGGTCCAGGCTCAGGCGGTCGAAGGTGCCGCCCTCGGTCAGGCCGATGTCGGACAGGCCCTTCAGCAGCTGCTCGGACTTGATGTCCTTGTTGCCGGTGACGGTCAGCTTGTTGATCGCCGGGCGTTCCTTGACGGTCACCACCAGGATGCTGCCCTGGCGATCCAGCTGAACGTCTTCGAAGAAGCCGGTCTTGTACAGGGCGCGGATGGTTTCGCCGACCTTGTTGTCGGTGACCGTCTCGCCACGTTCCACCGGCAGGTAGGTGAACACCGTGCCCGAGCTGATGCGCTGCAGGCCATCGACGCGGATGTCGCTGACAGTGAAGGGCTCGGCTGCCTGGGCCAGGGCGGGAGCGCCGGTGACGGCGGCGAGGGCGAGGGCCAGCAGGCGGCGATTGGGGAGTCGCGTCATGTCACGTCCGGTAGGAAGGTCGATTTCATTAGTACGGGATGCCGACGCTGTAGACGGCAAAAACGTGGAAAAGTTCATCGCGGGACCAGGCCGAGGATGTCGTTGTAGAACGCCAACCCCATCAGCCCGGCCAGCAACGCCAAGCCGATGTACTGGCCGGCGGCGATGGCACGCTCGCTCAGCGGGCTGCCCTTGACCAACTCGATAAGGTAATACAGCAGGTGGCCGCCGTCCAAGATCGGGATCGGCAGCAGGTTGATGATGCACAGGCTGAGCGACAGCAGGGCAAGGAACTGCAGGAACCAGTCGAGGCCGCGTTTGGCCGAGACATTGGCCACGCGGGCGATGGTGACCGGCCCGGAAACGTTCTGCAGCGAGGCTTTGCCGGTGACGATGCGGCCCATCATGCCCAGCGAATCGGCCGCCAGGCGGCCGGTTTCACGCACTGCAACGGTGACCGAGTCCAACGGGCCGTAGCGCAGCAGGGTGTCGTACGGCGGGCTGAACTTGGTCGGAAACTGAACGCCGATCTGCCAGGCGGGGTCGCCCTTGGCGTCCTGGCCCTTGCGCGGCGTGACTTCCAGCGCCAGGCGCTCGCCGCCACGCAGGACCTCGATCATGCCCGGGCCACCCGCACGCCCCAGCGCCTGGATCTCACCGATCACCTGGTCGGCGCCGTCGATGCGCTGGCCATCGATGGCCACGATCAGGTCGCCCGGCTGCAGTTGCCCGCTGACGACCGAATCCGGGGTCAGCGACTCGACCAGGGCCGGCTGCAGCCACGACTGCCAGTACAGGCCCGCCAGGATCGGCACCCGCCGTTCATCGAAACCGGCGGGCAGCTGCGATAGCGGGAGGGTGCGCACGCGCACCTGGTCGGCCGGGTCCAGCACTTCCAGCTTCACGTCACGGCGGTCCATCGCAGCGGCGGTCAGCGCCATGCTGGCCTCGCCCAGGGTGACCACCTGACGGTCGTCCACGCGCAGCACGCGGTCACCGCTGCCGAGCCCGGCAGTGGCGGCGATGCCGCTGACGCGGCCGATGGTCGGCGAATAGTCCTGCTTGCCGATCACGAACATCGCCCACAGCAGCAGGATGCACAGCAGCAGGTTGGCGATCGGTCCGGCGGCGACAATGGCGATGCGCTGCCAGACCGTCTTGTGGTTGAAGGCCTGGCCGCGTTCGTGCGGATGGACCTCGACCTCGCGTTCGTCGAGGAACTTCACGTAGCCACCCAGGGGGATGGCGGCAATGGCGAACTCGGTACCGTGCTTGTCGCGGCGCGACCACAGCGGGCGGCCGAAGCCGACCGAGAAGCGCAGCACCTTGACTCCGCACAGGCGGCCGATCCAGTAATGCCCGAATTCGTGGAAGGTGACCAGCAGCCCAAGGCTGACAATCATCCACCAGACCGATCCGATGAAATCAGTCATGCAGGCTCACATTGGCGGGCAGGGGCGGCGTCGTCATGCTGGGCGAGGCGTTCGTTCAGGCGGCGGCGATGGTGTTCAGGGTGAGCTGGCGTGCCCGCTGGTCGGCGGACAACAGAACCTCAAGTGTATCGGCTGCGTGGGTCGGCAGTGTTGAAAGCGCGTTAGCAACGAGTTCCGGAATGGTCAGGAAACCGATCCGGCCCTGAAGAAACGCTGAAACCGCCTCTTCATTGGCGGCGTTCAGCACGGCCGGGGCGGTGCCGCCGGCCTGCATGGCCTGCCAGGCCAGCGCCAGGCACGGGAACGCCTCGGTATCGGGGGCCTCGAAATCGAGCCGGCCCTGCGCCAGCAGATCCAGCCCGGCCACGCCCGACTCGATGCGCTGCGGCCAGCCGAGGCCGACAGCCAGCGTGGTGCGCATGTCCGGCAGGCCCATCTGGGCCAGGGTCGAACCGTCAACGAACTCGACCAGCGAATGGACCAGGCTCTGCGGGTGCACCAGCACTTCAATGCGTTCGCCGGGGACGCCGAACAGGTGGTGGGCCTCGATTACCTCCAGGCCTTTGTTCATCAACGTCGCCGAATCAACCGAGATTTTCGGGCCCATCGACCACTTCGGATGGGCCACGGCCTGCGCCGGGGTGACCGCGGCAAGGTCGGTGCGGCTGCGGCCGCGGAACGGACCACCGGACGCGGTAAGCAGGATTCGACGCACACCTGCGCCATCGACACTGGCGTCGCGCGAACGCAGGCACTGGAAGATCGCGCTGTGCTCGCTGTCGATCGGGATGATCTCAGCGCCTGCCTGCTGGGCGGTGCGGGTCAGCAGCTCGCCGGCCAACACCAGGGATTCCTTGTTGGCCAGCAGGATGCGCTTGCCGGCGGCAGCGGCGGCAAGGGTCGAGGACAGTCCGGCCGCACCGACAATCGCCGCCACCACGGTGTCGCATGCGTCACTGGCAGCCAGCTGGTCCAGCGCGGCATGCCCGGCGTGGGCTTCGGTGGGCAGGCCGGCGTCGCGCAGGCCATCACGCAGCTCGGCGAACAGCGATTCGTCGGCGATCACCGCATGCGCCGGGCGGTGCTGACGGCACAGCGCCAGCAGCGCCTGCACCTGGCGGCCGGCGGCGAGCACGGTGGCCTGGTAACGCTGCGGGTGGCGGGCGATCACGTCGAGCGTGGAGGCACCGATCGAACCGGTGGCGCCGAACACGGCGACCCGGCGCAGGTCTGCGACAGCATTCATGGTCAGAACCCGAAGATTTCCTTGCCCAGCGCGAACACCGGCACGGCGGCAAGAACACCGTCGACACGGTCGAGCACGCCGCCATGGCCCGGAATCAGGTGGCCCGAGTCCTTGGCACCGGCATGGCGCTTGATCAGGCTCTCGAACAGATCGCCCAGCACCGAGGCAAACACCGCCACCACCGAGGTGATCAGCAGGCCCGGCAGGTGCGCGGCGTCAATGCCGGCGAGCCAGCCAAGGCCAACGGCCACGGCCACACCGGCCAGCAGGCCACCAAACAGGCCTTCCCAGGTCTTGTTCGGGCTGATGCGCGGGGCCAGCTTGTGCTTGCCGAAGTGACGACCCGCGAAATAGGCCCCTGAATCGGCGGCCCAGACCAGCGCCAGCGCGGCCAGCAGCCACAGGTGGCCCTGCTTGCCGGGCGGATCACCGCCGGCGTGGATCAGTACCAGCGCGGCCCAGGCCGGCACGATGGCCAGGGTGCCGGCCAGCATCTTCACAATCCGCGAGGGCGCCGACGGCTGTGCACCGAAGTTGAAGAAGCGCAGCCAGACCAGCGCCGCCAGCCACCAGGCGACACCGGCCAGGGTGGTGATCTGGAACAGCACCAGCGTGCTGCCATCGGCCCAGACCAGCAGCACCATCAGCAGCAGGTTCAGCACCAGCAGCACGGTACGCGCCAGGGTGTCTTCGATCCCGGCCAGCTTCAGCCACTCCCACAGGCCGATCAGCAGCACGGCAGCCGCAGCGGCGGCCAGCCATTGCGTCGGCAGCAGCAGGATCGCGGCAATGGCGACCGGCGCCATGATCAGCGCGGCGAGGACTCGGGTCTTGGTCATGGGCTGGAGGTCTCGGTGGCCAGTGCGGCGATCTGGGCGCTGGTCAGGCCGAAACGACGCTCGCGGCTGCCATAGGCGTCCAGCGCCTGTTGCAGCAGGGCGGCATCGAAGTCCGGCCACAGCGCCTCGGTGAACCACAGCTCGGTGTATGCCAGCTGCCACAGCAGGAAGTTGCTGATGCGGGTGTCGCCACCGGTGCGGATGAACAGGTCCGGCGGCGGCAGGTCGGCCAGGGCAACCTGTCGGCCCAGCAGCGATTCATCGATCTGTTCGGGCAGCAGGCGGCCCGCAGCGACTTCGGCGGCCAGTGCGCGCGCGGCACGCGCGATGTCCTGGCGGCCACCGTAACTGGCGGCAATCGACAGGGTCAGGGCGGCGTTGTCGGCAGTGCGCTGTTCGGCCAGCTGCATGCGGCTGACCAGCCCGGCGCCGAAGCGTTCGCGTTCGCCGATGAAGCGAATGCGTACGCCACGCCGATGCAGCTCATCCACTTCGCGGTCGAGCGCGCCGAGGAACAGCTTCATCAACGCATCGACTTCTTCCTGCGGCCGGCCCCAGTTCTCGCTGGAGAACGCGAACAGGGTCAGCGCGGAAATGCCCAGTTCAAGGCAGCGCTCGATCGTACGGTTGACCGCGCGCGCGCCGGCGCGGTGGCCGATGACGCGCGGACGACGGCGCTGCTGTGCCCAGCGTCCATTGCCATCCATGATGATGGCAATGTGGCGGGGCAGGGCAGCCGGCAACGGAGGCGGGACTGAAGGCATCGACTTCAGACCGACAGCAGTTCTTTTTCCTTGTCGGCGACGACCTTGTCGACGTCCTTGATATTGGCGTCGGTCAGCTTCTGGATGTCGTCTTCGCCGCGCTTCTTCTCGTCTTCGCTGATCGCCTTGTCCTTGTCCAGCTTGGCGATTTCCTTGTTCGCGTCCTGGCGGATGTTGCGGATCGCGATCTTGGCGCCTTCACCTTCCTTCTGCACCTGCTTGGCAAGCTCCTTGCGGCGCTCCTCGGTCGGCGGCGGCATGTTGATGCGGATCGCGGTGCCCAGGGTGTTCGGGGTGAACTCGGCGTTGTAGAGACCCTTCTCGATCTCCTTGATCATGCTCTTGTCGAACGGCGTGACCAGCAGCGAGTGGGCGTCAGCGTTGGAGATCGACGCAACCTGGTTCAGCGGGGTGCTGGCATTGCCGTAGGCATTGACCGTGATGCGGTCCAGCAGGGCCGGCGTGGCGCGCCCGGTGCGGATCGAGGTGAGGGTGTGCTTCAGAGCGTCGATGCTCTTGGCCATGCGCGTCTGCGCGTTGTTCTTGATGTCGTTGAGCATCGCCCGGTCCTAGGTGTAACTGGAATCGGGCGATTATAGGCGAATACGGGACGCTGCCGGGCCTGAATCGGCCCGGAGCTCGCCTGGCGCTCAGGCTCAGGCCGGGTCGCGGCCCTGGACCAGGGTGCCGATGTTCTCGCCGCTGAGGATCTTCAGCAGTTCACCCGGCTGGCCCATGTCGAACACGCGCATCGGCAGGTCGCTGTCGCGGGCCAGTGCGAAGGCGGCGGTATCCATCACTTCCAGGCCGCGGCGGATCACTTCGTCGTAGCTCAGGCTGTCGAAGCGGACCGCGTCGCTGTGCTTGTTCGGGTCCTTGTCGTAGACGCCATCGACCTTGGTTGCCTTCAGCAGCAGGTCGGCGCCGATCTCGATCGCGCGCAGGGCCGCACCCGAATCGGTGGTGAAGAACGGGCTGCCAACGCCGGCGGCGAAGATCACTAGGCGACCCTTTTCAAGGTGGCGGATGGCGCGGCGGCGGATGTAGTCCTCGCACACGTCGTTGATCTTGATCGCGCTCATGACGCGGGCCTTGGCGCCCAGCTTCTCGAGCGCATCCTGCATGGCCAGCGCATTGATGACCGTGGCCAGCATGCCCATCTGGTCGCCGGTGACCCGGTCCATGCCGCCGGCGGCCAGGCCGGCGCCGCGGAAGATGTTGCCGCCGCCGATCACCAGTGCCACTTCGGCGCCGGCCTGCTGGGCTTCGATGACCTCGCGGGCCAGGCGGTTGATGATCTTCGGGTCGATGCCGTAGTCCTCATCTCCCATCAGCGCCTCCCCGGATAGTTTCAGAAGGATGCGGCGATAGGCGAGCTTGGACATAGGGACCTCGGGTGCGTGGAAATCGCGGGCGATTCTACGCGCATGCAGCGTTGCGCCAAAGTGTTTTGTGCACTGCGGCGCAAAATACAGGCGTTCACCCCGGCCGTCCGGGGCGTTCCGTTCAGCCCAGCGCCGCGCCAGCGGTGGCTGAGAGCTCGTCGTGGCCGAGGGCGCCGGGTGAGCGGGCGATCACCCGGTTGCGGCCCAGGTTCTTCGAGCGGTAAAGCACATCGTCGGCTGCGCGCAGCAGATCCTGCACGTCAGCGAAGCGCTCGTACCCCCCCTGGGTGGCTACGCCGGCAGAGAAGGTGACGAACAGCGGCCCGCCCTCGATCTCGGCCATCGGCGTGGCAACGATGTTGGCCAACACCCGGCGGATCACGTCCAGTGCCACCGATTCGCTGGTGTTGGGCAGCAGTGCGACAAACTCCTCACCGCCGAAGCGGGCCACGGTGTCGCTGTTGCGCAGCTGGCCCTGCAGCTTGCCGGCGAAGGCGCGCAGCACTTCGTCGCCGGTCAGGTGTCCGTGTGCGTCGTTGATCTTCTTGAAGTCGTCCAGGTCGATGAAGGCCACCGACAGTGGCCAGCCCTGGCGGCTGGCGCGCAGGAATTCCTGCTCCAGCACCGCTTCCAGCTGGCGGCGGTTGAGCACCCCGGTCAGGGCGTCGCGGTGCGCCTGGTCGGCCAGGCGCTTGGCCCGGGCCTCGAATTCGTCGGCGCGGCGGCGCGCCTGGTCGGCATCCTGCAGTTCGCGCAGGTTGCGCAGGGTGGCCAGTTCCTGGGCGTGATCGATCAGTTCGCGCACCCGCAAGGGCGAGTTCAACCCGGCTTCGAACAGGCTGGCGATGTCCGGCAGGGCGGCGCTGATGCGGGCCAGAACCTGGTCGAAGCGGGCGCTGTCCAGCTCCAGGCGGTCGTGTACCTGCTGCAGGGCGCGTTCACGAGCGGCGTCGGCGTCGGTATCCAGCCAGATGTCGGCCACTGCGCCAGACAGCTGCACGCACGCCTGGAACGGCGATTCGGCAGCGCCTTCATCCTCGCTGTGGCTGATGCTCTCCACCAGATAGCGCGGCAGGCCCCACTGTTCGGCCACCCAGGCGCCGACGTCGGCATGGCTGCAGCCCAGTTCGCTGCGCTCGCGCGCCACCAGGTCGGTATTGTCACCGGCCTCGCGCAGCAGCGGCAGATAGCGTTCCGATTCGGCCTGGGCCAGGCACAGCACGCCGAGATCCTGCAGCAGGCCGGCCAGCATCAGTTCCTCCAGCCGGCGCAGACCGCGCGCCTGGCCCAGCTGGCTGGCCGCCAGTGCGCTGAGGATGCTGCGCTTCCAGGCGCGCTGGCGCAGGTCATGATCGGCTCCGGCGCCGCCGGTCAGGCCCTGGGTGACGGTGAAGCCGAGCGCCAGGCTGATCGTGGCGTTCAGGCCCAGCATGGTCAGCGCCTGGCCGAGGTTCTCGATCCGTCGGCGGCTGGCGTACAGCGGCGAATTGGCGATGCGCAGCATGCGAGCGCTCAGCGCCATGTCGATGGCGATGATGTCGGCGGCGGTGGCGATGTCCGCTTCCGGATCCTGGGCCAGTTCGATGATGCGCAGGGCAATACCGGGCGGCGAAGGCAGGTTGCGGCAGAGCGCCAGGGCAGCTGTCAGCTCGGGAGGCATGTCGGGTCGTTCAATTCCATTAGGACAAGAATACCTAGGATTGCATCACAGTCCGCGACTTTCGTTCCTGCTATGTGACTGTGGATTCCCTGCGCCGAGTATCGGCTTGATTCGCGCGTAACGCAAAGACCCTGGGTGCCGGTGTACGTACCAACAGGGGCTGTGCGCACCAACGGTGCGTACCCACAGGCCCACCGGCATAAAAAAAGAGCCGCGGTTTCCCGCGGCTCCTTCTGGTCGCTTCACAGCCGGGAGGCTGGAATCAGACCTGCATCGCCTTGGCAACTTCAGCGGCGTAGTCTTCCACCACCTTCTCGATGCCTTCGCCGACGACCAGCAGCTTGAAGCCGGCCACGTCGGCGCCAGCGGCCTTGACCACCTGCTCAACCGAGGTGTCGCCCAGCACGTAGGTCTGGCCGTACAGGGTCACGTCGTTGACGATCTTGTTGATCTTGCCGCTGATGATCTTTTCCAGGATGTCAGCCGGCTTGGCCTTGTCCTTTTCGGACATCTTGGCCAGCTCGATTTCCTTTTCCTTCTCGACGAACTCGGTCGGGACGTCCGCAGCCTTGTTGTGCGGCGGCTTCAGGGCAGCCACGTGCATGGCCAGGCCACGGGCCAGCTCGATGTCGCCGCCGACCAGGTCGACCAGCACGCCAACCTTGCCGTTGGTGTGGACGTAGGCGCCGACGGTGTTGTTGCCGTCGATCTTCACCAGGCGACGGATCTGGATGTTCTCACCCAGGGTCTGCACGGCGGTGGCGCGGGCTTCTTCAACGGTGCGGCCATCGTCCAGCTTGGCAGCCTTCACGGCTTCGATGTCGTTGGCGCCGGTTGCCAGGGCAGCAGCGGCAACAGCGTTGACGAAGGACTTGAAGTTGTCGTCGTTGGCGACGAAGTCGGTTTCCGAGTTGACTTCGACCAGCACGGCCTTGCCGCCATCCTGGGCCAGGCCCAGACGGCCTTCGGCGGCCACGCGGTCAGCCTTCTTGTCGGCCTTGGCGGCGCCGGACTTGCGCATGGCTTCAGCAGCGGCGTCGATGTCGCCGTTGGCTTCGGTGAGAGCCTTCTTGCATTCCATCATGCCGGCGCCGGTGCGCTCGCGCAGTTCCTTGACCAGGGAAGCAGTGATTTCCACGGGATTACCTCACGAAAGAAAGGGGTTGGGCCGGCATGGTGGCCGGCCCGTGTGACAGTGTCCTGTCGTCGCGCCATCGGCAGCGGACAGGACAGGTGGGCGCGTGGCGCCCACCGGGGCCTGGATCAGGCCTGGGCTTCGCCCTTGTCGGCAGCAGCCTTCTTGGCCGGAGCGCGGCGGGCCGGCTTGCCTTCTTCGGCAGCAGCGTCGGCGAACTCTTCTTCACGGACGGTGGCAGCGTGCGGAGCAGCAGCCTTGCCTTCCAGCACGGCGTCGGCAGCGGCGCGCGAGTACAGCTGCACGGCACGGATGGCGTCGTCGTTGCCCGGGATGGCGTAGTCAACCAGTTCCGGGTTGTAGTTGGTATCGACCACGGCGATGACCGGAATGCCCAGCTTCTTGGCTTCCTTGATCGCGATGTCTTCGTGGCCGATGTCGATCACGAAGATGGCGTCCGGCAGACGGTTCATGTCCTTGATGCCGCCCAGCGAGGCTTCCAGCTTGTCGCGCTCGCGACGCAGGCCCAGCACTTCGTGCTTGACCAGCTTCTCGAAGGTGCCGTCGGTTTCGCCGGCTTCCAGTTCCTTCAGGCGGGCAACCGACTGCTTGACGGTGCGGAAGTTGGTCAGGGTGCCGCCCAGCCAACGCTGGTTCATGAACGGCATGCCGCAACGCTCGGCTTCTTCCTTGATGGTCTCGCGGGCGCTGCGCTTGGTGCCCAGGAACAGGACGGTGCCACGCTTCTGGGCAACCGACGAGATGAAGTTCATCGCATCGTTGAACAGCGGGACGGTCTTTTCCAGGTTGATGATGTGGATCTTGCCGCGGGCGCCGAAGATGTACGGAGCCATCTTGGGGTTCCAGTAGCGGGTCTGGTGGCCGAAGTGGACGCCGGCTTCCAGCATCTGACGCATGGTGACCTGGGGCATTGCAATACTCCTGATAGGGAACCGGCGATTCCGCCCGCGGGATAGGTATGCGGGACGCGTGGAAGCGCGGATGGTTCCGGGGTTGGGCTTCCCTGTTGCCTCCGTGGCCGAACTCCTCGCGGAGCACCCCGGCACGGATGGGGGCAGCAGGTGTGGATTCACCGGTGACGTCCGGTGTGGACGGTGTCCCACGCACAAGGCGGCAGGTCATCCCGGCGATTATAGCCCGCCAGGCATACTGACCGCAATTGCAGGGTCTGGCGCGGCCAGCTCGACCTCGCGCCCGTCCTGCAGCCGCGCCAGGAAACGGCCGCCAGTGTAGCCCTGGGCACGCTGGGGCAGGGACCAGCGACGGGTGTGGCCGGGCAGGACGTAGCCCGCCAGCCCTGGCATCAGGAGGCTGCGGCGACCATCGCCGGTGATGAACGAGAGATCGTGCAGGCGGGCGTGCAAGGCACCCGTGTTGTCCAGTCGCAGCACAGGTTGCGACGTGTCTGGTTCGATGCGGGCATGCAGTCGCGGCTGCGCCACGGGGGCGGCCTGGCCACGGAAAAGCGGCAGCGAGTAGCGGGGCAGGTCCGGTAGACCTGGCGCCAGCACGATCCGGTAGGCCCGCTCGCCAGCACCGGGCGCGGGCTGGCGTGGCAGCAGCCAGATGCGTTGGCGTGTCCCGGGAGCAAGGTCCAACTGCGTGGGGCTGGCCAGGATCTGGTCGCTGGGCCGCAACACCTCTGCATTGGGTTGCTGCTCCCACGCCAGTATGCGCACCTGGCCCTGCCAGCGGCTTGGGCCCGGATTGTGCAGCCACAGTTCGGCATGGCCACCTTCGGCCGGCAGCTGCAACGTGGTCGGCATCAGCTCCAGCGCTGCGGCAGGCAATGCCAGCAGCAGCGCCAGCAGGGGTAGCAACAGGCGCATCAGTAGATGACGGTCACGGTGGGTGTTTCGTCGTCATCGGTTGCAGGCGGCGCGAGCTCGCGGACCTGGGGCGGCAGCTGTGCTGCGTCGCTGCGCTGGTGGGGCACCGCGCAGCCGGTGCTGCCTGTACCGGCGCTACAGGCTTCGACCACGGTAAGGCGGATCTGCAACGTATTGCTGGGCTCGGCCCATGCTGCCGTGCTGGCGAGCGACATCGCTCCGATCAGAAATGCGCGAACCACCGGCCATCCACCGTGCTTTAGGACTCGTTGCGCGGTATCGGCTGGATCCGTTGGAACTGTAGCGTCGAGCTTGCCCGGCGCATGCCGTGCCCGCATCCACGCATGGCGTGGATCTACTGAAACCCTCCCGGGTGGGTGCCGACCGTTGGTCGGCACTGCGTGGATCCGCCGGGAATCAGCCGCGCGTCAGTAGGTGATCGTCACCTGCACCAGGTCGTTGTAGGTGCCGGCTGCCGGCAGGCCGGTGACCGGCGGCACCCGGCCGTAGATGGTCAGCTGCTGCGCGCTGCCACTGCCGGTGCCGCTGGCGGTATCGACGGTCAGCGTATTGCCCCAGCGCTGGCTGCGGCCCGAATCGCGATAGAGCTCATAAGTGAGGTAGTGGGAGCTGCCACCGGGGGTGGTCATGAGCATGCGTCGTGTGCTGGATGCGGCTGGATTGTTCTGGCCATTGTTGAGGCCGACCTGGAAGGCGGTGTTCTTCAGGCAGGTCAGGGTCAGCGTCGCAGTCTGATCGATGTTGCCGGGGATTCCGCCGATGACAGTGCCGAAGTTCATGTTGCTGGTGACGTAGCTGCCGCACTGCGGAAGCACGTTGGCGGTGGCGGTGAAGCTGAAGGCGTTGCTGGCGCTGTTGGTGCCGGTGGCGCCTCCGTTGCAGTTGGCCGGAATGGTGGCGGTGCCAAGCAGTACTTCATTCCAGGCCCAGGTGAGTACCACGCTGGCGCCACTGAACGTGCTGCTGTACGCGCCCGATGCCAGGATCTGGTTGGCTGGAATCTGGGCGAACAGCTGGGTGCTCTGCGCGCCGCTGCCGCCGGTGAGCAGAGGCACGTTGTAGGACATGGTGAGTTCCTGCGCAGGTGGTGCGCCGCGCGGGACCAGGCCGGTGACCTGGCCGTAGCTGGCGTTGTTGTAGAGCTGGAAATTCATGGTGTCGCTGGTGCTGGTGGCCATTGTCCGCCAGCTGGAACTGCTGCCGCCCCCGCTGCCGGCGCCGATGCCCACGCAGACCCGCACGCCGGTGGTGGCCAGCAGGCTCAGCGCGGCAGTGGTGCAGGTGACGGCGATGTTCAGCGTGGCGGAGGTCGGGCCCGGAGCACTGCTGTTGATGTTGCCGAACGGCAGGGTCGGGTTGGCCACTGCCGTACAGGTCGCGACGGCGTGGGCCGGCGCCGTTGCAAGCAGCCCTGTCATCAAAAGCAGGCCGAGCAGCAGCACCCTCATGGCGCTACCTCCGGAATGCACTGCAGCGGTGCTGGGTGCGGTCTGGCGCCGGAGGCCACCGCTTTGGGCAGGTCCGGTACCTTCACCCGGCACTGGCCGCGGCTGGTGGTGATGTACAGCACGCTGCCGGCAGGCACATCCTCCAGATACAGCAGGCCGTCGTAGCCCACCGTGGCTTGACGTCCATCGGGCAGCTGCACCTCACTGCCCACTTCCAAGGGCTGTCCGTCCATGCTCTGAAGCGTCAGGCTCAGCGAGGGCCGCGAGCGCAACTGGAATGTCACGTGGGTGCCGGCGCGCTGGCGCGGTGTCACCCAGTCCTCGATGCGGTCGGCACGCATGTCCTCGGGCAGGTCCAGGGTATCGATCGAGACCCGGTTGCGCTGCCAGGACAGCAACGGGCTGATCAGCAGCAGGCCACGATCATCGGTGACGCCGATCAATCGGTTTTCCAGCCGCACCGGCACTCCGCCGACACCATTGGTGCTGATCACGGCGAACGCGTCGGAGACCTCGCGGGCAGCGAAGGCATGCCCGCCCATCCACACCAGGCTGCCGCTGGCGCTGGCATAGGCGTAGTTCAGCCCGCCCTGGCGCGAGGCACCGAACGAATAGCGGCCGACATCGTTGAGCAGACCGACTTCGGCCAGGCCGCCATTGCCGTCATCGCCGTGGCGCACCTGGGCGCGCCAGCCGATGCCGCCGGCACTGCCATCGCCGGGCACCGGCTGGGTGACGTCGGCCACCCAGCTCTGGCTGTCGCCGTTGCGCTGGCTGGACAGGCTGGCCTGGCGGTTGTTGCCCAGGCTGGCGGTCAGTGACAGATAGATGCTGCGGTCGTCGCTGTTGTCCAGGTTCTGGTTCACCGACAGGTAGGCCGACCAGCGCGCGCTCCAGCTGCGCGACCAGAACAGGCTGGCATAGCGGTTGTCCTCGCCATCGGGATAGCGCAGGCGCAGGTAGCTGGCGCTGAGCGTGCCCAGCCGCAGCAGGTCCAGGCCGACCGTGGCCTGTTCGCTGATGCTCGGCGGCAGGTTGCCCTGCAGGGCGCCGAGGTCGCGGTAGTCGCCATGGCTGCGCACGCTGCGCAGGTTGACGTTGAAACGGCGGTTGTTCCAGCTGTAGCCCAGCGCCCATTGGCCGCCCTGCAAGCCCTGGTAGTTGCTGTGTGCATAGGCGGCATTGAACACACCGGCACCGCTCAACAGCCACCAGCCGCCGATGCCTGCCTGGGCCAGGCCGCCGCCGCCTTCGGCATGGGCTTCGCCGGTGAAGGTGTCGCTGACGCCGCCACGCCAGCTGGCGCTGGCCACGGTACGGTCGTCGTAGCCAAAGGAGCGTTGACCGAAATCCTCGCGCAGGTGGCCAACACCGACCGACCAGTCCGACAGCCCCTTGGCCAGCAGCTGCTGGGTGCCGTAGAAGCTGAAGTCCAGCGTCTGCATGCGGCCGAACGCATCGGTGACCACCACCTGTGCGCTGCCGGTGCCGCTGATGCCGGGCTGCGCGGCCAGCTGGAACGGCCCGACCGGCACCTGGCCGCTGTACTGGCGCAGGCCATCGACATACAGCTCGACCGTGGACGGCACCACGGCCTGGCCAAGGAAGCTGGGCGTGGGGGTCAGCACGCGATACGGCTGCAGGCCGTAGTTGCGGCCGATCTGCAGGCCGCCCAGGCGTACAGGCCGGGTCCAGTCGACGAACCCACTGTAGAAATCGCCAACCTCCAGGGTCGTCGCACTGTCGGGGAAATCCAGGCGCCAGCGGGTGTCCAGGCGCACGCTCTCACCGCGCCACCGGCGGTCACCGGGTTGCTGGTAGCGACGACTGATCGCGGTGTTCTCGAAGGTGCCGTTGCCAATGCCGAACAGGCGCAGCTCCGAGCTCAGGCTGAGATTGCCAAGCGTATCCACGCGGCTGCCATACACGTCGTAGTTGAGCAGCAGGCCGGGGGAGGCACTGCCGGCGGGGGCGCGGGTCTGCGGGCGGCTGAGCACGGTGGTCGGCAGGGTCAACTGGTCCAGCGGCACGTCCAGGGCCAGAGTCTGCATGTGCGCGTCATAGCGGACCACCGCACCGCTGATCTGGTCCAGGTACACCGGCGAATCGCCGCTGGCATTGAAGCCGAGCTGGCGCAGCACCTCGGGGCTGGCCTGCAGGCGGCCGCGGTTCTCGGTGAAGGGCAGCAGGCCGCGTGGGGTGCTGTTGAGCGAAACGTCCAGATACAGTGCCTGGCTGGCGGTCAGCGGCGTCGGTGGTGGCAGGACCGCATCGGCGGACAGCCCGGCCGCGTCGGCGGCCACGCCGGACACATCGGCGGCAGTCGCCGCAGGAGCCAGGGCAGCAGCAAGCAGCGCGCCCACCAACGCCTCAGCGAGCCGGTGGTGGCGACAGCGGCGTCTGTTCCGACTCGCCATTGAGCTTGGCCGTGATCTGGTCGTTGTCGCGGTCGATCGCCGTGCGCTCGATCGGCCAGCGCATCACCTGCCCGGGCAGCACGTACCCCAGCAGGCCGGGATGCACGATGCGCGGGCGTTTGGCGCCGCCCAGCGCGAGGTCGGCGATCTGCGCATAGCCGTTGCCGGAATTGGCCACCTCGACGCCGTTGCGGCCGTCCTCCAGCTGCACCAGGCGGGCCTGCAGCTGCGGCGCCAGGGTGCCGGCCGACGGCTGCACGAACACCGGAATCGAATAGCGCAGCACGAACTGCATGCCGCTGGCACGGGTAGCCAGGTCCGGAACCTCGTCGACGATCAGACGGTAATACTGCTGCGCTGCCGGTGGCTCGCGGGTCGGGCGCATCACCCGCACCAGCTGCTGCTGGCCGGCCGCCAGCTCCTGCATCGGCGGCGTCGCGAGCAGTTCATCGGTGGGCAGCAGCTGCTCGCGGCCGTCCTGCTGCACCCAGCGGAAGACCCGCACCTGCAGCTTTACCGGGGAGGTGCCGCTGTTGGTCAGCCACAGCTCGCCGGCACGCTGGCGCGCTTCCAGCTGCAGGCTGGTGGGGGCGACCTGCAGGCTGGTGCCGCTGGCCGTAGCTGCAGTCATCAGCAGGCAGAGGGCGAACAGCACCACGCCGGTGGCGTGCCACGGGCGGTATCTGGCCATGCAGGCCCTCCCTCAATAGGTGATCGTGGCGGTGACGGTGTCCAGGTAGCTGCCGGCCGCTGCGTTGTTGGTGCTCAGATTCAGGATCTGGCCGTAGACGATGTAAGGAACAGCCAGGCCGGTACCGATGCCGGCCTGGGTATTGGTTCCGGAAGTGGCGCCCCAGACCAGGGTGTGTGCGGCATCCTGGTACAGCTGGTAACCGACGAAATTGTTGGCGGTCACCGCTGCATTGGTGTTCTTCATGCGCCGGGTGGTGACGTCATTGGCGGTACCGGCGTTGGCGCCCGCATTCAGCGAGATCGTGTAGGGGGTGAGTGCCGAGCACTGCGCCGTCACCGTGCCCTGGCCCAGGGTGGGCACGGCGGTGGTCGAAGCGGCGGTGCCGAAATCGACATTGGTCGCCGCCGCTGCCGTGATGGTGCAGGCCTTGGTCACCACCAGGGTGACATTGAACGTGGTGGTGTCGGCGGCGAGGGCCGGCCCGGCCAGCAGGATCCCGGCCAAGGCCCAGGCAAGCGCGGAACGATGCGGGAATCGCATGGACAACCTCCCTGACCCGAAGGTCTGTTGAACAAGGCGAAGGCGGCATGTTCGGCGCCGCTTTGACGATAGTGGCCCCAGCTTAGGTGCCGTAAGTGTCTGTAATCCGTGATAAATAGGGATCCGAAAGGGTGTGGTCGGTCACGCTTTCACTTTCCTTGCCGGAACCGTGCATGGCTCGGATCGCCAGTTGGGTGGCGTTCGTTCAGATTGCGGCCGGATCGGCGATAATGGGTGCCATGAGCGTGAATCTGAAAACCCCGCAGGAAATCGAGATGATGCGTGTCGCCGGCCGACTGGCCAGCGAAGTGCTCGACATCGTCACCCCCCACGTCAAGCCCGGTGTCACCACCGAGGAACTGGACCGCATCTGCCACGACCACATCGTGAACGTGCAGGGCACCATTCCGGCCAACGTCGGCTACCGCGGCTTCCCCAAGACCGTGTGCACCTCGGTCAACAACGTCATCTGCCATGGCATTCCCAGCGAAGGGAAGGTCCTGAAGGACGGCGACATCATCAACATCGACGTCACCGTCATCAAGGATGGCTGGCACGGTGACACCAGCCGCATGTTCTACGTGGGTACGCCCTCGGTCATGGCGCGGCGCCTGGTGGAAGCCACCTACGAAGCCATGTGGCGCGGCATCCGCGCGGTGCGTCCGGGCGCGACCCTGGGCGACATCGGCCATGCCATCCAGAGCTATGCCGAAGGCGAGCGTTTCAGCGTGGTGCGCGAGTACTGCGGCCACGGCATCGGCAAGGTTTACCACGACGAACCGCAGGTGGTGCATTACGGCCGCCCGGGCCAGGGTCTTGTGCTGCAGCCGGGCATGACCTTCACCATCGAGCCGATGATCAACGAGGGCACCCGCTACAACAAGGTGCTGCCGGATGGCTGGACCGTGGTCACCAAGGACCGCAAGCTGTCGGCACAGTGGGAGCACATGATCGCGGTCACCGAGACCGGCGTTGACGTGCTGACCCTGTCGCCGGGCGAGTCGCAGGTCTCCTGAGGATGCTGCCGGCGAGTTCGCTGCTGGACACGCCGGCCGCGTCGCTCAATGACACGGACTGGGCTGCTGCTGCGCGCCAGGCGCTGCAGCAGGCCGATGCGCGCCTGTACCGCCGCTTCGACCAGGGCGACAACATCGAGCGCCTGCTGGCGCTGCGCGCACGCGGCGCCGACCATCTGATCCGCCTTGCCTGGCAGCGATGCCTGCGCACCGACAGCGGCCTGTCGCTGTTCGCGGTGGGCGGCTACGGGCGCGGGGAACTGTTCCCCTGTTCGGACATCGACCTGCTGGTATTCGGTGAGCCGGCGGCGCAGCTGGCCCACGAGTCCGCGCTGGCGCGCCTGTTCGCGCTGTTGTGGGATTGCGGGCTGGCGGTCAGCCATGCTGTGCGCTCGGCCGCGCAGTGCCGTGAAGCCGCCGCCGACCAGACCGTGATGACCGCGCTGATCGAGGCACGCCCGATCCTCGCCGAAGATGCACCCCGTCGCGCGCTGCGCGAGGCCATCGATGATCGCGAACTGTGGCCGGCGCGTACGTTTTTCCTGGCCAAGCTGGAAGAACTGCGCAACCGACACCAGCGTTTTGGCGACACCGCCGACAACCTGGAGCCCGACCTGAAAGATGGTCCCGGTGGTCTGCGCGATCTCAACACGCTGGGCTGGATGGCGCTGCGCGCATTCGGCGTGCGCGACCTGGAGGCGCTGGTCGGGTTGGGTCATCTGGGGGCCGATGAGGCGGCGGCACTGAAGCGCGAGCGCGCAGTGCTGGCGCGTCTACGCTTTGGCCTGCATCTGGTGGCACGACGCCCGGAAGAGCGCCTGCGTTTCGACTACCAGAAGACCCTGGCCGCGCGCCTGGGCTTCGAAGACGACGCCGAGAACCTCGGTGTCGAGAAAATGATGCAGGGCTTCTACCGCGCCGCGCTGGTGGTGCGCCGGATCAGCGATCGCCTGCTGCAGCGCTTCGAGGAACAGTTCGATGGCGAGGCGCAGCCGGAACCACTGACGGTCGGTTTTTCCCTGCGTCGTGGCTATCTGGCCGCCAACGAGGCCGAATGGCCGCGAGGCGACATCGGCCAGGTGTTTGCGCTGTTCGCCGGCTGGGCCAACAACCCGCAGGTGCGTGGCCTGCATTCATTGACCGCACGCGCATTGGCCGAATCGTTGCCGCTGCTGCCGGCCTACGACCAGGCCGATACCGATGCGCGCGAACATTTCCTGGCACTGCTGCGCGGCCAGCGTCCGGTCGACACGCTTTCGCGGATGGCGCGGCTGGGCGTGCTCGGACAGTGGATTCCCGCGTTCGCCCAGGTCAGCGGGCGCATGCAGTTCGACCTGTTCCATGTCTATACCGTCGACCAGCACACGCTGATGGTCCTGCGCAACATCGGCCTGTTCGCCAGCAGTCGTGCCGACGAGCGCTTCTCGATCGCGCACGAGGTGTGGCCGCGCCTGCGCAAACCGGAGCTGCTGTTGCTGGCCGGCCTGTTCCATGACATCGCCAAGGGCCGCGGCGGTGATCACTCGGAACTGGGCGCGGTCGATGCGCGTGCGTTCTGCCAGGCGCACGGACTGAGTGCCTCCGATACCGATCTGGTCGCTTGGCTGGTCGAACAGCACCTGCGCATGTCGATGACCGCGCAGAAGCAGGACATCGCCGACCCGGTGGTGATCCATCGCTTCGCCACGCTGGTCGGCAGCCGCGACCGTCTGGATTACCTGTACCTGCTGACCTGCGCCGACATCGCCGGCACCAGTCCGAAGCTGTGGAACGCCTGGAAGGACCGGTTGCTGGCCGACCTTTACTTCGCAACACGGCGTGCGCTGCGTGAGGGCCTGGAGCATCCGGTGCCGGCCGCCGAGCGCGTGGCCGAGGCGCGTGACAGCGTGCGTGCGCTGGTGCGTGAGCAGGGCTACGACGACGCCACCATCGATCGCCAGTTCGCGGTGATGCCCGACGAAGGCTTCATCCGCCTGCGCCCGGAGCAGCTGGCCTGGCAGGCCGCCGCCCTGGTGCCGGTGAAGCAGGGGCAGACGCTGGTCAAGGTGCGCCGGATCAGCGTCGACGATCCCGCACTGGAAGTGTTCGTGCACTCGCCCGACCGCGACGGCCTGTTCGCAGCGATCGTGATGACCCTGGACCGCAAGGGATACGGCATCCATCGCGCGCGCGTGCTGGATGGTCCGGCCGACACGATTTTCGATAATTTTGAAGTGAGCCCGGCCGATACCTTTGCCGATGGCAGCAGTGCCAATCTGGAGGCTGCCCTGCGTGAAGCGCTCAGCGGCGACCTGACCCGCCTGCGGCCATCACGCCGTGTGGTGCCACGGCAGCTGCGCCACTTCCGCTTCGCGCCGCGCATCGAGTTCCGCGATGAGCCCGGCGCAACCCGCTTTGCACTGGTCGCGCCCGACCGCCCCGGCCTGCTGGCCGATGTGGCGTTCGTGCTGCGCAACCAGGGCCTGCGCGTGCAGGATGCGCGCATTGCCACCTTCGGCGAACGCGCCGAAGATACTTTCGTGATCAGTGACGAACACGACCTCCCCCTGACTGAACCCGCCCGGCAGCAGTTGCATGACGCGATGCTGGCCTGCCTGGACCCTGATCGAAACGCCGGAGACCCCGCCTGATGGCCACCAAGCCTGTTAAGAAGACTGCTGCCACCGCCAAGAGTGCAGCGGCCAAGAAAACTGCCGCCGTGCCGGCCGCGAAGAAGGCTGCCGCGCCGAAGAAAGCCGCAGCGGTGAAGGCCCCGGCAAAGAAGGTGGCGGCACCGAAGAAGGCCCCGGCCAAGAGTGCCGAAGCCACACGCGCTGAAACCATCGCCCGCAAATCGCTGCGCAAGCCGTCGGCACCGGGCGTGGAAGAACTGAAATTCGGCATCGAGAGCGCCTTCGAGCGCCGTGCCATGCTGACCCTGCACGAACTGGAAGGTTCGACCAAGCCGCTGGTCAACCGCGTGATCGACGGCCTGGAAAGTGGCGAGTTCCGCGTCGCCGAGCCGGATGGCCAGGGCGGCTGGAAGGTCAACGAGTGGCTGAAGAAGGCCGTGCTGTTGTATTTCCGCGTCAACGACATGGCCGTGGTCGACGCCCGTCCGGCGCCGTTCTGGGACAAGGTCGAATCGCGCTTCGCCGGCTATGACGAGGCGAAGTTCCGCCGTGGCGGCGTGCGCGTGGTGCCGGGTGCGATTGCCCGCCGCGGCACGTACTTCGGCAAGGACGTGGTGCTGATGCCGAGTTTCACCAACATCGGCGCCTACGTCGGCGAAGGCACCATGGTCGATACCTGGGCCACCGTCGGTTCCTGTGCGCAGATCGGCCAGCACTGCCACCTGTCCGGCGGCGCCGGCATCGGCGGCGTGCTCGAGCCACTTCAGGCCAGCCCGACCATCATCGAGGACCACTGCTTCATCGGTGCGCGTTCGGAAGTGGTCGAGGGCGTGGTGGTCGGCCATCACAGCGTGATCGGCATGGGCGTGTTCCTCAGCCAGAGCACCCGCATCTACAACCGTGCCACCGGCGAGATCAGCTACGGCTACATCCCGCCGTACAGTGTGGTGGTGTCCGGCTCGCTGCCCAGCAAGGATGGTACGCATTCGCTGTACTGTGCGGTGATCGTCAAGCAGGTCGACGCCCGTACCCGCAGCAAGACCAGCCCGAACGATCTGCTGCGCGGCCTGGCCGACTGACGGAGCCGCACCGATGAGCACCACCGTCTACGGTCTGAAGAACTGCGATACCTGCAAGAAGGCGACCAAGTGGCTGGACCGCTTCGGCGTGCCGTACACCTTCGTCGACTATCGCGACAACAAGCCCAGCCCGGAAACGTTGCTGGCGTGGGCGGCTCAGCTGGGTGGCCTTGCCGCCATGGTGAACAAGTCCTCCACCACCTGGCGGCAGCTGCCGGACAACCGCAAGGCCGCCGATTCGGAGGCGGAGTGGAAACTGCTGCTGCGCGAGTACCCGCAGCTGATCAAGCGCCCGGTGGTGGCCACCGCCGATGGCACGGTCAGCCAGGGCTTCAGTGACAACGGCTTCAAGGCACGCTTCGGCGTGGGCGGCGCGTGAGCGCCGTCCTCGACCTGGCCTGTGATCTGATTGCACGGCCGTCGGTGACTCCCGACGATGCCGGCTGCCAGCGGCTGATCGGTGAACGTCTGCGGGCGGCTGGTTTCACCTGTGAGCACCTGCGGCTGGGCGAGGTCGACAACCTGTGGGCCACCCACGGCAGCGGCGCGCCGGTGCTTGTCCTGCTGGGCCACACCGACGTGGTGCCACCGGGCCCGCGCGAGGCATGGCAGAGCGATCCGTTCGCGCCGCAGATCCGCGATGGCGTGCTGTACGGCCGTGGTACGGCGGACATGAAGGGCAGCGTGGCCGCGTTCGTGATCGCTGCCGAACAGTTCGTTGCCGCGCATCCGCAGCACGCCGGCACGCTGGCGGTGCTGTTGACCAGTGACGAAGAGGGCGATGCCATTGACGGCGTGCGCCATGTCGCGCGGCTGTTCGCCGAGCGCGGCCAGCGCATTGACTGGTGCATCACCGGTGAGCCGTCGTCCACCGCCACGCTCGGTGACCTGCTGCGCGTGGGACGGCGTGGCAGCCTGTCGGCCAAGCTGCGCGTGCAGGGCGTGCAGGGGCATGTGGCGTACCCGGAGAAAGCGCGTAACCCGATCCATCTGGCTGCGCCGCTGCTGGCCGAACTGAGTGCGCGGCGTTGGGACGAGGGCTACGAGAGCTTCCCCTCGACCAGCCTGCAGATCTCCAACATCCACGCCGGTACCGGTGCCAACAACGTGATTCCCGGCGAGCTGGGGGTGGATTTCAACATCCGCTACAACCCGCACTGGGATGCACCGAAGCTGGAAGCGGAGATCACCGCACTGCTGGACCGGCATGGCCTGCAATACACGCTGAAGTGGCATCGCAGCGGCGAGCCGTTCTACACCCCGGAAGGCACGCTGCGCGCCACCGCGCGTGCGGTGCTGGCCGAGCACATCGGTGGTGCCCCTGAGGAAAGCACCGGCGGCGGCACCTCCGATGCCCGCTTCATCGCGCCGCTGGGCGCGCAGTGCATTGAAGTGGGGCCGGTCAACGCCAGCATCCACCAGGTGGACGAGAACGTGCGCGTTGACGATCTGGAAGCACTGCCCGGGCTGTACCAGCGGCTGGTGGAACGGCTGCTGGTGTGAACCTGCGAAGGTGGGTGCCGACCGTTGGTCGGCACGCCTCCCGGCGGCACCGCTTTCCTGTAGAGCCGAGCCATGCTCGGCTGCTTCTGCAGGGAATGCCCAGCCGAGCATGGCTCGGCTCTACTCAGAAAAAATGAAGAATGGCGGCTCGACCGCTTTCTTCCAGTAACTCGGCGCTGCCATGTAGAAATGCTGCGCCTCGGCCTTCGCAAACCAGCGCGCGGCTGCGTCGGTGTCCTTCTCCACCCCCGGCGCACTGCGGCCCAGCAATAGCCCGGCAAAGTACTGGCCGAACACATTGCCCTTCTCACCGGCGCGCTGGTACAGCTGCAGAGCGCGTGCGGGATCGCGTGGCAGACCAACGCCTTTCTCCAGCAGCGCGCCCAGATCCACCTGCGCTTCGGCATCGCCGCGCTCAGCGCGACGCTGGATCTGGGCAACCAGCGGATGCAGGGTGTCACCCTGTGCGGCCACCGCATCCGGTAGTCGTGACGATGAACTCGGGTAGCGCTCGTAGATCATTCCGCGCAGGTCCCAGCGCAGCGCCTGCTGCGCGTCGCCACGCTGGCGATAGGCCTTGGCGAGCCCGTAGAAGGCATAGGGATTGCCGTGGTTGGCAGCGGCACGAGACCAGCGTTCGCCACGCCGCCAGGACGCGCGCAGCACCGGTGCCGGGTTGATGTGTGGGCTGTCGGCATACCGCAGCGTGCCGGAGATCCAGATCCGGCCCAATGCTTCTTCCGCCTTGGTGTTGTGGAAGGTCCAGGGCGTGACTGCTGCGGCACGCTCGTAGTAGGCGATGGCGCGCGGATCATTGAAGCGCTCGAAGGTTTCCGCGGTATCAAAGGCACCCTCGAAGCTGCCGTCGCTTCCGCGTTGCTCCAGTGACTGCTGCTGGGACTGCGGCAGCGTGGAGGGCGGGGGCAGGGTCTGGCAGGCGGCCAGGCCCAGGCAGAGCAGGGCGGCCAGCGCCCCGGTGCGTCCATTGCAGTGTTGCATTCCCGTTACACCGTCTGGGCGGGCCATTATGCGCTTGGCGAGTGGTTGCCAACGCAACGGTTGCGCCGTGCCAAAAACCCGGGTAGGGTCGATGCCATGTCGATCCGCCTGGCCACCGCCGTCAATAACAACAACCGCAATAATCTGCGCGCGAATAATCGTGCGCGGCCGATGCGGGACTGCGCCCTGGGTAGATAGACAGCAACATACGCCCGGACACCAGAAAACCCGCATCAGCCGATGCGGGTTTTTTTGTGCCCGGGCGCAGTCCCACCCGGGCCTGGTGGCCGGTCGAACACCTTCCCCCGTGAAATCCCCACAACAGGAGTTCTCCCATGTGTTCGATCTTCGGAATCTTCGGCCTGCAGGCCGGTGACGACCTTCCCGCCCTGCGCCGCCATGCACTGGAACTGTCGCAACGCCAGCGTCACCGCGGCCCTGACTGGAGCGGCGTGTACCTCGATGAAGGCGCGTTGCTGGTCCACGAGCGGCTGGCCATTGTCGATCCGGCCGGTGGCTCTCAACCGCTGCTGTCGGCCGATGGCCAGTTGGCGCTGGCGGTCAACGGTGAGATCTACAACCACCAGGCATTGAAGGCGGCGCTGACCACCGTCTACGACTTCCAGACCGGCTCGGACTGCGAGGTGATCAACGCGCTGTACCGCCAGGGCGGTTCGCCGGCGCAGTGGCTGGAACAGCTCAACGGCATCTTCGCTTTCGCGCTGTGGGACCGTGACAGCGGCCGGGTGCTGCTGGCGCGCGACCCGGTTGGCGTGGTGCCGCTGTACTGGGGCCACGATGCACAGGGCCGCCTGCGCGTGGCCTCGGAAATGAAAGCGTTGGTGGATACCTGCGCCGACGTCGGGCAGTTCCCGCCGGGCCACTACTTCGACAGCGCCAGTGGCGAACTGGTGCGCTACTACCAGCAGCCGTGGCGCGACTACGCCGACGTGCAGGGCCGCCAGGCCGATCTGGCCGAACTGCGCCAGGCCTTCGAGCAAGCAGTGGAACGCCAGTTGATGAGCGACGTGCCGTACGGTGTGTTGCTGTCCGGCGGCCTCGATTCGTCGCTGGTGGCCGCAGTGGCCGCACGCTATGCGCGCCGCCGTATCGAGGACGGTGGGCAGACCGAAGCCTGGTGGCCGCGCCTGCACTCGTTCGCGATCGGCTTGAAGGGCTCCCCCGATCTGGCTGCCGCTGCAATCGCTGCCGAAGCGCTGGGCACCGTGCATCACGGCTTCGAGTACACCTTCGAGGAAGGCCTCGATGCGCTGCCGGAAGTGATCCGCCACATCGAAACCTACGATGTCACCACCATCCGTGCCTCCACCCCGATGTTCCTGCTGGCACGGCGGATCAAGGCGATGGGCGTGAAGATGGTGCTGTCCGGCGAAGGCAGTGACGAGATATTCGGCGGCTACCTGTACTTCCACAAGGCACCGGATGCGCGTGAGTTCCACGATGAGCTGGTGCGCAAGCTCGATGCCCTGCACAACTACGACTGCCTGCGCGCCAACAAGTCGATGATGGCCTGGGGCGTGGAGCCGCGCGTGCCGTTCCTGGACCGCGAGTTCCTGGACGTGGCGATGCGCTTCGATGCTGCGCACAAGATGGTTGGCGCCGGTTTCGGCGGCCGTCGCATCGAGAAGGCGGTGTTGCGCGAAGCGTTCGATGGCTACCTGCCCGACAGCATCCTGTGGCGGCAGAAAGAGCAGTTCAGCGATGGCGTCGGCTACGGCTGGATCGACGGTCTGAAGGCGCATGCCGAGGCGCAGGTCAGCGACCGCGTGTTGGCGGCGGCCGACAAGCGCTTCCCGCACAACCCGCCGCAGACCAAGGAGGCGTACTACTACCGCCACCTGTTCGAGCAGTTCTTCCCGAGCCGTGCGGCCGCCGAGACCGTGCCGGGCGGCAAGTCGATTGCCTGTTCGTCGCCGGCGGCCATTGCATGGGATGCCAGCTTCGCTGCGGCTGCAGATCCTTCTGGCCGCGCGATTGCCGGCGTGCATGAGCAGGCGCTGGCGTAGAACAGGGGGTAATGCCGTCCGCTGGCCGGCAGCGGCAGGGGGGCAGATCCCTTTTCCTCTGGAAAGGGGATCTGACCCCGGTCGTCAACGTGCAGGCACCAGCGTCATCGTGTGCTGCGCCTTGCCGGGCAGGAACGGCGTCGGCCGCCCATGCACCCAGTCTTCGTGGCCGGCGCCCCAGTACGGGGAGAGCGGATGGCCGCTCTGGCCGCCGGGCATCTGCACGATGCCGTCGGCCTCGTGACCGGGCGAAACCACCATGCGCTCGGAGGCGCCGAAGTTCGGCGTCTGCACCCGGGGCATGTCACGGTCGCCGGGCAGGGCATCGGCGGGCATGCACAGCCAGCGTTTGGCGATTTCCGGCAACGCCCGGGCGATGGGATGGCAAATGGCAGCGGTGTTGCGCTCGCCCCAGCTGCGCTCGGCCAGCGGCCCCTGCTTGGACAGCTCACTCTCGGTACGGCGTGCAGCGTCGATCAGCAACGCATCCCAGCTGTCAAAGGCCGGTGGCAACAGGTTGGCCGGGCGCTGCTGCAGCATGGGCCAGGCCACGCCCTCCAGTTGTGCCAGGCGCGGATCCAGATAGTCATCGCCCAGCTGCGCGTTGGCCGGGGCCAGCAGCGCATCGGACAGGGTTTCCATCACGTGGGTGCGGAACTCGCGCACCACGCGGTAGCTGACCGAGCTGGTCGAGGCGCGGCCGCCCCATTGGTGGCTTACGGACTTCAACTGCTTCAGTGCAGGATCGTCACTGCGTTCGATGACGTCGTGCAGCAGGGCCCACCAGCGCTGCAGGAACACGGCGCGATCATCGAGCTGGATCGCCAGCAGGTCGTGTTCGTCGAAACGCTCCTGGATCGCCAGCAGGTCGCGGATCTGGCGTGCACGGGCACCGAGGTCGTAACCGCCATTGCCGACACTGGCCAGCGCCTCCCCATCGAGCACGCGACCGTTGGCGGTCCAAAGTCGATGGTTGGGGGGATCGATCAGCGCGGGTGACGCGTCGCTGCGGATCGGCCAGGGTGCGCAGTGCTGGTTGTTGGCGGCCGTGAAGCCTGCCGGTGCACAGCCGGGGCCTCGGTCGGGGCGGGCGCCGATCAGGCGCCAGGCGATGCGTCCGCTGCGGTCGCCGACCACCAGGTTCTGTGCAGGAATGCCGGCGCGGTCGGCGAAGTGCAGGGCAGCGTCCAGATCACCGGCACGGGCCAGGTCACCGAAGTCCAGGCGCACCGCGCCGGGCAGGTGGGCGACCCAGCGCAGCGCATCGCCGCTGCCATCGGCATGGCTGTGCAGGATCGGGCCCCAGGCGGTTTCGCGCACCGGGAACAGCACGTCGGCCTGGCCAGCCACGGCGATGCGTTCTTCATGCACGGTCACTGCGGCGTTGGCCGGTTCAGTACGGTAATCGGCGGTGTCGATGTAGCTGTTGGTGAAGCCCCAGGCCACGTGCCCGTTGCTGCCGACGATCACCGCCGGCAGGCCGGGCAGCGAGAAGCCGGTGACGTCGACCTGGCCGCCCGCAGCCTGCGGGTCGGGATAACGCAGGCGCACACGGAACCACAGGCCGGGTGCGCGCAGGCCCAGGTGCATGTCGTCGGCGACGATCGCGCGGCCGTCGGCAGTGAGCGCGCCGGCCACCGCGAAATTGTTGCTGCCGATGACGTCCGCCTCTTCCTGCTCGGTGCCCGGTTTTCCCTTCAACGTGCGCAGATCCAGCTGGCTGGCATCGGGCAGGGTGGCGTTGCCGGTGGGCTCGCCGAACAGCGGCGCATCCCATTCGGTGCCGTCGTGGGCAATCAGCGCGTACAACGCCGGCGGCACCACCGCGCGGATACGGCTCAGTGCAAGCTCGGTCTGGTTGTTCGGGTCCTGCAGGTCGGCATACATGGCCAAGCCGGCCAGCACGCTGTCACTGGCCTGCCACGGCTGTGGCGATTGCCGCAGCAGTAGGTAGGCCCACGGCCGCACGGAGAGATCGGTCAGACCCCCGTTGACGCCGTCCACATAGGCGCGCACGACCGCGCCGTTGTCGCCCAGTGCGGCATCCAGATGCGCTTCGGTGCGTGCGCGCAGGCGATGCACGCGCATGCGCTTGTCGGCGTCGACGGCCTTGGGTCCGAACAGCGCCGACAGCTCACCAGCGGCACTGCGGCGCATCAGGTCCATTTCGAAATAGCGTTCCTGCGCATGCACGCGGCCGAGTGCGCGCATCGCGTCGGCCTGGCTGCCGGCGGTGATGGTCACCACGCCCAGTGCATCGCGCTCGACGGTGACCGGTTTGCCCAGCCCCGGCAGCGCATGTTCGCCGTCCAGGTCGGCCAGGCTGCCACGCAGCAGCAGCCACAGGACCAGTGCGGTAACCAGCACGATGGCGATCAACACGCCCAGCACCCAACGCCATGTACGTCGCATCGCACGTCCTTTCCGAACTCGTGGGCTGATTGTAGCCGCAGGCGCAACTGCGACTGATTCCGATTAGATCACCGTATTTTGAAATGCGGCACCCTATGCCACATCGATTCACAGGAGCCCCCCCATGAAAGGCAACCCGGACGTCATCGCCTGCCTGAAGGAACTGCTGCGCGGCGAGCTTGCTGCCCGTGACCAGTACTTCATCCATTCCCGCCGCTACGAGGACCAGGGCCTGTTCGCGCTGTACGAACGCCTGAACCACGAGATGGAAGAGGAAACCCAGCACGCCGATGCGCTGCTGCGCCGGATCCTGTTCCTCGGCGGCGACCCGGACATGCGCCCGCACGCCACCGAGCCGGGCAAGACCGTGGAAGAGATGCTGCAGAAGGACCTGGATACTGAATACGCGGTCCGGAACAATCTCGCCGCCGGCATGAAGCTGTGCGAAGAGAAGGGCGACTACGTGAGCCGCGACATGCTGCTTGCGCAGCTGAAGGACACCGAGGAAGACCATGCCTGGTGGCTGGAGCAGCAGCTGGGCCTGATCAAGCGCATCGGCCTGGAGCTGTACCAGCTGAGCAAGATCGACGGCAGCGGCGCCCCGGCGCACTGACCGCAGGTGGCGCCGGGCCATGCCCGGCGACTACCCGGTAGAGCCGACCGCTGGTCGGCTGCGGTACCTGATGTAAAGCCAAGCCATGCTTGGCTGCATTTCGCAGAACAGCCGACCAGCGGTCGGCTCTACCAGCAGCACAGCGTTCTGTCGCCCGCCAGCACCGGAGCACCGCCAGCCAGCTTTCGCCCGCCAGCCGCTCCACCGCCCGCCAGCCGACAACGAAAAAGCCGGGGAATGCCCCGGCTTTTTCGTGTCCGGGTTCGGATCCGTTTTCAACGAAAACGGCTCTGACCCCATTGGGATCGAAAACGCCAACCGAGGTTGGCGTCTACCGGGGCAAGGCGTGTCAACCAAGGTTGACACCCACCAGGGGCAGGGCCCCAGCCCTCATTCCACCGACAGCCCTTCCACCTTCTGCCAGCCGCGCGGGAGCAGGTGGCCGCGGGTGGCACGGGCGCCGAGGTAGGCATCCAGCTCGTTGAACTTCAGGCCCATGGTGCGCTGGCCGCTGCGCACCTGCAGGGTCTGCCCCGGGCTGATTGCCACGATGGCGACCACGCGTTCGGTGGCGAGCTTGGCCTTGGGGATCTCGATGATCTTGTTGCCCTTGCCCTTGTCCAGTTCCGGCAGGTCGTTGGCGGCGATTGCCAGCAGGTTGCCGGAACTGGTTACGGCCACGATGCGGTCGGTGGCGACGTTGGCCACCACCGACGGGGTCAGCACCGTGGAGCCGGCCGACAGGTTCAGCATCGCCTTGCCGGCCTTGTTGCGGCCGATCAGGTTCTCGAAGCGGGTGACGAAGCCGTAGCCGTGGGTGGAGGCCAGCACGAAGCGGGTGTCCGGCTCGGCGCTGGCCAAGGTCACGAAGCTGGTGCCAGCGGCTGGCGAGAAGCGGCCGGTCAGCGGTTCACCGTTGCCGCGCGCGGAGGGCAGGGTGTGCACCGGTGTGGAGTAGGCACGGCCCTCGCTGTCGAGGAACGCGACCTGCTGCGTGCTGCGCGCACGCACCGCACCCTGCAGCGCGTCGCCATCGCGGTAGGACAGGGTGGAGGCATCGATGTCGTGGCCCTTGGCCGCGCGGATCCAGCCCTTTTCGGACATCACCACCGTCATCGGCTCGCTCGGCACCAGCTCGGTCTCGTCGATGGCCTGCGCGGCCTGGCGCTGCACCAGCGGCGAGCGGCGTGCGTCGCCGAACTTCTTGGCGTCGGCGGTCAGCTCATCGCGGATCAGCTTCTTCAGCTTGGCCTTGCTGTCGAGGATGCCGAGGATCTTCTCGCGCTCCTTGGCCAGCTCGTCCTGCTCGCCACGGATCTTCATCTCTTCCAGGCGGGCCAGCTGCTTCAGCTTGGTTTCCAGGATGTAATCGGCCTGGTCGTCGGACAGGCCGAAGCGCGCGATCAGCGCAGCCTTCGGTTCGTCCTCGGTACGGATGATGTGGATCACCTCGTCCAGGTTGAGGAAGGCCACCAGCAGGCCTTCCAACAGGTGCATGCGGCGCTCGACCTTCTGCAGGCGGTGCTGCAGGCGGCGGGTGACGGTGTTGCTGCGGAAAGTCAGCCATTCGCTGAGCAGCATCTTCAGGTTCTTCACCTGCGGACGGCCGTCCAGCCCGATCACGTTGAGGTTGACGCGGTAGCTGCGCTCCATGTCCGTGGTCGCGAACAGGTGGCCCATCAGCTGGTCGGCGTCGACGCGGTTGGAACGCGGCACCAGCACCACGCGCACCGGGTTGGCGTGGTCGGACTCATCGCGGATGTCCTCCAGCCACGGCAGCTTCTTGGCGCGCATCTGTGCGGCGATCTGCTCGATCACCTTCGACGGCGACACCTGGAACGGCAGCGCGGTAACCACCACGTTGTGCGCTTCCTTGATGAAGGTGGCACGCGCACGCACGCTGCCGTTGCCGGTCTCGTACATGTTCCGCAGGTCGTTGGCCGGGGTGATGATCTCGGCACTGGACGGGTAGTCCGGGCCCTGCACGTGCTCGCACAGGTCGCGCACGCTGGCGTCGGGGTTGTCCAGCAGATGCAGCAGCGCGCTGACGATCTCGTTGAGATTGTGTGGCGGTACGTCGGTGGCCATGCCCACGGCGATGCCGGTGGTGCCGTTGAGCAGCAGGTGTGGCAGCCGCGCCGGCATCCAGGTCGGTTCCTGCAGGGTGCCGTCGAAGTTCGGTGCCCAGTCGGTGGTGCCCTGGCCCAGTTCGCCCAGCAGCACTTCGGCGATCGGGGTCAGCTTGGATTCGGTGTAGCGCATCGCCGCGAACGACTTCGGGTCGTCGCTGGAGCCGAAGTTGCCCTGGCCTTCGATCAGCGGATAACGGTACGAGAACGGCTGTGCCATCAGCACCAGCGCCTCGTAGCACGCGCTGTCGCCGTGGGGATGGTATTTACCGATGACGTCACCGACGGTGCGCGCGGACTTCTTCGGCTTGGACGCGGCATTCAGGCCCAGCTCGCTCATCGAATAGATGATGCGGCGCTGCACCGGCTTCAGGCCGTCGCCGATGAACGGCAGGGCGCGGTCCAGGACCACATACATCGAGTAGTCGAGGTAGGCGCGTTCGGCGTACTCACGCAGCGGCAGTTGTTCGAATCCGTGGAACACGGGGCGGGCAAGATCGGTCATGCGGCGTTGTTACCTATTGTCGGGAGGCGGCGACGGCGGTCGCCGCTCGCAATCCTGTGATTATCCGGATGCGGCCGGGGATGCCAAGCCGCGCGCAGGGTCCAGACCGGTTTCCAGGCCATGCCCGGCCCGCGCCAGGTAGCGCCCGGGCGGCAAACCGAAGTGACGGCGGAACACGGTAACGAAGGCGCTGGCGCTGCTGAAGCCCAGTGCATGGGCGATATCGGCCACGCTGCGGCCCTCGCTGAGCTGGCGCAGCGCCTCGGCCAGGCGGGCCTGCTGCCGCCACTGGGCGAAGCTGAGCGTGGTCTCGTCGCGGAAGTGACGGGTCAGGCTGCGCGGCGACAGGCCGGCCCAGTGCGCCCATTCGGCCAGGCTGCGCTCGTCGGACGGGTCGGCCAGCAGCTGCGAGGCGATCTTCAGCAGGCGACGGTCGTGCGGCATCGGCAGGTGCATGCGCTGGCGCGGGGCGGTGCGGATCTCGTCCAGCAGTACATCGATGATGTGCTGGCGCTCGGCGGTAGTGTCGTAGCCCAGCGGCCATTCGCAGATGCGATCGGCCAGCGCCTGGGCCAGCTTGGACAGGCCCAGCACGCACGGGTCGGCGGGCAGGGCGGAACAGGCCTGTGCGGCCACTGCCATGCCCCAGCCACGCAAAGGGCCGTCCAGGGTGACAGTGTGCGGTTCCAGCGGCGGCATCCAGCCGGCCGAACCCGGCGCCAGCGACCAGGTGCCATGCGAGGTGCGCGTGGTCAGCAGGCCGCGTTCGACGCAGATCAACTGCGCGCGCTGATGGTGGTGCCAGTCCACTTCACGGACCAGACCTTGCGGGCTGTCAAAGCGGAAAGCGACCACCGGTGGGCCGTCGTTGCGCTCGAACCAGTCCAGCGCGTCCTCGCGGAGCAGGCGCTTGGGAGGGGGGATTTCTGCCTTGTTCATCATATCCGCTGGCTGAAATGTGTCATCCATTGGCTTAATTGTACTACCGGGCCAGCTGAGTGGGCCATTAAGGTGAGCGCCTTCACTGATCCAGCCCACTGCTGCAACACAGCATTCGATGCCAGATCGAATATTTCCATTGAGAAATATTATTTTTGGAAGAGAATGCTCCCCCATGATCTGTCCTGCAACCACTACCCCCAGCTTCGGCCTGCTGCTGCGCCAGGTGCGCGACGGCCTGGTCCGCCAGCTCGACGCGTCCATGGCCGAAGAAGACCTCGGCATCGGCTTCACCCATTACATCGGGCTGAAGGTGCTTTCGAACATGGCCCCGTGTACCGCCAACGAACTGGCCCAGGCCATCGACCAGGTTCCCAGCGCCGTCACCCGCTTGCTGGACAAGCTGGAAGCGCTGGGCTGCGTGCGCCGCGAGCAGCATGCCCAGGACCGGCGTGCGCTGCAGATCGTGCTGACCGATGAAGGCCGCGCGCTGTGGGCGCGGCTGAAGCTGCGCGGCGACGCGGTGATGGATTACGCACTGCGTGATCTTGCCGCCGACGAGCGCACGCTGCTGCTGTCCCTTCTCACCCGAATCCGCGATTCCCTGACGACCCCATGAACCCGATCCCGCATTCCACTCTCCGCCGGTCCGGGCGCGCGCTGCTGGTATCAGCGCTGGCCTTGGCCCTGGCCGCCTGCGCCAGCAGTCGCGGCCTCAACCCGCAGGGCCACGTGCTCGATGTGGACAGCCTGCACAGCGAACGTACCCTGGCCGACACCGACCTGAGCGCCACCGGTTTCCCGGCACAGGACTGGTGGAAGGCACTGGGCGATGCACAGCTGGACGCGCTGGTCGCCGAAGGCCTGGCCGGTCACCCGAGCCTGGACGCTGCCGATGCGCGACTGCGCCAGGCCCAGTCCCAGGTCGGTACCGCGCGTGCTGACCGCCTGCCCAGCCTGTCCGTGTCCGGTGGCTACACCGGCCTGCGCCTGCCCGAATCGATGGCGGGCAGTGAGATGGGTGGGCATTACGCTGGCAGCAGCCGGGTCGCCTTCGACTTCAGCTATGGCGTGGACCTGTGGGGCGGCAAGCGCGCCGCCTGGGAAGCCGCCGTGGATGGCGCCCATGCCGCCACTGTTGAAGCCCAGGCCGCCCGCCTGAACCTGTCCACCGGCATCGCCCAGGCCTACGCCGACCTGGCCTATGCGTGGCAGCTCAACGATGTGGCCGAGGAAGAGCTGGGCCGCTCGCAGAAGTCGCTGCAGCTGACCCGCCAGCGCCGCAGCGCGGGCATCGACAGCGACCTGCAGGTGCGCCAGGCCGAGGCCCGCGTGCCCGCCGCACAGCAGCAGGTGCTGGCCGCGCAGCAGCGCATCGACGCCGCCCGCACCGCGCTGGCCGCGCTGGTCGGCAAGGGCCCGGACCGTGGACTGTCGATCCAGCGTCCGCAGGCATTGAACCCGATGGCACTGCAACTGCCGGGCGTGCTGCCCAGCGAACTGCTCGGCCGTCGTCCCGACATCGTGGCCGCGCGCTGGCGCGTGGAAGCGGCCGACAAGCAGATCAAGGTTGCCAGGACCAAGTTCTACCCGAGCTTCAACCTGACCGCATTGGCTGGCGTGGTCGCCCCGAACGTGGGTGACCTGCTGAAGAGCAGCTCCACCTTCGCCTATATCGGCCCGGCGCTGAGCCTGCCGATCTTCGAAGGCGGCAAGCTGCGCGCCAACCTGGCCAATACCGATGCGCAGTACGACCTGGCGGTGGCCAACTATAACCAGGCCGTGCTTGATGCACTGCGCGACGTGGCCGACCAGGTCAACGCGGTGCGCTCGCTGGCACAGCAGTCGCACGCGCAGCAGCAAGCGGTGGACACCGCACGTTCCGCGTTCGACCTGGCCCAGCAGCGCTACCGCGCCGGCATTGGCAGCTACCTGGACGTGCTGACCGCGCAGTCCACCCTGCTGCAGTCGCAGCAGCAACTGGCCGGCCTGCAGTCGCAGCAGGTACAGACCTCTGTGCGCCTGAGCAAGGCGCTGGGCGGTGGTTTCCAGCCCAGTGACGCCGATCGCGCACCGATCGCCTCCCATTCCGATTCCTCGCATTCCTGAAGACCTCCGCCATGAGCCAGACCCAAGACACCGCGGCCCCGGCCGCCTCCAACCGCCGCGGCAACCTGCTGCGCGGCCTGTTCGTGATCGTCGTGCTGCTGCTTGCCGCACTGGCGCTGTGGTACTTCATGTTCGGTCGTTGGTTCGAAGAAACCGACGATGCCTACGTGCAGGGCAACCAGGTGCAGATCACCCCGCTGGTGGCCGGAACCGTGGTCGCCATCAACGCCGATGACGGCATGCGCGTGGAGCGCGGCCAGCTGCTGGTGCAGCTGGACCCGTCCGACACCTCGGTGGCGCTGCAGCAGGCCGAAGCAAACCTGGCCAAGACCGTGCGCCAGACCCGTGGTCTGTACCGCAGCGTGGAAGGCGCGCAGGCGGATTTGAACGCCCGCCAGGTGACCCTGAAGCGCGTGCGCGACGACTTCGCCCGCCGCAAGGATCTGGCTGTCACCGGCGCCATCTCCAACGAAGAACTGGCCCATGCTCGTGACGAGTTGGCCGCTGCCGAAGCCGCCGTGGCCGGTTCGCGCGAGACCGTCGAGCGCAACCGCGCACTGGTCGACGACACCGTGATCGCCACCCAGCCGGACGTGCAGGCCGCTGCCGCGCAGCTGCGCCAGGCCTTCCTCAACAACGCCCGCGCCGGCATCGTCGCGCCGGTTACCGGCTACGTCGCCCGTCGTTCGGTGCAGGTCGGCCAGCGCGTACAGCCGGGCAATGCGCTGATGGCCGTGGTGCCGACCGAACAGATGTGGGTCGAAGCCAACTTCAAGGAAACCCAGCTGCGCCACATGCGCCTGGGCCAGGAAGTGGAGCTGAAGTCGGACCTGTACGCCGGCGACGTGAAGTACAAGGGCCGCATCCAGAGCCTGGGCCTGGGCACTGGCTCGGCGTTCTCGCTGCTGCCGGCGCAGAATGCCAGCGGCAACTGGATCAAGATCGTGCAGCGCGTGCCGGTACGCATCGCCATCGATGCCAAGCAGCTGGCCGACCACCCGCTGCGCATCGGCCTGTCGATGAAGGCCGAAGTGAGCCTGCGCGACCAGAAGGGCGAAGTGCTGCCGAGCACCCCGGCCAAGGGCACGGTGTTCGACACCGACGTGTATGCCAAGCAGCTGCATGATGCCGACGAGGTGATCCACACGATCATCCAGGGCAACCTGCCGCAGCAGACGAAGGTGGGCTGAGGTCGCCATGTCCGCACAAGCTCCAGCCGCGCCCGGCGCTCCGGCGGCGCCGGGTGCGGCCTCCGGGTTCCTGCCGCCCAGCGTCGCCCTGTGCACCGTGGGCCTGGCGATGGCGTCGTTCATGCAGGTGCTCGACACCACCATCGCCAACGTCTCGCTGCCCACCATCGCCGGTAACCTCGGCGCCAGTTCGCAGCAGGCGACCTGGGTCATCACCTCGTTCGCGGTCAGCACGGCCATTGCGCTGCCGCTGACCGGCTGGCTCAGCCGCCGCTTCGGCGAGCGCAAGCTGTTCATGTGGGCGACGCTGGCCTTCGTCATCACCTCGCTGCTGTGCGGCCTGGCGCAGAGCATGGGCATGCTGGTGCTGTCGCGTGCGCTGCAGGGCTTCGTGGCCGGCCCGATGTACCCGATCACGCAGTCGCTGCTGGTGTCGATCTATCCCCGCGAGAAACGCGGGCAGGCGCTGGCGCTGCTGGCGATGATCACCGTGGTGGCGCCGATCTGCGGCCCCATCCTCGGTGGCTGGATCACCGACAACTACAGCTGGGAATGGATCTTCCTGATCAATGTTCCACTGGGTATCTTCGCCGCGCTGGTGGTGGGCAACCAGCTGAAGGGGCGCCCGGAGCACATCGAGAAGCCGAAGATGGACTACGTCGGCCTGGTCACCCTGGTGATCGGTGTCGGCGCGCTGCAGCTGGTGCTCGACCTGGGCAACGACGAAGACTGGTTCTCGTCGATGAAGATCGTGGTGCTGGCCTGCGTGGCGGTGGTAGCGCTGACGGTGTTCCTGATCTGGGAACTGACCGACAAGGATCCCATCGTGGACCTGCGGCTGTTCCGGCATCGCAACTTCCGCGCCGGCACGCTGGCGATGGTGGTGGCCTATGCGGCGTTCTTCAGCGTGGCGTTGCTGATCCCGCAGTGGCTGCAGCGTGACATGGGCTACACCGCGATCTGGGCCGGCCTGGCAACGGCGCCGATCGGCATCCTGCCGGTGATCATGACGCCGTTCGTCGGCAAGTACGCGTCGCGTTTCGACATGCGCATGCTGGCGACCATCGCCTTCGTGTTCCTGTCGATGACCAGCTTCCTGCGCTCCGGCTTCAACCTGCAGGTGGACTTCCAGCATGTGGCCGGCGTGCAGTTGATCATGGGCATCGGCGTGGCGCTGTTCTTCATGCCGGTGCTGCAGATCCTGCTGTCGGACCTGGATGGGCGCGAGATCGCGGCGGGCTCCGGCCTGGCCACGTTCCTGCGTACGCTGGGCGGCAGCTTTGCGGCCTCGCTGACGACGTGGCTGTGGGCGCGGCGTACCCAGGTGCACCATGCCGACCTGACCGAACACATCTCGGCCTATCAGCCGGGCATGCAGGACCAGGTCACGGCGATGGGGCAGGGCGACCTGCAGCATGGTGCAGCGGTACTGAACAACATGATCAACCACCAGGCATCGCAGATGGGTTTCAACGACATCTTCTTCCTGCTGGGCTGGATCTTCCTGGCGATCATCACCTTCCTGTGGCTGGCCAAGCCGCCGTTTGGTGCGGGCGCGGGTGCGGCGTCTGCGGGCGGTGGGCACTGATCGATCTGCCACTCGGTAGCGCCGGGCCATGCCCGGCGGATTTCCCGCAGAATGCATCCACGCATGGCGTGGATCTACTGGATGCAGAAACCCCGCCGGAAGGCGGGGTTCTTGTTTGTGCGTTGCTGGCAACGTCGCGCCCTGCCTGTCAGGTGGCGTACCGAAGTACATCCAGGCCAAGTGCATTGGCCAACGTCTAGCGGGTGCGATACACGCGCTTGAACACCACGCGATCGCGGAACAGCTGGGCCATCGCCCACATTCCTGCCACAAGTACGACGCCGCCGCTGATCCAGCCGGCAGTGGCCTGCAGGTGGCTGCCGACGAATGCGCCGCAGACAAGGGCGGCAACAAAGACAACCACGTACGCTTCCCGGGATGCGCCATAGTGGACTTCGGCCTGGCATCCCACGCAGACGCTTACGCCGTGGTTGGAGGCGGTGTGGCAGTGGGGACAGATGATGCTGCGCTGCATGGAGCGTCCTTTATTGGAGGAAGGCGCGCAGGGGCAGGGCATGATGGAGTACCTGCACCCGGCATCCGAGAATCTGCCTGCCGGGGGTGAGGAATCGCGAGTGGATTCCGTCCAGGAGAAGTACGAGTTCGAACGAAACGTGGAATGGATCCCGAAAAGGTTGTCGTTCAGAGTGTGATAGCGACGCGCCGGTGGGAGATCGCACGAGCAGGTGGCTGCAAAGGAGGTGCCGGATACGACACATTGAGCGGCAATCGCAATGCAACGTGCGCCCAAATCCCGGACATGAAAAAACCCGCTTTCGCGGGTTTGATCATTTGCTGAGTCATGGTGCCCAGGAGAGGACTCGAACCTCCACGAAGTTGCCCCCGCTAGCACCTGAAGCTAGTGCGTCTACCAATTCCGCCACCTGGGCGACTCAGGAGACGAATTATGGGGAACGACAGAAGATGTGTCAACAACATTTCACACTTTTTTCTGCGGCTGCACGCCCAGGTGCTGCAGCAGGCTGCGCATCGCCGGTGACAGCTGCGTCCACTCGGCAAAACACGCACACAGGCGGCGTTGTGCCCAGGCATCGGAGAGCGCTATGCCAATCGTATGCGTGCTGCGTCGATGCTGGCGCGCGATGGTCCGCGGCACGATGCCGACGCCGATGCCGTGGCCGACCATGATGCATACCCCTTCGAAGGTCTTCATGCGGATGCGCACATCCAGGCGTTGGCCGATGTCGCGAGCCTGGTCTTCAATGTAGGTCTGCAGGGCATTGCCGTCGGCCAGCGCGACGAAGGTTTCGCCGGCGACGTCGGCGAATGCCAGTGAGCGTTGCGCGACCAGATGGTGATCGGCTGGCAGCAGCATCACCAGCGGGTCTTCGGCGACGACATGCCGCTGCAATCCATCGGCCTCGACCGCATCGCTGATGATGCCGGCTTCTGCCTGGCCGGCGCTGATCGCGCGTACGACTTCAGGGCTGGTGCGTTCCAGCAGTTCGACATGCAGTCGCGGCCGTTCGGCCAGCCAGGGGGCCAGCCGCGACGGAAGGTAGTTGGTCAGTGCGGCAGTATTGGCATACAGGTGCAGGGTGCCGCGAGCGCCGTGGGCGAACGCGTGCATTTCGCCTCGCAGCTGCGCCTGTTGCTGCAGGATCAGGCGTGCGTGGTGGGCGAGGGCGGCACCGGCTTCGGTCAGGCTGACGCCGCGCGGATGCCGGTTCAGCAGCGTGGTCCCGGCATCGGCTTCGATCGTGCGCAGGCGTTCGCTGGCCGAGCCGAGTGCCAGGTTCGCTTGCGCCGCGCCTGCAGTGATGCTGCCGGCCTCGGCAATCGCCAGGAACAGGCGCAGGTCGGCGATGTCCATCCGCATTCAAGTGCTCCAGTCGAGCCTGCCTTCGGTTGATCCGAAGGCGTCGGCGGCAAGACCGCATTGTGCGCCTGTGCCGCGCCCGCTCCAATGGCGGGATGAACGAGACGATGTACTTCTACGGGTTGCTGGTGGTGGTGTTCGTGCTGGCCGGCGTGGTCAAGGGCGTGACCGGGATGGGCCTGCCGACGGTGGCGATGGGCCTGCTGGGTGGTGCGCTGTCGCCGGTGGCGGCGGCGTCGATGCTGTTCATTCCCACCTTCGTCACCAACGCGTGGCAGTTGTTGTCGGGTCCATCGCTGGGCCATACCGTACGGCGGCTGTGGCCGATGATGCTGGCGGTGGTGGTGGTGACGCTGGGCTCGGCTGCGCTGCTGGTGCGGGTGGATCGCACCTGGTCCCGTGTTGCGCTGGGCGTGGCGCTGGTGGTGTACGCGCTGTACGCGTTGGTCGCTCCGGTGTTCCGTGTGACGCAACGACGCGAGCGCTGGCTGGGGCCGCTGGTGGGTGCGGTATCCGGTGTGGTGACCGGGGCAACTGGCGTGTTCGTGATGCCGGCGGTGCCTTATCTGCAGTCGCTGGGCATGCAGCGCGAAGAGCTGGTCCAGGCGCTGGGCCTGGCGTTTACGGTGTCGACCATTTCATTGACCACCGGGCTGGTGCTGCAGGGAGCGTTCGGCATCCAGCAACTGGGCCTGAGCGCGTTGGCGGTGGTGCCAGCGTTGCTGGGCATGTGGCTGGGGCAGGTGATCCGGCAGCGGATCAGTGCGCGCGTGTTCCGCGCCTGTTTCCTCGGGTTCCTGCTGCTGCTCGGTCTGGAGCTGGTGCTGCGGCCGTTGTTCTGATGGCTGCCGCGCGCATGGCCGGCGCTGCCGGACCCCGGATATGAAAAAACCCGCTTTCGCGGGTGTTTTTCATTCTCGACATGGTGCCCAGGAGAGGACTCGAACCTCCACGAAGTTGCCCCCGCTAGCACCTGAAGCTAGTGCGTCTACCAATTCCGCCACCTGGGCGTCGAGAAGGAGAATTATGCGGTGCCGTGACGGGGGTGTCAACACCTTTTCTGGATCCGGGGTCGGATTCCGTTTCGTGTGCGGAACGGGCTCTGACCCCATCTCACTCGCTTGGGGTCAGAGCCCTTTCCTTTGGAAAGGGATCCGACCCTGCCGCCGGATCGCAGGCAAAAAAAATCCCCGCCGATGCGAGGAGTTTTTTCGTTGGTGCCCAGGAGAGGACTCGAACCTCCACGGTTTTACCCGCTAGTACCTGAAACTAGTGCGTCTACCAATTCCGCCACCTGGGCGTTCCAGAGGCGCAATTGTGAAGATGAATTGGCAGGCTGTCAACGACTTCCATGAATTTCTTCACGCAGGATCTTCAAAAGACACGCTGACCCGTTCTGCACGCCATCAACGGCTACCATGTAGGGCGATGACTACCAAAAAACCAAGCAAGGGCGGGAGTACGTCCCGCAGCCAGGCCCCGAAGAAGGGCACCAAGCCGGGCGCAGCCCGCACCACCAAGCCGGGCAAGCCGTTGCCGGGCTGGCTTCCGGAACTGGCCGACGGTGGCGCTCCGCCGCGCGGCCGCAGAATCCACAGCGCTGACGCACCCGGCCCGGCCCCGGGCCGCAAGCTGCCGCCGACCGGCAAGGTGATCGAAGATCCCTATGCCGCCCGCGAAGCAGAGAAATACGAACAGCCCATCGCCAGCCGCGAGGCCATCCTGGCGCTGCTGGAGCGTTGCGAAGGTCCGCAGACCGCCGAGGAACTGGGTGCACGCCTGGGCCTGGGTGCCCCCGACCGTGCCGAGGCGCTGTCGCGCCGGCTCGGCGCCATGGTCCGCGACGGCCAACTGGTGCAGAACCGCCGCGGCGGCTTCGCACCGATCCAGACCCTCAACCTGGTCACTGGCGTAGTGATCGCCAACCCGGAAGGGTTCGGCTTCCTGCGCCCGGTCGAGGGCGGCGACGACCTGTTCCTGCCGCCGTATGAAATGCGCAAGGTGATGCACGGCGACAAGGTGCTGGCCCGCGTGACCGGCATCGACCATCGTGGCCGTCGCGAGGGCAGCATTGCCCGCGTGCTGGAACGTGGCATGACCCGCCTGATCGGTCGCTTCAGCGTCGAAATGGGCATCAACTACGTGGTGCCCGATGACAAGCGCATCCAGCGCAATGTGCAGGTGCCGCCTGACCAGACCGGTGGCGCACGTGACGGCCAGCTGGTGGTCTGCGAACTGACCCAGGCGCCGGATAGCCGCCGCCCGCCGATCGGCCGCATCATCGCCGTGCTTGGCGACAAGCTGACCGCGTCGCTGGTGGTGGAAACCGCCATCCATGGCCACGAGCTGCCGTTCGAGTTCCCGCAGGAGGTGCTGGACGAAGCGGCCTCGGTGCCGCTGGTGGTCGAACCGGCGATGATCGGTGACCGCGTCGATCTGCGCAGCACGCCGCTGGTCACCATCGATGGCGAGGATGCCAAGGACTTCGACGACGCGGTTTATTGCGAGCCGAATGCCGATGGTTTCCGCCTGGTGGTGGCGATTGCCGATGTCTCCAATTACGTTCGCCCCGGTACGCCGCTGGACGATGAAGCGCAGAAGCGTGCGACTTCGGTCTACTTCCCGGGCTTCGTGGTACCGATGCTGCCGGAGACGCTGTCCAACGGCATCTGCTCGCTGATGCCCAAGGTCGACCGCATGTGCTTCGTCTGCGACATGCAGATTGATCGCGATGGCGTTGTCAGTCACTCACGCTTCTACGAAGCGGTGATGAATTCGCATGCGCGACTGACCTACACCCAGGTCTGGCAGGCGGTGGGCGAGGACGATGCCGGGGCCAAGGCCTTCATCGGCGACCTGCTGCCGCAGGTGCAGCGCCTGCACCAGTTGTACAAGGTGTTGGCCAAGGCACGCGCCAAGCGCGGTGCGATTGAATTTGAAAGCAGCGAAGTGCGCTTCGTGCTGGACAACCGTGGCGAAGTCACCCAGGCCGGCATGCTGGTGCGCAACGACGCGCACAAGCTGATCGAGGAATGCATGATCGCGGCCAATGTGGAGGCGGCGAAGTATCTGCTGTCGCGCCATGTGCCGGCCCCGTACCGCGTGCATGAGAAGCCGCCGGAGACCAAGTACGCCGATCTGCTGGAATTCCTCAAGGAGTTCAAGCTGAGCCTGCCGCCCTGGTCGAAGGTGCGTCCCGGTGATTACACCAAGCTGTTGAAGAAGATCCGCGACCGCCCCGATGCCACGCTGCTGGAATCGGTGCTGCTGCGCAGCCAGAGCCTGGCGGTGTACAGCCCGGACAACAACGGCCACTTCGGCCTGGCGCTGGAGGCGTACGCGCACTTCACCTCGCCGATCCGTCGTTACCCGGATCTGCTGGTGCATCGTGCGATCAAGCATGCGCTGTCGGGCAAGCCGCTGGACAAGTTCACCTACAACGCCCGCGAGATGGCCGCGCTGGCACTGCAGTGTTCCGAGCGTGAGCGTCGTGCCGACGAGGCCGAACGCGAAGTCGACGAGCGCTACCGCGCCGCGTGGATGGAAAAGCACGTGGGTGGCCAGTTCGACGGCGTGATCAGCGGCGTGACCAGCTTCGGCCTGTTCGTGGAGCTGGCCGATTCGAAGGTGCAGGGCCTGGTGCACGTGACCCAGTTGCCGCAGGACTATTACAAGTTCGACGCGACCCGCAAGACGCTGACCGGTGAGCGACGTGGCAGTAGTTACCGCTTGGGTGACCAGGTGCGCATCCTGGTACTGAAGGCCAGCATGGAAGAACGCAAGATCGACTTCCGCCTGGTCGAGCACAAGGGTGAGGAAGAGGTGGCAAGCCCGGCCCCGCTGCCCGAGCGTGGCAAGCCGGCCAAGCGCACCAAGAAGCAGTATTGATCTGTAGAGCCGAGCCATGCTCGGCTGCGCACCCACGGTGTGCCGACCGACGGTCGGCACCTGCCTCACCCGGTAGGTGCCAACCTTGGTTGGCACGACGTTTCGGAGGAACGCACCATGCAGGGCCAACCCGAATACAGCGGCGGCTGCCAGTGCGGCGCGATCCGCTTCCAGGCGCGTGGCGAGCTGACCGACAGCTCGATCTGCCACTGCCGGATGTGCCAGAAGGCTTTCGGTGCCTACTACGCACCGCTGGTTTCGGTGCGCGGCGTACAGTTCAGTTGGACCCGTGGCCAGCCGCGCTATTTCCAGTCGTCCAACGTGGTGCGGCGTGGCTTCTGTGCCGACTGCGGCACGCCGTTGACCTATGAGGCGCCCGATGGCGTGGCCATCGCGGCCGGTGCATTCGATGAGCCCGAGCGCCTGCCGCCAACGATCCAGTACGGGGTCGAGCGCAAGCTCCCCTTCGTCGATACCCTGGCCAGCCTGCCGGCGCGGCGCACCGAGGAAGACATCGCCGCGCTCGATTTCCTGGCCACGATCGTGTCCCACCAGCACCCCGACCACGACACCCCGCACTGGCCGCCGCGCAGCCGTTCATCCGAAGGATGAACGGCGGGTAGCGCCGGGCCATGCCCGGCGAGCGCGAAGCGCGGCCGCCCGCGATGCTCTACCATAGCCACCCCCTTTCCGGTCCCGCCCGCATGAGCAAGAACAGCCAGTGGATCGTCGGCGTCAACGCCGTCGCCTCCTCCATCGAGAACGACGCCGAGAACGTCCGCGAAGTGCTGGTCGAGGCCGGTGCGAAGAATCCGCGCCTGACCGAGATCGAGGAAAACGCCCGCCGCAAGGGCATCGACGTGCGCAAGGTCAACAGCCAGGCGCTGGACGGTGTGGGTGGTTCGGTGCGCCACCAGGGCGTGGCCGCGCGCTATGCCGCCGCCCGCACCTACAGCGAGAACGAGCTGGAAGGCCTGGTGACTGCCGCCGAAGGCAAGGCCCTGCTGCTGGTACTGGACGAGGTGCAGGACCCGCACAACCTGGGTGCCTGCCTGCGTTCGGCGGCTGCCGCCGGCGCCACCGCCGTGATTATCCCCAAGGACAAGTCGGCCACGGTGAACGCGACCGTGCGCAAGACCTCGGCCGGTGCCGCCGATCTGATCCCGGTGGTGGCGGTGACCAACCTGTCGCGCTGCCTGAAGGACCTGCAGAAGCAGGGCGTATGGATTTATGGCCTGGCCGGTGAAGCCACCGCCTCGCTGTACCAGCTGGACCTGAAGGGCAACATCGCCCTGGTACTGGGCGGCGAAGCCGATGGACTGCGCCGCCTGACCCGCGAGAACTGCGATGGCCTGGTCAAGATCCCGATGCCGGGCGAGATCGAGAGCCTGAACGTTTCTGTCGCCGCCGGCGTCAGCCTGTTCGAGGCCGTGCGCCAGCGCGGTTGATCGGCAGCAGGGACCGTGTCGACCAAGGTCGACACCTGCCGGGTAGTCGCCAACCTTGGTTGGCGCTCTTGCCGCCTCAGCCCGCGCTGCCGCCCAGTGCCTTGAACAGGGTGACGTCGTTGTTCAGCTGGCCCTGGCGCACGCGCGCCAGCGACAGCTCGGCATCACGCCGTGTCTGCTGCGCTTCCAGCCAGGTGCGCAGGTCGGTGGCACCCACGCGGTAGCGCACTTCCTGCGCGCGCTCCACTTCCACCGCTTCGTCGTACGAGGCCTGCGAGGCCGCCACCTGGCGCGCCAGCTGCTCGCGTGCCGACAACGCGTTGTCCACTTCCGAGAGCGCGGTATACAGCGTCTTGCGGAAGTTGGTCGCAGCAATCTGGTACGCCGTACCGGCGATGTCGGTATCCAGCTGCGCGCGCTGCAGGTTGAGGAACGGCAATGACAGGCCGGCGCCCAGCGTGGCCACCGGGTTTCGCAGCACATCGCCCAGCGAGGTTGCACTGGAGCCGAGACTGCCGGTCAGGCTCAGCGCCGGGTAGTACTGGGTGGCGGTGACCTTGATGGTCTTCAGGCTGTTGCGCAGGCGAAGCTCGGCCGCGCGCAGGTCGGGGCGGCGGCCGAGCAGGTCGGTTGGCAGGCCTTCGTTGATGCTGGGGCTGCGAGCGTCAAGCAGGTCCTGCGGCTCGTCCTGTTGCGGCCACGGCGTGCCGTCCAGCAACACGGTCAGTGCATTGCGCACTTCCACCCGCTGCTGTTCCAGGGCGCTCTGCGAGGACCGCTGCGACTGCAGGTTCTGCAGTGCCTGGCGCACTTCCAGGCGCGAAACCGCACCGGCATCGAAGCGCGCCTGCACCAGTTCGCGGGTGCGCTCCAAGCGCTCCAGGTTGGCCTGGCCGGTGGCGATCGACTGGTTGAGGTAGGCCAGCGTCCAGTACTGGGTGATGGTGTCGCCAATCACCAGCAACGCGGTGTTCTGCCGGTCTTCCTCGCTGGCCTCGGCTTCCCAGCGGGCGATGTCGCGCTGGGTGCGCAGGCGGCCCCACAGGTCGACCTCCCAGCCCAGCGACACGCCTGTGGAATAGCTGCGACGCCAATCATCAGACTGGTCGGTGGCGCGGCTGGCGCTGCCGCTCACGCCGGAAGACGAGGGTTGCGGCCACAGCGCATTGCTGGCCAGGCCCGCCTGCAGGCGTGAGCGCTGCACGGCCAGGCCGGCGGCGGCCAGATCGCTGTTGGCGGCCAGCGCCTGCGCCACCAGGCGGTCCAGGCGCTCATCGCCGAAGCCGGTCCACCAGCTGTCCTGGCGGATGTCGCGGCCGGGTGTATCCAGGCTGCTGCGTGGGTCGTCGGCGGGCGCATTGAGGGTGGCATCGCCACGGCCATAGGTGGCCGCCACGTCGGGGTCCTGCACCGGATAGCGGCCCACTGAGGCGCAGCCGGAAAGCGCAAGCAGTACAGCGCCAGCCAACAGCAGGCGCGAGGGAGCAGGGTAGGACAGTCGGGTCATCATCTTCATTCGCGGGCCAGGGCCTCCACCGGATCAAGCTGCGCGGCGTTGCGCGCGGGCAGGAAGCCGAACGCCACGCCGATCAGGGTCGAGCAGGCGAAGGCAGCAACAATCGAGGCGGTGGAGAACAGCACCTGGAAGTCACTGGCGAAACGGCCGATCATCGAGCCCAGCAGCAGAGCCAGGCCAATGCCGAGCAGGCCGCCGAGCAGGCATACCAGCACCGCTTCGATCAGGAACTGCTGGCGGATGTCACTCTGCCGCGCACCGACGGCCATGCGCACGCCGATCTCGCGGGTACGCTCGGTGACCGACACCAGCATGATGTTCATCACGCCGATGCCGCCGACCAGCAGCGCGATGGCGGCGATGGCTCCAATCAGCAGCGTCATCGTGCGCGTGGTCTGTTCGATGGTCTGGCGGATCTCAGCGCTGTTGCTGAGGAAGAAGTCCTCGGTGCCATGGCGCATCGTCAACAGCCGGGTGATCGCTTCCTGCGCCGCATCCATCGGCGTGGCATCGTCCACGCGCACGGTGATGCTGGACACGTGGCTCTGGCCGAGCATGCGCGACATCACCGTGGTGTAGGGCAGCCACACGCTCAGGCTGGTGCTGCCACCGAAGCCGAAGCTCTGGCGCTTGGCCACGCCGACCACGCGTGCCGGCACGTTGCCGAGCAGGATCACCTGGCCGATCGGGTCGACGTCGGGGAAGAACTGGGTCTGGGTGTTCTCGTCGATCACCGCGACCTGGCCGAGGCCCTTCACCGCGTCACTGTCGAAGAAGCTGCCGCTCAGCAGGGTCACGCCCTTGACCCGGAAGAACTGTTCACCGACGCCGCTGACCTGGGCGGTGGAGGACTGGTTGCGGTAACGCGCGGTGACTGAGGTCGACACGCTGGGCGTGGCGCTGTCAACGTAACTCTGCCGGGCCAGTGCGTCGGCATCGCTGGCCTTGAGCGTCTGCACCCGCGCCGAGCGCATGTCGCCGAAACCACGGCCGGGATAGACGTCGATGGTGTTGGTGCCGAGCGCGCTGATGTTCTGCAGGATCTGCTGCTGCGAGCCATTGCCCAGCGCCACCACCGAGACCACCGAGGCGATGCCGATGATGATGCCGAGCATGGTCAGGAAAGTGCGCAGCCGATGCGCGTTCATCGCCAGCAGGGCCATGCGGAATGCTTCGGTGAAGCGGTCGCGTGCGGCCCGCCAGCTGTTGCCACGGGCAACACCGGTGCTGGCCTCACGCTGCGCACGGTAGGTGGGCGCATTCGGGTTGGCGCGGTCGGCGATGATCTCGCCGTCGCGGATCTCGATGATGCGCTGCGCGTGTTCGGCCACGCTCATGTCGTGGGTGACGATGATGATGGTGTGGCCTTCGGCGTGCAGTTCGCCGAGGATCGCCATCACTTCCTCGCCGGATTTCGTGTCGAGCGCGCCGGTGGGTTCGTCAGCCAGGATCACCTCGCCACCGTTCATCAGCGCCCGCGCGATCGACACGCGCTGCTGCTGGCCACCGGACAGCTGGCCGGGCTTGTGGTGCATGCGGTCACTCAACCCCAGCCGCTGCAGCAGCTGCTCGGCACGCGCGTTGCGCACCGGCCCGGGGCTGCCGGCATATACCGCCGGTACTTCCACGTTGCCACGCGCATCCAGGTCGCCCAGCAGGTGATAGCGCTGGAAGATGAAACCGAAATGTTCGCGGCGCAGTTCGGCCAGCTCGTCCGGTTCCATTTTCCCGGTTTCGCGACCGGCCACCTGGTAGCTGCCACGGGTGGGACGATCAAGGCAGCCGAGGATGTTCATCAGCGTCGATTTGCCCGAACCGGACTGGCCGACGATGGCCACGATCTCGCCAGCATGGATGTCGAGATTGACGTCGCGCAGCACGGCGATCACATCGTCGCCGGCGGGGAACTCACGTCGCAGGTCGCGCAGGCGCAGCAGCGGCGCCGTCGTGCTCATCGGCGCCCCATGCCCGGGCCGCCGACCCGCATCTGCATGCCGCCGCGGTTGCCACCACCACCGGCTGCCGCAGCGCCGCCTTCGCCAACCACCACACGCTCGCCTTCCTCCAGTCCGGACAGGACCTCGACGTTGGCGCCGTTGTTGATGCCGACCTTGACCTTGCGTGGCTGCGGCTGGCCGTTGTCATCGACCACCCGCACGATGCGCTCGCCATCACGCGACTTCGGCCCGAGTGCAACGGCCGGCACCATCAGCACGCCCTTGGCCTGCTTCAGCAGCACCGAAACCTGCGCGGTCATGTCGATGCGCAGCGTGCCATCCGGATTTTCCACATCAAACAGCGCGTTGTAGTAGACCGCGCTGCTGGAGCTGGAACTGGACGAGCTGCTGGAGCTGGACGAATTCTCGTTGGCGATCGAGGCCGGCGCCGGATTGATCTGGCGCAGCGTGGCGTGGTACTTGCGGTCAGGATCGCCGAGCGTGGTGAAGTACACCGGCATGCCGGCCTTGATCTTGACCACATCGGCCTCGGAGATCTCGGCATTGACGGTGACCACATCCAACCGTGCCAGCATGACGATGGTCGGTGCGGTCTGGTTGGCGTTCACGGTGCGGCCTTCCTCGGCCACCACCGCCACCACCGTGCCGTCCATCGGCGCCACGATGCGGGTGTAGGCCAGGTTGGCACGGGCGGTACCCAGTTCGGTTTCGCGGCCCTTGATCTGCGCCTCGTAGGACTGCAGCTGGGCGCGGGCGGTCTTCAGTTGTGCCTCGGCGGCATCGTATTCCTGGCGCGAGGTGGCCTCGGCGGACAGCATCTGCTGCTGGCGCGCGAATTCCAGCTCGGCCTGGCGCAGGCTGGCCTGCTGCACGGCGCGCTGGGCGGTGACCTGGTCCAGCGAGGCCTGTGCGTTGAGCACCTGGTTCTGCTGGGTGGTGGCGTCGATCTCGGCGATCAGGTCGCCTTCCTTCACCGTATCGCCCAGCTGCACCTTCAGCGACTTGATCTGGCCCGACGCCTGGGCGCCGACACTGACCAGCTTGTAGGCATCGATCACGCCGGTGGCGTCCACCGTCTGCTCGATGTCACCACGGCTGACCGGGGTGGTTGCCACTGCCGGGGCGGCGGGCTTGCGCATCAGCCACCAGACAGCGGCGGTCACGGCAAGGGCAAACAGGGCGATCAGTATGAGGCGACCCCGGCGGGTTGCAGGCAGCAGGCGGAACGTCACGTCGTGGCTTCACTCTCGGGGCCGCGGCGGCGGCGTTGGTGGGCATTGTGAAGACCGGGCGACAGGCGGCTCAATCCTCAGGGTATGTCTCTATGTAACACTGTCGGTGAATACGCGTAACCACAGGTATCCGGCCCATCGCTGGATACACTGGTACGCAATGCCCCGGATGCGGTTCAGCTGCCGACACGGGATGATCGCGACATGGAGACTGAAAACCCGATGCATCGACTGCTGATCGTCGACGACGACAACGACATCCGCACCCTGCTGGCCGAGCAGCTTGGCCGGGCCGGCTACCAGGTGAGCACGGCCGCCGACGGCACCGCCATGCGCCAGCTGCTGGACCGTGAGCACGTGGACCTGATCGTGCTCGACCTCAACCTGCCGCGCGAGGATGGCCTGACCCTGTGCCGCGACCTGCGCGCGCGCTCGAACACGCCGGTGATCATGCTGACCGCGCGTGCCGAGCCGATCGACCGCGTCCTGGGCCTGGAAATGGGCGCCGACGACTACCTGGCCAAGCCGTTCGAACCGCGCGAGCTGCTGGCGCGCATCCGCAACGTATTGCGCCGGACCGAGGCACTGCCGGCCAACCTGGAGCCGCTGGCAGTTCGCCGCGCGCGCTTCTCGCGCTGGGTATTCGACCTGGAGCATCGCCACCTGGTGGACCCGGATGACCGCGTGGTGGTGCTGTCCGGTGCCGAGTTCCGCCTGCTGCGGGTGTTTATCGCCCATGCCAACAAGGTGTTGTCACGCGAGCAGCTGGTCGCGCTCAGCAGTGGCCGCAACTACGAAGCGCAGGACCGTGCGATCGACCTGCAGGTCAGCCGCCTGCGCAACAAGCTCGGTGATGACGGCGGCCCGGACGGGCTGATCAAGACCGTGCGCAACGAAGGCTATGTACTGGCCTCGGCCGTCAACCTGGAATAAGCCGCGATGAAGCGCCTGCGCCACTTCATGTCCTCGATGGTCGGGCGCTTGTTCGTGATCCTGCTGCTGGGCATGAGCGTGGCTGCGATCGGTGCGACCATGCTGGCCACCTCCAAGCGCCAGCAGGAATTCGAGCGGCAGAACCTTAACCGCATTGCCGACCGCCTGCAGGGCTACGTGAACCTGCTCGATGGCAACCCCGAACTGCGTGAGCGCCTGCTCGAAATCGGTGGGCCGAGCGTGCGTGCGCTGCAGCCGGGCGCACGCCTGGGGCGGGCCGATACGGCGTTGATGGAAGTGCTGGATGACCGGCCAGGCCCGGTCGCACGCGCGCATGTGCACTTTGCTTCGTTCCGCTCCTGCATTCCCAAGCTGCAGGACCTGTTGCCTCCGCCGCCGCCCGGGCATCGCAAGCGCCCGCGCGAGCGTGATCCGGCGTTCATCCCGCCCAAGTGTCGCGCGGTGGATGTGACGCTCAACGATGGCACGCTGCTGAAGCTGGCGCTGGATTCGCCGGCAGTGGCGCACAACGGCATCCTCGCCGTCGATCCGTGGTTCCTGACCCTGCTGGTGCTGGCGATCGCCGTACTGGCGTACATCGTCGCGCGCATGGCCAGCGCACCGCTGCAGGAACTGGCGGCGGCGGCGGAAGATCTCGGCGACGACCTGCAGCGTGATCCGCTTCCCCTGCGCGGTCCGCGTGAAGTGCAGCGCGCCGCTGAAGCCTTCAATGCCATGCAGCACCGCCTGCAGCGACACCTGGCTGAACGCACGCAGATGCTGGCGGCGATCACCCATGACCTGCAGACTCCGCTGACCCGCCTGCGCCTGCGCCTGGAGAACGTCAGCGACGAGACGCTGCGCGAACGCCTGATTGGTGATCTGGCCGCGATGCAGGCGCTGGTGCGCGAAGGCCTGGAGCTGGCCCGCAGTGCGGAAAGCGCCGAGCAGCGCGCCGCGCTGGATCTGGATTCACTGCTGGAAAGCATCGTCGAAGACACCGCAGAGGGCGGCGGCGACGTCGTCTTCGAAGGCGGAAGCGGGGCAGTGCTGATGCTGCGTCCACTGGCCATGCACCGCCTGTTTTCCAACCTGGTGGACAACGCAGTGATGTATGCCTACCGGGTGCGGGTACGGGTCGAGCGCAGTGGCGGCGCGATCACGGTGGTGGTGGCCGATGATGGCCCCGGCCTGGCCGAAGATCAGCTCGAGGCGGTGTTCGACCCGTTCGTGCGGGTGGAGACCTCGCGTTCGCGCGAGACCGGCGGCGCCGGACTGGGCCTGACCATCGCGCGCGCCCTGGCCGAAAAAGATGGTGGGCGCCTGTGGCTGCGCAACCGTGCCGAAGGGGGGCTGGAAGCAGTGGTGCAGTGGCCGGCCAGCGCACAGGTGACACCGCCGGGGCGCGGCGGCTGAGTTTCGCCGTCCAGCAGCGGTGACGCCGGGGGCGGGGTTTCGCCTATCATCTGCGCATCTCCCCAGTGCCCCTTCGATGAGCCAGCCCGTACCCGCCGGCATGCCGTTCCGCGCTGCCCGGCAGCTCCCGCACGCTGCCCGGCCCGGCAGCCCTGCCTGGCCGCCACCGCTGCGCTGATGGGCGGACAGGGGGACAGCACGCGCTGGGTGGAGCGCTGCGGATCGGATTTCAGTCGAAGGCTGCGGCAGGGCCTGCTATGGCTGTTGCTGGCCCTTGCGCTGCCGCTGGCCGCACAGGAGGGCGCACCGCCGCTGCGCGACTACGCCATCGATGTATGGACGTCGCGCAATGGGCTGCCACACAACTCGCTGCGCGACATCGCACAGACGCCGGAAGGCCACCTGTGGTTCGCCACCTGGGAAGGCCTGGTGCGCTACAACGGTCTGGATTTCACCGTGTTCGACCGCAGTACGCGCCCCGGCCTGCGTGACAACGGCATCGGTGCGCTGCTGGTCGACCGCCAGGGTGGCCTGTGGATCAGCGATTCGCGCGGCAACGTCAGCCACCGCGGCAATGATGGCCAGTGGCGGGTCTGGGAGCATCAGGGCAATACGCCGCAGGTGCTGATCCAGTCGATGCAGATGGACAGCCAGGGCCGCCTGTGGCTGCTTTACGAGGGCAAGGGCATCGGCTATCTGACGCCGGACAAGGGCATCGTCTACCAGGCGCCGGCCGCTGACCTGCCGATGGCGATGAGCTTCACCAAGCTGGTGGTCGATGCGCAGGACCGGGTCTGGGCCGGCACCCTTGATGGACTGGTGCTGCGCGACAACGACGGCGTGCTCAAGCGCGCGCCCGCGGCCTGGGGGCTGGGCGCGGGCAGCGGCCTGTCGTGGCCCTACCGGGCGCCGGACGGTGCGCTGTGGATCGTCGCCGGCGAGCGCCTGTACCGGGTGGAGGATGACCAGCTGGTGTTGATGCACCGCCTGCCGGGCCAGCTGCACATGACCTCGATGCTGCAGGACCGCCACGGTGACCTGTGGCTGGGCACCGAGAACCAGGGCCTGCTGCGCATCTCCGCACATGGCCTTGAGCGGCTGCCGGCGGGCCTGAACCTGCCCGGTGGCCGCGTGGTCAGCCTGCGCGAGGATGCCGAGGGCAGCATCTGGGTGGGCGCCAACGGCGGCCTGTACCGCCTGCGCGAAACGCTGTTCAGCAGTTACACCGAGCGCGACGGCCTCAGCGGTGACTATGTGCGCACCGTGTTCGAGGACCGCGACCGCCAGCTGTGGGTCGGCAGCGCCAGCGGCCTGGACCTGCAGACCCCCGATGGCCGCTTCCGCGCCGTGCCGTTGCACAACCGTGGCGGCAAGGCGCCTTCGGTGCTGAGCCTGGCGCAGGGGCCGGATGGTGACCTGTGGGTCGGCACCTTTGGTGATGGCGTTTACCGCCTCGGTCGCGACGGCAGCCTGCGCCACAACTATGCGGCGGCAGACGGCATGCCCGGTGGCAACATCCGCGCAATCAGCGTGGACCCGCAGGGCGTGGTCTGGGCTGGCACGCAGAAAGGCGTGGTCCGCATCGACGGTGACCGCGTGCAGGTATCAAGCGTGCCGGGCATGCCCGGCGGGCTGATCACCGCGCTCGAGCATGACCACCAGGGCAATCTGTGGATCGGCACCATCGAGGGCATCCGCGTGCTGCGCGGCGACCGCGTGCAGTCGATCGACCTGGCACCGTTGGGGGGCGGCCGCAGCGTGTTCGGCTTCCATCAACTGGGCGATGCGATGTGGATCAGCAGTGATCGCGGCCTGTACCGCTGGCAGCACGGAACACTGGCGCGGGTAGGCCTGGAGCAGGGCATGCCGGTGGACGCGGTGTTCCAGCTGGTGCCGGACCGTCTGGGCAACGTCTGGATCAGCAGCAACCGCGGTGTGTTGCGCACCGATATGGCAACGCTCAATGCGGTTGCCGACGGGCGCGTGCCGCGGGTGGTGGTGGAGCGCTACAACGAGATTGATGGCATGGCCAACGCGCAGGCCAACGGCAGCTCCAGTCCATCGGCGATCCTGCGCCAGGACGGCACGTTCTGGGTGGTCACTGCCGGTGGCCTGAGTACGGTGGATCCGCAGCGCCTGCAGCGGTTCCGTGAACGCCCCTCGCCACCGGCGGCGATTGAAAGCGTGCAGGTGGATGGCGCACCGGTGCACTGGGAAGGACCAGAGCGCAACTACATTCCCGGCGGCCGTCGGTTGGCAGTGAGCTATGTCGGCCTGAGCTACCTGATGTCCGATCGCATCCGTTACCGCACCCGGCTGGACGGACTGGATGCCGGTTGGGTCGAGCGCGGCCCGCAGCGCAGTGTCGAGTTCGTGGGCCTGCCACCGGGTGACTACACCCTGCACGTGGCGGCGGCCCATCCGGGCGGCAGCTGGGCGCAGCAGGAAGCGGTGTGGAGCTTCACCGTGGAGCCGTTCTGGTGGCAGCGGCGCAGCGTGCAGGCGCTGGCAGGCCTGTTGCTGCTGGCCGCGCTGGTGGCGCTGTACCGGTTGCTGCTGCAGCAGCTGAAGGCCAGCAACCTGCGCCTGGCGCGGCGGGTGGATGAAGCCACCTTCGACCTGCAGGCCAAGACCGTGCACCTGCAGGCGCTGAACCAGGAAAAGACCGAACTGGCCGAGCGCCTGGCGCGGCAGGCCGAGGCCTTCGAGCGTCAGGCACGGGAAGACGCCCTGACCGGGCTGGCGAACCGCCGTGCCTTCGATGAAACCCTGGCGCGCGACTTCGCCCGCTCGCAACGCAGTGGCCATCCGCTGTGCCTGGTGGTGCTGGACATTGACCACTTCAAGGACGTCAACGATCGCCATAGCCACAGCATCGGTGATGCCGTGCTGGTGCAGGTGGCAACGGTGATTGCTGCCGCCTGCCGCGCCTCGGATCTTCCGGCGCGTACCGGCGGCGAAGAGTTCGCATTGCTGCTCAACGACACCCGCCTGGAAGAAGCCGCACAACTGTGCGCGCGCCTGCGCGGGCTGTTCCATGACCATCCCGACTGGGCCGGCGTGGCCGGCCTGCGCGTGACCTTCAGCGCAGGCCTGGTGGAACTGGATGCCGATGACCGCACCCCGGCGCTGCTGTACCAGCGCGCCGACCGCGCGCTGTACCGCGCCAAGAGCGACGGCCGGGATCGTACGAGCATTGGTTGATTGCATCCACGCATGGCGTGGATCTACCGCCCGGTGTGTGGTGGGTGCGGCTCCGCCGTTGGCCGGTTTACCGCGGCCAGGCGTTGGCGATGGTGCAGAACAACCGCGCAGTCTGCTCGGTGTCGTACACCGCGCTGTGCGCCTCGTTGGCATCCCAGCCCAGCCCCGCGGCGTTGGCCGCACGCGCCAGCACCGTCTGCCCGTAGGCAATGCCGGCCAGGGTCACCGTGTCGAATACGCTGAAGGGGTGGAACGGGTTGCGCTTGTGGCCGGTCCGCGCCACCGCTGCATTGACGAAACCGAGGTCGAAATGGGCGTTGTGGCCGACCAGGATCGCGCGCTGGCAGCCATATTTCTTCATGGCCGCCCGTACCGGGGTGAAGACGTGGTCCAGCGCGGCTTTTTCTTCCTTGGCCAGCCGGAACGGGTGGTCGAGGATGATGCCGGTCACTTCCAGCGACTTCGGGTCGATCTCCAGGCCTTCGGCGGGCACCACATGGGCACTGGCGGTCTGGCCGGGGTAGAGCAGGCCGTTCTCGTCCATCTCGATCGGCACTGCAGCGATTTCCAGCAGCGCGTTGCGCTGGCTGTCGAAGCCGCCGGTTTCCACGTCCACCACCACCGGCAGGAAGCCGCGGAAGCGTTGTGACATCGCGCGCTGCGCCTGGGGTACTGCGGATTCGGGGGCGGCGGCAGGTGCGGGGGTGGGGTCATTCATGCGTGAATTCTAGCAGAGCGACCCTGAGCGCCCGGCCAGCCTGTGGCGCACGGGTTCCCTGCGCAGGAGCGTGTCGACCAAGGTCGACACCCACCGGTGCACCGCGCGCTCAGGATTCCGGTAGGTGCCAACCTTGGTTGGCACGGTGCGCGCCGACCAAGGTCGGCATCTACCGGACTGCGGGACCTGCCGTCATGGCCAATGGCTGCCGCCGTGCCAGCCACGCATCCACGCTCAGCCTGCCGGCGCCGGTGAACAGCAGCGGCAGCAGCATGGCCATGAACAGCACCGGCAGCTTGAAGTTGCCGAAGCCCTGGTCACTGATCGCATAGCCCATCGCGAGGTCACCCAGCGAGTTCCATTCCATCGGCCAGTGCACCGCATAGGTGGCTACCACGGTCAGCACCAGCAGGCTGGCGGCGGCAAAACGGGTGCCAAACCCGAACAGCAGGCAGGCCGCGCCGATCAGTTCGAACCACGTGGCGAGCTGCCAGTTCAGGGCGGCCGGCAGCTGGTCGAACGGGAACGGGAAGGCGTCCTGCAGGTCGGCGAACCAGTTCTGGCCGCGCAGTTTCTCGCGGCCGGATTCGAAGTATTCCCAGGCCAAGAGCAGGCGCAGGCCGAGCGGGGCCAACCAGGGGGCGAGACGGTCCAGCTGGCCGCGCGCGGCGGCCAGGGTCGGGAGGTTCATCGGCGGTTCTCCGGGGGAAGGGGCGTCAGCTGGGGACTGCGAGCGGGCCGATCACACCGGCCTGCAGGAACTGCTGCAGCAATGCGGCACCGGGTCCAGCCAGCGCGTCTTCGGCCAGGCCATGCGCACGTGCCAGTTGCTGCAGATAGGTACGTCCATCGAGGCCAGGCTGTTCGCCGATGCTGGACAGCAGGTACACCGCCAGCGGGCTGAGCGTGGCAAAGCGCACCTCGCCATCGGCCTCGCGGCGCACCAGCAGGCCGGTCGGTTCGGGCGGGAGCTGCACCGGCGCATCCTCGGCACCGAGCCGATGCACCGGCCACTGGTACAGCAGCGGCCAGGCCAGCGGCGAACGCTGCAGCGGTACCCGCAGCGGGTCGATATCACCCCGCACCTGCAGTGGCTCGGCGGGAAGCTGGTACAGCGCGGTTTCCACCCACTCGTAATGGGCCAGCTCGGCCAGTGCCGGGTGCGGCAGCTGTGGCTGCGCCTGCAGCCATTGCACGAATTCGGCGGCCAGCTCGGTGAACAGCGGCGTCTGGCAGCGATGGGTGGCGAAGTACTGGCGGACCAGCGTGCTCCAGGCCGATTCGCCGAGCAGGCGCACGCAGACCGGGAAGCCGTTGCTCAACAGGCCGAGCAGGTTGTTGAACAGCAGCCGCTGGTATACCGCCACCCGGCGTGGCTCCAGGCCGGCCGGTGCCGACACCGCCTGTGGATCGCGCAGGTGAGCGGTGAACGCGTGCTGCTGCGCGCGCAGGGTGTCGGGAGCATCAGTCATGTGCAGCACCGGCGTGCGCGGCCTGCAGGCGGCGGATGGTCTGCAGTTCGCCCTGCAGTTCTGCATAGGGGGGGAAATTGAAATCGCGTTCGAGCAGGGTCGGGCGTGAGCCGATGCGCGCGTAGGTACGCGCCAGCAAGTCCCAGACCGGGTCGATCACCGCACCGCCATGGGTGTCGATCTTCAGGTCCGGTGCCTCGTCCAGGTGCCCGGCCACGTGCAGGCAGACGATGCGCTCTGCGGGCAGCCCGGCAATGAAGGTGTCGGCGTCGTAGCCATGGTTGCAGGCGTTGACGTAGACGTTGTTGACGTCCAGCAGCAGGTCGCAGTCGGCCTCGGCGAGCACGGCCTTGGTGAAGGCCAGTTCGTCCATCGCCGGTTCCGGTGCCAGGTAGTAGGACACGTTCTCCACTGCGATGCGGCGGCCGAGAATGTCCTGCACGCGGGCGATGCGCGCCGCGGTATGGCGCACCGCTTCGTCGGTGAACGGAATCGGCAGCAGGTCGTACAGGTGACCGTCGTCGCTGCAGTAGCTCAGGTGTTCGCTGTACAGCGGCACGCGGTGCTTGTCGAGGAACTGGCCGACCTGCTCCAGCAGTTGCGTATCCAGCGGCGCGCTGCCGCCCAGCGACAACGACAGGCCATGGCAGCTCAGCGGATGGCGCTGCGCCAGTTCGGCCAGCGCGTCACCGGCGGGACCGCCGACATGGATCCAGTTCTCCGGTGCGCATTCGAGGAAATCGAAGTCGCCCGCCGGTGCTTCGCGCAGATCCTGCAGCAGCGCCCTGCGCAGGCCCAACCCGGCGGCCGCCGCACGAAGCGGCGGCCGCGGGTGGACGACGCTGGCGCGGACGTCAGTGCTTGGCACCGCACTTGCCTTCGCCGCACTTGCCTTCGGCCGACTTCTTGTCGCCGGCCTTGGCCTTGGCGCCAGCGGCGGTGCCGGTGGCAGCCTTGCCCTTGTCGGCGCCGCACTTGCCTTCAGCGCTCTTGCCGTCGGCACCACATTTGCCTTCGGCGTGCTTGGTCGCGTCAGCGGCCATTTTGGTATCTGCTGCCTTGGCATCGGTGCTGGCCTTGGCGGCCTGGCCGGCCACCAGATAGCCCTGGGCCAGGTCGCTCATGCTCAGCGCCGAGGCACTGGCGGTCATGCCCAGGCCGGCGGCCAGGGCGGTAGCAGTCAGCAGGGACAGGGTCTTGTTGGAACTGCTCATCGGTGGTGCTCCTGGGTGGTGTGGGCGGGTGCCCGGGTGGCCGGCAGGGGGCCGGTGGAAACGATGGTGCAGCGATCCTACTCAACGAATCCTCGCCAAGACCTCAAATTTTCGTGAGGTTTGTTACAGAAGGGGAACACGGTTCCCAGGGAATCGCGTGGATCCATCTGCGACCGGCCAGTAGATCCACGCCATGCGTGGATGAACAGCCGGAACGCCCAGAAACAAAAAGGCCGCTGTCACCAGGACAGCGGCCACCTTGGAGTCAACTCCGGTGTTGCAGTGCAGCGTCAGAGTTGTTCGGTGCTGGAGGTCTCATCGCGCTTCTCGCGCGGCGGCAGCGGCTGCTCGCCGTGCACCAGGAACCACACGTTCTCGGCGATGTTGGTGGCGTGGTCACCCACGCGCTCCAGGTTCTTGGCCATGAACAGCAGATGCGTGCACGGGGTGATGTTGCGCGGATCTTCCATCATGTAGGTCAGCAGCTCGCGGAACAGCGCGGTGTACTGCGCGTCCAGGCGGGCGTCGTCCTCGCGCAGTGCCAGCGCGGCTTCGGCGTCGTTGTCGCGATAGGCGGCGATGGCGCGGCGCACCTGCTGTGCGGCCAGACGACCGAGGGCACGCAGGCCCTGGATCTGCGGCAGCGGCGGCACCTTGCCCAGCGCGATCGAGCGCTTGGCCACGTTGGCCGCGTAGTCGCCGATGCGTTCGATGTCGGCCGGGATGCGCAGGCCCGCCAGGATCTCGCGCAGGTCGCGCGCCATCGGGCCGCGCAGCGCCAGGCGCATCACGTCGTGGCTGATCTGCTGCTCAAGCGCATCAATTGCTTCGTCGTTGGCGATGATGCGATGGGCGGCGTTCTCGTCGCGCTTCTCGATCACGTCCATCGCCGCTTCGAGCTGGGCGACGGCCATCTCGCCCATGCGCACGATTTCGGCCACCAGGCGCTGCTGCTCTTCGTCGTAGCTCTTGACGATGTGGTCGTTGGGAAGGTTCATGGTCTGCAATCCGGGTAGAGCCAGGCCATGCCTGGCTGGAACATGTGGCGAAGGGACAGGCCGATCAGCCGAAGCGACCGGTGATGTAGTCCTCGGTCTGCCGCTGCGACGGCTGCGAGAAGATCACTTCGGTGCGGTCGTGCTCGATCAGGTCGCCCAGGTACATGAAGGCGGTGTAGTCGGACACGCGCGCAGCCTGCTGCATGTTGTGGGTGACGATCACGATCGTGTACTCGTGCTTGAGCTCTTCCACCAGCTGCTCGATGCGGCTGGTCGAGATCGGATCCAGTGCCGAGGTCGGCTCGTCCAGCAGCAGCACCGACGGGCGCAGGGCCACGGCACGGGCAATGCACAGACGCTGCTGCTGGCCACCGGACAGGCCCAGCGCGCTCTGGCCCAGCTTGTCCTTCACTTCGTCCCACAGCGCGCCCTGGCGCAGCGCCTGCTCGACGCGGTCGGCCATGTCGGCCTTGCTCAGCTTCTCGTGGTGGCGGATGCCGTAGGCCACGTTCTCGAAGATGGTCATCGGGAACGGCACCGGCTTCTGGAACACCATGCCGACCTTGCTGCGCAGGCGGTTCATCGGGTACTTCGGCGACAGGATGTTCTCACCGTCCAGCAGTACTTCGCCACGCGCTTCCAGCTTCGGGTACAGCGCGTAGATGCGGTTGAAGATGCGCAGCAGCGTGGACTTGCCGCAACCGGAGGGACCGATCAGCGCGGTCACGCGCTTTTCCGGGATCTCCAGGTTGATGCCCTTCAGGGCGTGGAACTTGTCGTAGTAGAAGTCCAGTCCACGCGCAGCCAGCTTCACCGGCGACGGCGTGTGCAGGCTCTCGTGCGAGGACGGCACGGCGATGCGCTGCATCGGCACGGCGTTGGAAAGGTCGTTCATGGCGTTATCCACGGAAAGGTCAGTCATGGGAGATACGGTTGCGCAGCAGGATGCCGCGGGCGGCAAGGCTGACCAGCAACACGAAGACAGTCAGCACCAGGGCACCGGCCCAGGCCAGCACCTGCCAGGATTCATACGGGCTGCCTGCGAACTGGTTCATCACCACCGGCACCGAGGCCATCGGCTGGAAGATGTTGTTGTTCCAGTACTGGTTGCCGAAGGCGGTGAACAGCAGCGGCGCGGTTTCGCCCGAGATGCGGGCCAGCGCCAGCAGGATGCCGGTGATGATGCCGGCCGAGGCACTGCGGTACAGCACCTGCACGATCACCTTCCACTGCGGGATACCCAGCGACAGGGCCGCTTCGCGCATCTGCGAAGGCACCAGGCGCAGCATCTCGTCGGTGGTGCGCACCACCACCGGCAGCACGATGAAGGCCAGCGACAGGGCACCGGCGAAGGCCGAGAAGTTGCCGCCGGTCTGCATCACGTACAGGGTGTAGACGAACAGGCCGAGCACGATCGACGGCGCCGACAGCAGGATGTCGTTGACGAAGCGGACCACGGTGCCGGCCTTGCGGGCGTTGCCGTACTCGGCCAGCCAGGTGCCGGCCAGCACGCCCAGCGGGGTGCCGATGCCGATCGCCAGCGCACACATCACCGCGCTGCCGAAGAAGGCGTTGGCCAGACCGCCTTCCTGCATCGGCGGCGGCGTCATCTTGGTGAACAGATCCAGGTTGATGCCGGCCAGACCCTTGGAGGCCAGGGTGAACAGGATCCAGCCCAGGAAGAACAGACCGAACAGGGCGGTGGCGCAGGACGCGGCGATGGCGATGACATTGCCGATGCGGCGGCGCAGGTACAGCGAATCAGCGGTGCTGGACATCAGTTGCCCTCCTTGCGGGACAGGCGCATCAGCATCAGGCGGGCGATGGCCAGCACCACGAAGGTGACGATGAAGAGGACGAAGCCGAGCAGCAGCAGGGCCGAGCGGTAGGTTTCAGTGGCTTCGCCGAAATCGTTGGCGATCAGCGCGGCGATGGTGGTGCCCGGCTCCAGCAGCGACGGCGACAGGCGCACGCTGTTGCCGATCACGAAGGCCACGGCCATGGTTTCGCCCAGCGCACGGCCGAGGCCGAGGAAGACGCCGCCGATGACGGCCGAGCGGGTGTAAGGCAGGACAATGTCCCAGCTCACTTCCCACTTGGTGGAGCCCAGCGCGTAGGCCGATTCCTTCAGGCGGGTCGGCACGGTCAGGAACACTTCGCGCATCACCGAGGAGATGAAGGGAATGACCATGATGGCCAGCACGAAACCGGCGGTGAGCATGCCGATACCCAGCGGCGGGCCCTGGAACAGCGGGCCGATGATCGGCATCTCGCCCAGGGTTTCGTTGAGGAACGGGGTGACGTACTCGGTCATCACCGGCACCAGCACGAACAGGCCCCACATGCCGTAGATGATCGAGGGAATGCCGGCCAGCAGTTCGATGGCGGTACCGACCGGGCCACGCAGCCAGCGCGGCGCGACTTCGGTGAGGAAGAAGGCGATGCCGAAGCTGACCGGCACCGCGATGACCATTGCGATGGCGGCAGTGACCAGGGTGCCGTAGATCGGGGCGAGGGCACCGAACTTGTTTTCGACCGGATTCCAGTCGGCGGAGAAGAAGAAGCTGAGGCCCTGCATCTGCAGGGCATGGCGGCCGCCCCACAGCATCGACAACGCGGCGCAGGCCAGCGCGATGAGGACGAAGATGACGGTGCCGACCAGCACCCATCGGAACAGTTTGTCGTTGCGGGCATCACGCGCATCGCGCGTGGACGGGGCGGCTACAGGCTGGGCGATGGCATTCATGGGGACGGCAGGGCCAGGAAGGGGCGGGGCGGCACGGCGTGGAAGAGACGGTGCCCGCGCGGGGCGGGCACCGTCATGTCCGTCACTTCAGGTCGGTCGCCCAGTAGGCTTCGATCTGCTTGACCAGCTCGGCCGGCAGCGGCACGTAGTGCAGCTCGTTGGCCTGGGTCTGGCCGTTCTCGAAGGCCCACTTGAAGAAGGCCAGGGTGTCCTGGTTGCGCTTGGCATCCTTCGGCGTCTTCTGCATCAGCATGAAGTTGGTGGCGGTGATCGGCCACGCCTGCTCGCCCGGGGCGTTGGTGATGACCAGGTTGAAGTCCTTGGCGCTGGCCCAGTCGGCGCTGGCGGCCGCGGCGGCGAAGGTTTCCGCGCTCGGCTCGACCCAGTTGCCGGCCGCGTTCTGCATGGCCGCGTACGGCATGCCGTTCTGCAGCGCGTAGGCCAGTTCGACGTAGCCGATGGAGCCCTTGATCTGCTTCACATAGGACGCAACGCCTTCGTTGCCCTTGCCACCGACGCCGTCCGGCCACTGCACCGAGGTGCCTTCGCCGACCTTGGTCTTCCACTCCGGGCTGACCTTGGACAGGTAGTTGGAGAAGTTGAAGGTGGTGCCCGAACCGTCCGAACGGTGGACCAGGGTGATCTTGCCTTCCGGCAGCTTCACGCCCGGGTTGGCGGCGACGATGGCCGGGTCGTTCCAGGTCTTGACCTTGCCCAGGAAGATGTCCGCCAGCAGGGCGCCGCTCAGGCGCAGCTTGCCGGTTTCCAGGCCTTCAATGTTGACCACCGGGACCACACCGCCGATGGCGGACGGGAACTGGGCCAGGCCGGCCTGGGCCAGCTCTTCGCTGCTCAGCGGCTTGTCGGACGAACCGAAGTCGACGGTGCCGGCCTTGATCTGGGCGATGCCGCCGCCGGAACCGATCGACTGGTAGTTGATCTTGGCGCCGGTGCTGGCGTTGTAGTCAGCCGACCACTTGGACACCAGCGGGAAGATGAAGGAAGCGCCGGCACCGGACACTTCTGCGCTCACCTTGGCACCAGCGGCCGGGGCAGCGGCACCGTCGGCAGCCGGCTGCTGCGCAGCCTGCTTGTCGCCACCGCAGGCAGACAGGCCCAGGGCGATGGCCAGGGAAAGGGCGGCAAGGCTGGCCGAGTGCAGTTTCATGGTCACTCCATAGCGGGGTAGAGCCGACGGCGTCGGCGGATGCGGCTATGAAATGATGTTTTTGTTACAGCCGTATTACGACCATGACAGAGGTGTCCTGGATCACGTTCTGACAAGGGTTTCACAGGGTTGGTCCGGATCCAGAAGGCCCCCGGAGACCCCGGATCTGCGCACCGGTAGGACGGTCGGGGCTCTACAAACGCTCTTGCCTTTGCTCCTGCCTTTCATGACCCCACCGCGCCCCCGATGAACTGTCGAGAGGCGGTGGGCCAGGGCGTGCAGGACCGTCCACGGCATGGATGCCGTGGCCGAGCCCCCAAGGACGGGTTTACGGCGTGTCCTGCACGCCCTGGCTCACCGACTCCCCCACGGATCAGCGAAGGCGCAAACGCTCTTCACGATCAACCCCCAAAAACAAGAAGAGCGCGAGATCTCGAGGATCTCGCGCCCGGGGTGGGATCGGCGGGGGAGAGAGGACCCGCCGATCCCGTTCCTGCGGGGGAACGCGCTTGCTTACTTCAGGTTCTGCGTCCAGTAGGTCTCGATCTGGCGGACCAGGCTGTCCGGCAGCGGCACGTAGTCCAGCTGGCGGGCCTGGGCATCGCCGCTCTTGTAGACCCAGCGGAAGAACTCCTGGGTGGCCTTGCCGTTGGCAGCGTTCTTCGGCTTCTTGTGCACCAGGATGAAGTTGGTGGCGGTGATCGGCCAGGACTCGGCGCCCGGGGCGTTGGTCATCACCAGGTAGAAGTCCTTGGCGCTGGCCCAGTCGGCGCTGGCGGCAGCGGCAGCGAACGAGGTGTCGCTCGGCTGCACGAAGCGGCCGGCAGCGTTCTTCATCGCGGTGTACGACAGCTTGTTCTGCAGCGCGTAGGACAGTTCGACGTAGCCGATACCGCCCTTGATCTGCTTCACGTAGGCAGCAACGCCTTCATTGCCCTTGCCGCCGATGCCGGCCGGCCACTGGACCGAGGTGCCTTCGCCGACCGAGCTCTTCCACTCCGGGCTGACCTTGGACAGGTAGTTGACGAAGTTGAAGGTGGTGCCCGAACCATCCGAACGGTGCACGACGGTGATCTTGGCGCTCGGCAGGGTCACGCCCGGGTTCAGCGCGGCGATGGCCGGGTCGTTCCAGGTCTTGATCTTGCCCAGGAAGATGTTGGCCAGCACAGCACCGTCCAGCTTCAGCGCGCCCGGGGCGATGCCGGCCACGTTGACCACCGGCACCACGCCGCCGATCACCGACGGGAACTGGGCCAGGCCCGCAGCCGCCAGTTCTTCCGGCTTCAGCGGAGCATCGGAGGAGCCGAAATCAACGGTCTTGGCCTTGATCTGCGCAATGCCGCCGCCGGAACCGATCGACTGGTAGTTGACCTTGTTGCTGGTGGCGGCGTTGTAGTCGGCCGACCACTTCGACATCACCGGGTAGATGAACGAGGCGCCCGCGCCGGTGATTTCAGCGGCGTTGGCGGCGAACACGGACGACGCTGCGAAGACGGCAACGGCAACGCGCGACTTGAAGGCGTGGATCACGGGGTGGCTCCTGGGTTGATTGGAATGCGGGGTTACCCGCCCGGCGCACATTCCATAACGGTTCGATGACAGCGCAGGGACCGTTGTATGACGCAACCGTTACAGCGCTGCCCGGCGCCCGCACAGCAGGGGTGTGAAGGTTCTGCGCGCCGCGGGCAACGTGATGGCCAATGCGCCGGAGACGGACATGAGCCGGTTGCGCTCACGTTCTATATGTCGCTGATGACCTGTCCGCTGTGGTCGTCAATGCCGTCCGGGTCTGGCATTCCGCAGTGATGCCGTGTCATCCACACGAAACCAGCGATGCCGGTGACGGCCGAGCGGCGACCGGCCCGCGCCTGGACGCTGATACGGCACGCCCTATGCCGCAAGGGATCGACAGGGATGTAGCGGCAAATGAGTCGTACGCATGACCGCACGAAGAAATCTGTGGTTGGTGCTCAAGTTGTCATTCGGCTGTCATGGTTTTAACGGAATGTTCGCAAAACGCTTGACCGGCCTGCCGGCGTGGCGTTCTGCCCAAGCCATTCCAACCCTCTGGAGAAATCCAAAATGCGTTCCCATTTGCTCGCCGCCGCGGTCGTTGCAAGCCTCGGTCTGGTTTCCGCCGACGCCTTCGCAGCCCCCGCCAGCTCGGGCGTATCCCAGGCACAGCTGCAGCAGCTGCAGGCACAGATCGCTGCGCTGCAGGCCCAGGTCCAGCAGTTGCAGAACGATTCGCAGGCGCTGCAGGCGCAGTCCGATGCGCAGTCCGAAGTGAACATCACCCAGGCCCAGGCCCTGGAAGGTGCGCAGAAGACCCAGACCAGCGTCGACAAGCTGGCCAAGCTGGTCAATGACAACAAGATCGGCGGTCGCATGTTCTTCGACCTGACCAACATCGACAAGACCAGCAACGGCAAGGACACCGCCGCCAGCGGCAACGGTCTGGACGTCAAGCGCTTCTACCTGACCGTCGACCACAAGTTCAACGACATCTGGTCGGCGAACCTGACCACCGACTTCCAGTACAGCTCGGCCATCGGCAACACCGAACTGTTCGTCAAGAAGGCCTACGTGCAGGGCAGCTTCGACCCGGCCTTCAACCTGCGCGTCGGTGCTGCCGACATGCCGTGGATCCCGTACGTCGAGAAGTTCTACGGCATGCGCTATGTCGAGAACACCCTGACCGACCGCCTGAAGTACGGCAACTCGTCCGACTGGGGCCTGCATGGCTTCGGCAACCTGGGCAACAACTTCAACTACGCGGTCTCGGTCGTGTCCGGCGCCGGTTACAAGAACCCGACCCGCAGCAAGGGCATGGACGTGGAAGGCCGCGCGGCCTATACCCCGAACGAAAACTTCGTGGTTGCCGTCGGTGGCTACAGCGGCAAGCTGGGCAAGGAAACCGACATCCAGAGCGCCGAGAACACTTACACCCGCGCCAATGCGATGGTGGCCTACGCCAGCAGCGACTTCCGCGTCGGTGGCGAGTACTTCCAGGCCAAGAACCTCAACAACGTGATGACCGTTGCCACCGACAAGACCAGTGGCTGGTCGGTGTGGGGTAGCGTGCGCGTCACCGACGGCGGCATCAACGTGTTCGGTCGTTACGATGACACCGACGTCAGCAAGACGCTGGACCCGACCCTGAGCGACAAGTACTGGAACGTCGGCGTCGAGTTCCCGGTCATGAAGAACCTCAAGCTGTCGACCGTGTACAAGTACACGCACCTGGCCAACGCCGGCGACAAGAAGAACGACAAGACCAAGGAATTCGGCGTCTGGGGCGACCTGTCGTTCTGATGACCTGAAGCACCACGTGTTTGCGAACGAAGACGGCGGGCCTTGTGCCCGCCGTCTTTGTTTTGTCACACCACCAGCGTGGTCACGCCTCGGCCGTGGTTTTTTCCTTGAACCGGCACAGGTCGGCGATCACGCAGCCCGGGCAATCCGGTTTGCGCGCCTTGCATACATAACGTCCGTGCAGGATCAGCCAGTGGTGCGCGTCGAGCAGGAACTCGGCCGGAATCACCTTCACCAGCTTGTCTTCCACTTCGCGCACGTTCTTGCCCGGGGCCAGGCCGGTGCGGTTGGATACGCGGAAGATGTGCGTGTCCACCGCCATCACCGGCTCACCGAAGGCGGTGTTGAGCACCACGTTGGCGGTCTTGCGGCCCACGCCCGGCAGCGCTTCCAGTTCATCGCGATCGCGTGGCACTTCACCGCCATGCTTCTCCAGCAGGATCGCGCAGGTGGCGATCACGTTCTTCGCTTTGGCGTTGAACAGGCCGATGGTGGCGATGTATTGCTTCAGTCCGTCTTCGCCGAGTGCAAGGATCTTCGCCGGCGTGTTGGCCACCGGGAACAGGCGGCGGGTGGCCTTGTTGACGCCGACGTCGGTGGCCTGCGCGGACAGCGCCACCGCCACCAGCAGCTCGAACGGCGAGCTGTACTCCAGTTCGGTCTTGGGGTGCGGGTTGAGTTCGCGCAGGCGGGTGAACATTTCCACCACGTCGGCGCGGGGCATCACGCCGCCACGGCGCGCCGGTGCGCGCGCGGTTTTCTTCGCAGTGGCCATTACTGTTCCTTGCCGGTTGCGCGGGCCTTGGCCCGGGCGAGAATGGCGGCCGCTGCAGCGGGCAGGGCGGGTTTCACGTCCGGCGCCGGGGCCGGCGTGCGCCGCGCGTCGCGCTCGGCCTCGCGTCGCGCCAGCCGCACGGCACGGGTGCGGTAGCGTTCGCGTGCGGCCCAGGCCGTATGCAATTGCTGCTGCGCCTGCTGCAGGCGTTGCGGAAGGTCGGGGTGGCCGGGCACCCGCTGCGCGTCCGCATCGCTGGCGATGTAGTCCATCAGGCCCGCCTGCAGGGCGCCATCGAGATCGTCTGCCTGGACCCGGGCGAACAGCTGCGCGGGGTTGGGTCGGGAAGCCATGGCGTCAGCGGTTCTGGAAAGCCGGCGGGCGGCGCTGCAGGAATGCGCTGGTCCCTTCGCGCATGTCTTCAGTGGCAAACAGCAGGCCGAACTGCGCGCTTTCGTACTCCAGCCCTGCTTCCAGGCTGCACTCGCCGCCGACGTGCACCGCGTCGAGCAGGCCGCGCAGGGCCAGCGGCGCCGAGCGTGCCAACTGGCGGGCAACGTCCTGCACGCGGTTGTCCAGTTCGGCGGCGGGCACCACCTCGTTGACGATGCCCAGTGCCAGTGCACGCGCGGCGTCGATCGGCGCCCCCAGCAGGCACAGCTCCAGAGTGGCGGCGCGGCCGCACAGGCGCAGCAGGCGCTGGCTGCCACCGAAGCCGGGAATCAGGCCGAGGTTGATTTCCGGCTGGCCGACCTTGGCGGTATCGGCGGCGATGCGCAGGTGGCAGGCCATCGCCAGCTCCAGGCCACCGCCCAGCGCAAATCCGTTCACGCGCGCGATCACCGGCTTGGGCATGCGCTCGATCTGGCGCATCAGGGCTTGGCCGAGCAGGGAGAAATCACGTCCCTGAACCGCGCTGAGTGTGTTCATTTCCGCGATGTCGGCGCCGGCCACGAAGGCCTTCGGGCCGGCGCCGGTCAGCACCACCACGCGCACCGCCGGGTCGGCTGCGGCTGCGTTGAACGCCTCGGCCAGGGCCTGCAGGGTCGCGGCATTCAAGGCGTTGAGCTTGTCCGGGCGCTGGACGGTCACGGTGCGGATGGCGCCGTCATCGGCGACAGCGATCAGGGCATCTGACACGGGGAAACTCCAGAAACGTTAAAAAATAGTGATATTGAACTCTGCAAACGCAGACGGGTCATAGCCTGCATCGTGAGTAGCGGTTACACGTTGCGCCCGTTATCCTAACCCGTCGCCTCAGGGCGGCGCAGAACGTCCCTGAGTTACCACCCCTGGAGATCTGTTTGATGAAGTTGCGTTCTATCGCGGTCGCCGTCGCGGCCCTGGCCCTGACGGGCAATGCCTTCGCCCAGGACATCGCGTCCGAGAAGGGCAAGCTGAGTTATTACTTCGGTTACGACTACGGCAACAACCTGGCGGAGCTGACCGGTCGCGGTGAGCAGCTGGACATCAACTCGGTGGTGAAGGGCCTGCAGGACGCCTACGCCAAGAAGCAGCCGGCCATTACCGCCGACCAGCTGAAGCCGGCCGTTGAAGCGTTCCAGAAGCGTGAGCAGGGCCGTGCCCAGGCTGCCAAGGCCGAGTACGAAAAGGCGGCTGCCGAAAACAAGACCAAGAGCGATCAGTTCATCGCGGCGAACAAGGCCAAGGCCGGCGTGCAGTCCCTGCCGAGCGGCGTCCAGTACCGCGTGGTCGAAGCCGGCAAGGGCGCCAAGCCGACCCAGGCCAGCACCGTGCAGCTGGAAGTGGCCGGTCCGTTCCCGTACGGCCAGCGCCCGACCGAAGCCCGCCCGGCCCAGCAGATTCCGTCGATCAAGGTCAGCGAAGTCGAAATGAAGGCCATGCGCGAGACCCTGCTGCAGATGCCGGCAGGCTCGAAGTGGGAAGTCACCCTGCCGCCGGACCAGGCCTACGGTGCCGACCCGCGTACCCCGTTCCCGCCGAACGTGGCTGTGCAGTTCGAGATCAAGCTGGTCAGCGTCAAGTAAATCGAAGCAGCAAACCAAACGCGCCGGTGACCCCACCGGCGCGTTTTTGTTTGCGCAGAACGCGACCTGTAGTGCCGGGCCATGCTCTGCGAACGCACGCAGCGCGATGCAACGTGACACGCGCCGCATCTTGACCGCGCGCAAATTAAGCCCGTTCGCGCTACTGTTGCCGAGTGCAAACAATGGAAGAAACGGCGCGTGTTGTCGCAAGTCCCTGCATCGGCGTGTGCAAGCTGGATCCAGACCGGCAGTGCACCGGCTGCGGGCGGCATCTCGATGAAATCGCACGGTGGTCGTCGATGAGCAACGACGAACGCAGTCGCATCCTGCATCGCGTGCAACCCTTGCGCGAACAACTGCAGCACTCACTGCGCGGCTCACTGGCCGACCACGAACGCCTGATGCGCGCGCTGCATCCGCTGGCCGATCCACCCGCCGGCGATGGCTGGAACCGCAGCGAGCTGATCGACCTGCTGCCGCCGGGACCGCCGGTGGAAGCCGCCGTACTGGCCGGCATCGTGCCCCGCGCCAACGGCGCACAGGTGATCCTGACCCGTCGCACCGAAACCCTGCGCACCCATGGTGGCCAGGTCGGGTTTCCCGGCGGGCGCACCGAACCCGACGACCGTGATGCACTGGCGGCGGCATTGCGCGAGAGCCAGGAAGAGATCGCGCTGGCGCCCGGCCAGGTGCAGGCGCTGGGCTATCTCGATCCGTTCGTGACCATCACCGGTTACCGGGTCACCCCGGTGGTGGCAGTGGTCGATCCGGATTTCGTGCCGGTGCCGCAACCCAGCGAAGTGGCCGAAGTGTTTGAAGTACCGCTGGACTACCTGATGGCCGCAGACAACCTGCGTCAGGTCGAAATCAATCATCGCGGCCGCGTCCGCCACGTCCTCGAGTACGGCTGGCCCGGCCAGCGTATCTGGGGCGCGACCGCCGCCATTCTCTACAACCTGCGTCGCCGCCTGGAGCAAGTGCAATGAAGCCGATCGATCCGCCGTGGACCACGCTCGTCGATGTCGCCAGCCTGGCCGCAGTTCTGGGCGAAGGTGTGCGTGTGGTCGATGCGCGTGCCACCGCCAGCACCGCCGTGCGTGTGGTTGATGCACGTTCCTCGCTGGCCGATCCGCAGGCGGGCAGCGGCCAGTATCTGGCAGGGCATGTTCCGGGCGCGGTGTATGCCGACCTCAATCGGGACCTGTCGGATCTGACCCGTAGCGGCCACGGCCGCCATCCGCTGCCGGACAGCGATGCCTTTGCAGAGACGCTCGGCCAGTGGGGCATCGGTCCCGACACCCAGGTGGTGGTGTACGACGGCAGCGACGGCAGCATGGCCGCCTCGCGGCTGTGGTGGCTGCTGCGCCTGATCGGGCACAGCAAGGTGGCCGTGCTTGATGGTGGCATCGCCGCCTGGCAGGCCGCGGGCCATCCGTTGGCGGCCGGGCAGAACATGGTTGTCCCGTTGCCGGCCTACCCGGGTCGTTTCGACACCAACCAGATTGCCAGTGCCGATGAAATCACCGCTCGCCTGAAGCACGCGCCGGGTTGGCTGGTTGACGCACGCGCCGGTGAACGCTTCCGTGGCGAAGTGGAACCGCTGGATCCGGTCGCCGGTCATGTACCCGGTGCGATCAACCGTCCATTCGCCCTGAACGTAGCCGACGGCCGCCTGCGCGATGCACAGGAACTGCGCGCCGAACTGCAGGGCGTGATCGGCAACCGTGATCCGCAGCAGGTGGTGTTGATGTGCGGCTCCGGCGTAACCGCCTGCCACCTGCTGCTGGCGATGGAAGCGGCCGGCCTGTCCGGCGCCCGCATCTATGCCGATTCGTGGAGTGGCTGGGTCAGCGACAGCAGCCGCCCGGTGGCGGTCGGCGCCTGAGAAGCGCGGGGTCGGATCCGTTTCCCGACGGGAAACGGCTCTGACCCCATCGAGCGTAAATCGGGGTCAGAGCCCGTTGCGTTGCAACGGGATCCGACCCCGTGTCGACCAACGGTCGACACCCACCAACAGCAGCAGGGACCCACCCCGCCATTCCTCGGAATGCCAGCTCTTGACGTTGACGTTGCCTCTGCAGGTGCAGGGCGCAGCCCTGCCGACCCTTACTCAACTGACTGCAGCGGCACCTTCGCCAGGATCCGCGCCCACGGGAACAACGACCCCGGATCACGCTTGCGCGCCACCAGCAGCGCCGGGTCGTCACTGGCCGCTACCTGTTCCAGGTCAAGCTGGTCATGCCCGGCAATCCGCCGCAGCGACGGGTAGTGCGCCACCAGCGCCAGCAGCAGCTGCTCCAAGGCCTGCAGCTGCGCCTCGGTGTACGGCTCGTCCATGGCCTGATGGCGGCTGTCGAGCCAGTGCGGATAGCGGCCGGTGTTGACCAGCTCGATGCCCAGCGTGTGGGCGTTCATGCCGCGCACGTGGTGGGCCACACGCTCCGGTGCCACGTACTGCACCACGCTGCCATCGCGGTCGATGTAGAAGTGGCCGCTGTTGCCGGCACCGCTGTCATACAGCACGCGTTCGCCGTACTCACGGGCCATCGCCAGATCGGGCAGCTCGGTGCAGTGGATCACCACCATCTCCAGCGTGGCCGGGTCGCGCAGCGGCAGGCGGTCTTGGTAGGGCAGGGGCTGCAGCTGCAGGCCGGGCAGGAGCGGGTTGGGCATCTGGCGATGCTAGCATTGCGGCATGAACCTGCCTCCTCTTTCGCCGCCGACCCGCTCCCACGGAGCGCGCGCATGAGCCGCGGCCACTGCATCCTGTCCCACGGTTTCGAGAGCGGCCCGGAGGCGACCAAGGTCACCGCGCTGGCCGACGTGGCGCAGCGCCTGGGCTGGACCCACGAGCGCCCGGACTACACCGACCTCGACGCGATGAGCGAGGTCAGCCGGGTGGGTGACGTGCGCACCCGGCTGCAGCGCCTGGTGGAACGCACCGCCATCGCCGCCCAACAGGGCCCGGTCGTGCTGGCCGGTTCCAGCCTGGGTGCCTACATCTCCGCCATCGCCTCGCTGCAGGTGCCGGTGGCCGGCCTGTTCCTGATGGTGCCACCGACCACCATGGGCCCGATGCCAGCACTGGATGCCGCGGCGGTGCCCACCACCGTGGTGCAGGCCTGGCATGACGACGTGGTGCCGGCCGCCGGGGTCATCGCCTGGGCACAGGCGCGCTCGGCACAGCTGCTGCTGGTGGACGATGGCCACCGCCTGGAACACCATGTGGAGGCCTCTGCGCAGGCCTTCGAGCGCCTGCTGCGCCAGCTGTGAAGCCCGGGCGTACAGCGCGCCCGCCCGCATTGACTACAATGGCAGCCCCGCCGCCCCGGCGCGGGCCTGCCGGCCGTGTCCACGGCCCTCCCTTTGAATGGCCCGGCTCCCCGCCGTGCCTGACCACCTGTGAATCGATCCCGTGAAATTTTTTGTCTCCTGCGCCAAGGGCCTGGAATACCTGCTTGCCGATGAGCTGTCGGCCCTGGGCCTGGAAAAGGCCACTGCCACCATTGCCGGCGTCAACGCCGAGGGCGAACTGGAGCAGGCGCTGCGGATCGTGATGTGGTCGCGCCTGGCCAGCCGCGTGCTGTGGCCGATCGACGAATTCGAGTGCCCGGACGAGCAGGCCCTGTATGACGGCGTGCGTGCGCTGCCGTGGCACGAGCACATCAAGCCGGAAATGACCCTGGCGGTAGATGCGCACGTGTCCGGCGACAAGATCACCCATGCGCGCTTTGCCGCGCAGCGGATCAAGGATGCCATCGTCGATCGCATGCGCGATGAAGGCCTGGAACGTCCTTCGGTGAACACCGATCTGCCCGATGTGCGCGTCAACCTGTCGCTGCGCAAGGGCCGCGCCTCGTTGTCGATCGACCTCGGCGGTGGCCCGCTGCATCGCCGTGGCTGGCGTGGCGCCGCCCACGAGGCACCGCTGAAGGAAAACCTGGCCGCCGCGCTGCTGCTGCGCGCACAGTGGCCGCGCCTGCACGCCGCCGGTGGTGGCCTGCTGGACCCGATGTGCGGCAGCGGTACGTTGTTGATCGAAGGCGCGCTGATGGCGGCCGACGTCGCCCCGGGTTTGATGCGCCATGGCAGTCTGCCGCCGAGCCGCTGGCTGGGCTTCGACAAGGCGGCCTGGAAGGCGATCCAGACCGAAGCACGTGACCGTGAGGCCGCTGGCTTGGCCGCGCTGAAGCCGGTCATCCACGGCAGCGACATCGACCCGACCGCGATCCAGGCGGCACGCGAGAATGCTGAAGTGGCCGGTGTCGCCCACGCGATCCGCTTCACCCGCGCCGATGTGGCCGACCTGACCGCGCCGGAGCAGGAGATCGGTGCAGTGGTCTGCAATCCGCCGTACGACGAGCGCCTGGCCGCCGACCCGGCGCTGTACCGCGCGCTGGGCAAGGCCCTGCAGAAGGCCGTGCCGCAGTGGCGCGCCAGCCTGCTGTGCGGCGACGACGAGCTGGCGTTCGCCACTGGCCTTCGCGCCGGCAAGAAGTACCAGATGTTCAACGGTGCGCTGGAATGCGCGCTGATCGTCTGCGACCCGATCGCCGTGCCGGGCCGCGACCCGGCACAGCCGCGCGAGCTGAGCGAGGGCGCGCAGATGGTGGCCAACCGCCTGCGCAAGAACCTGAAGAAGTTCAAGAGCTGGCGTGCCCGCGAGGACATCACCTGCTTCCGTGCCTACGACGCCGACCTGCCGGAATACGCGGCCGCCATCGACGTCTACGAGGAAGATGGTGGCAAGCGCCGTACCTTCCTGCACGTGCAGGAATATGCCGCGCCGGCCGCGATTCCCGAGAACGATGTGCGCCGCCGCCGCAACGAACTGCTGGCCGCCGCACGTGAAGTATTCGGCGTGCCGCCGGAACAGGTGTCGATGAAGTCGCGCGAGCGCGGCAAGGGCGGCAGCAAGTACGGCCGCTTCGAACAGCGTGACGAGTTCATCGTGGTGCGCGAGAACAATGCGCTGCTGCAGGTGAACCTGTTCGATTACCTCGATACCGGCCTGTTCCTGGATCACCGACCGCTGCGCCGGATGATGGCCGAGCAGGTGCGTGGCAAGCGCTTCCTCAACCTGTTCTGCTATACCGGCGTGGCCAGCGTGCAGGCTGCCGTGGCGGGTGCGGCCAGCACCACCAGCGTCGACCTGTCGGCGACTTACCTGCAGTGGTGCTACGACAACCTGGCGCTGAACGGGCAGGGTGGCAACCAGCATCTGCTGGTGCAGGCCGATGCGATGGCCTGGCTTGAAGGCGACCGTGGCCAGTACGACGTGATCTTCTGCGATCCGCCGACGTTCTCCAATTCGGCCCGCGCCGATGACTTCGACGTGCAGCGCGAGCAGCTCAAGCTGCTGCGTGCAGCGGTGGCGCGGCTGGCACCGGGCGGCGTGCTGTATTTCTCCAACAACTTCCGTCGCTTCAAGCTGGAAGAGAACGCCATAGCCGAATTCGCCCAGTGCCGCGAGATCACCGCGCGCACGATCGGCCCGGATTTCGAGCGCAACGCGCGCATCCACCGTGCGTGGGAGTTGAAGCGGTTGGGTTGATCCCAGCCAAGCGGGATGCCGGCCAGCGGCCGGCACTACCCCGTCTGACCAGTAGATCCACGCCATGCGTGGATGGTTGTCCAGTAGATCCACGCCATGCGTGGATAGTTGTTCAGTAGATCCACGCCATGCGTGGATGGCGGTTACAGCACCGCCACCAGCAGCCCCAGCACCGGCAGCGAGACCGCCAGCGGCGCGATCCACCTCGGCCGGTACGGGTACAGCCCGAACGACAGCACCACGCCGCCCACGGTCATCACGCCCAGCCACAGCACCGGGCCCAGTGCCCAGCCGTGGTCGACCACGCACAACGCGAACGCCACCGTCAGCAGGGCCCAACCCAGCACCCGCCATTGCGTGCGCCGTGCCGGCGCTGCCGCCGCCTTGCCGTGCAGGTCGTGCTGGTGCTTCTCCATCGCCAGCGACAACGCGGTGAACGCGGAGAATGACAGGGTCAATGCCAGCAGCATCATGCGCTGGCCTCCGCTTCGGTGGTTTCCGCCAGGGCCTTGGGGGCAGCTGCGGCTGCCGCACGCTTCTTCTTCTCGGCCGCAGACAGTGGTGGCGTCCAGCGCTGCATGCGCCAGCCGCACAACGCCAGCATCGCGCCGAAGGCGATCATCGACAGATCGAAGCCAGCCAGCACCCAGTCGCCGTTGCGCAGCGTGACACCCAGATGCGCATGCGTGGTCAGTGCATTGACCACTGGCACCAGCGCAAACGCGGCCGCGCCCACGTACAGCTGCCACGCCCACATCACCCGCTTCGGCCAGACGAAGGCGGCCAGCAGCGCGCCGCCCCAGGCGTAGAAGAACACGTTGGCCTCGGCGCTGGAGCGTTCGGCGATGTCCAGCGGCAGCAGGCGGTTGCCCCAGAAGTAGGCGGCAAAGGCAATCGGCAGGCCAGCCACGGTGCCGATGTTCAGCGCATCGACCAGGCGCAGGCCGAAGCCGATGCGGCCACTCTTGGCATGCTTCGGGCGTTCCTTCACTGCCCACAGCACCACGCCGCTGGCGACCATCAGGCAGCCGACCAGGCCGGACAGGAAGAACAGGGCACGCAGGCCCCAGTCGGCGAAGCGTGCCAGGTGCAGGCCATACAGCACGCCACGGGTGGCGGTCGCGCCGCCAGACGGCGGTGTTTCTTCCAGCAACGTGCCGTTGACCATGTCGTAGCGCACCGCCGGGGTGTCGGTGGACAGGCGCTTGCCGTCGCGCTGGCGGATGTCGATCACCGCATTGGCCGCGCCCGGGTTGGAGACGGTGAAGCCGGCCACTTCCACGCCGTGCCAGTGCACACGCGCGCTGTCCAGCAACTGCGCGATCGGCAGTGGCACCGCGCGACCTTCAGCGGGCGCGGTGACTTCAGGCATGCCTCCGAAGGCCTCGCTGTAGAACGCATCCTCATCCTGCGGGTAAGCCACCTTCACCCCCCACGGCAGGTACATGATCATCAACGTGACGATGCCGGTGTAGGTGATCATCGCGTGGTAGGGCAGGGCCATCACCGCGCTGACGTTGTGGAAATCGAGCCAGGAGCGCAGGCCCTTGTCCTTGCGGAAGGTGAAGAAGTCCTTGAAGATTTTCTTGTGGGTGATGACGCCGGTGATGATCGCCACCAGCATGAACATCGCGCAGAAGCCAACCAGATAGCGCGCCCACAGCACCGGAATGTAGTGCAGGTCGAAATGCAGGCGGTAGAAGAATTCACCGCCGCGGGTCTCGCGGGCCTTCAGGGCCTGGCCGGTGTTGGGGTCAAGCGTGGCATCGCCGAAGCCACCACGACGGCCACGGCTGGGGTCGGCCAGTTCCGGCGGCAGCCGCCAGAACATCTGCATGGCCGGGTTGCGCGGCTGCGGCAGGGTGACGAACCAGTTCTCGGCCTGCGCGGCATTGGCCTGCAGGTAGTCCACCGCACGCTGCGCGGCAACGTCGATGCTGACGTTGCTGGACGGCAGTTCCGGACGCATCCAGCGGCTGATTTCCTCGCGGTAGTAGCTGGCAGTGCCGGCCATGAAGATCAGCAGCAGCAGCCAACCGACCAGCAGGCCGGTCCAGGTGTGCAGCCAGGCCATTGACTGGCGGAATCCATTCTTCATGCCCAGGCCCCCAGCAGGCGCGCGATGGCTGCCATCAGCAGGGTGGGGGCGAGGATGCCGACCCAGGCGCGCAGTGCGCTGCGGGTGGCGAACGCCCACAGTGCCGCGCAGGCGGCCACCAGGATTGCCAGCAGCATGCCGGTCAGCACGGTCTGGCCACGCGCACCGGGCAGGGCTACTGCGCAGAACACGCTGGTCATCGCGGCCAGCGCGTAGCCGCCGAAGATCGCGGCCAGCGAGCGCGAAAGTACGCCCCAGCGCGGGTTGGAGAAAAAGGTGCGGGGGCTGGCGGTTGCGGGCGAGCGGTCCACGGAGGTCCTGCAGGTTGGAGAAGGGATGGAACGCGTCCGCGGCCCCTTGCGCCCTGCGCATGTTGCCCAGCGTGTCCCATCGACGAGGCACGGCCCGCGCAGACGGGCAGCCCAGAGGTCGGGGATGTACACGGGCGATCGGCACGTTCTCCGTGCCGCTTGGCTAAGCGCACAACCGATCAGTAAATGATAGGCATTCGCATTTTATGAATCAAGTCTGACAGTGCTGACGGCGTCGTCGGCCTAGAACCTGAACACCACCGTCGCCGCGTGCAGCAGCAAGCCGATCAGGCCGCCCACCAGGGTGCCGTTGAAGCGGATGAACTGCAGATCGCGACCCACGCTCAGTTCCAGCTGCTCCACCAGATGCCGCTCGTCCCAACTCTTCACGGTCTGGGCGATATGCGTGGTCACGCCTTCGCGCAGGCGGCCAGTCAGACGCTGCGCGCCCTCCAGCAGGTGCTGGTTGAGCGCATCGCGCAGGGCCGGGTCGGCCTGCAGGCTGCTACCCAGCGAGGCCAGGCTGCGCTGCAGATGGCCGACCAGCGCCGAATCCTCACGCTGCAGGTCGCTGCGCAGGCTGGCGTGGATGCGCGCCCACAGACCCTGCACGTAGTCCTGCAGGGCCGGGTGGTCGATCATTTCCTGCTTGAGCTGTTCAATGCGTTCGGCCAGCGCCGGATCCTCGCGCAGGCGCTGCACATAGTTCTGCAGCCAGCTTTCGTAGTCCTGGCGCAGCGGATGCTGCGGCTCGGCCAGCACCTGCTGCAGTTCTTCCAGCACCGCCCGCGCCAGGCGCTCGGCCAGGCTGTCGCCGATCTCGTCGATCGGTTTGACCCAGTTCACCGTGCTCGACAACGTCGGCCATTCGCGCTGGATGTAACGCACGATCAGCTGCGAGGCGCGCTCCTTCACTTCCGGCTGTTCCAGCCAGCGCCCCAGCCGCTGCAGGCCCTCGTCCAGCACGCGCTGGTGGCGCCCATCGGCGGTCAGCAGGGCCAGCAGCTCACCTGCAGTGGAGGCGGCATTCCACTGCCGCAGCTGCTGCACCACGAAGGCATGCAGCTGTCGCCGCACGGCGGTTTCGTCGAAGAAGTCCAGCGCCTGCAGGGCCCAGCCGCGCGCCATGTCGGCCAGCATCCGTGAACGTGCCGGGTCGGCCAGCCAGCTGCCGAGACGGCTGGCGGGGTCGAACACCTGCAGTTTGGCCAGCAGCACCTGCGGCTCCAAGAACTGGTCGCGCACGAACAAGGCCAGGCTGTCGCCGATGCGTTCCTTGCTGCGCGGGATGATCGCGGTGTGCGGGATCGGCAGCCCCATCGGCCGCCGGAACAGGGCAACGACTGCGAACCAGTCGGCCAGTGCGCCCACGGCTGCTGCTTCGCAGAAGGCCGAGACCCAGGCCCAGATGCCGCGCTCGCCCTGCCAGTGGCTGACCGCGAAACCGGCCAGCATCAACAGCAACAGGCCCAACGCGAGGGCTTTCAGGCGCCGCAGTTGTGCGCGGCGCGGATCGTGGGCAGGCGTCATGCCAGAAGTCTACCTGCCAGCGGATGATGCCGACGCATCGGTAGCGCCGGACCATGCCCGGCGGCTTCTCATGGCCCGCTGTGCTCGCCGGGCACGGCCCGGCGCTACCCACGCGTTACAGGGCTTCCAGCTGCTTGCGCAGTGCGGCCAGCTGCGCGCGCAGGGTGTCGTTCTCGCGGGTCAGCGCGACCACGCGGCGGCGCAGTGCCGGTGCGTCCTCGCCCAGCTGCTCCAGTGCCGACAGCACTTCGGCGTCGCGGCTGGCGATCTCGTCCTCATCCGGTTCCTCGAAGTCCATCTCGGCCGCTTCCGGCTTCGGTGCGCGCGGCTTGCGCTTGGAATCACGCACGCGCTTGGCGGCCTGCTTCAGCTCGTCCTTGCCACCGGCGGCGGCGGCGCGCTGCTCGTCTTCCGGCAGGTCGGCCACGGCGGCGGCGGCGCTGATCGAGATCACGCCGGCCTTCACCGCTTCCACCACCTCGGCCGCAGCCTGGGCGTGGATGCGCTCGATCATGCCGACCTGGCTGGTGCTCAGCTTGGCTTCGCGGGCCAGCTCGGCGCGGCTGATCTTCGGCGCCGGTTCCCACGGCGGGCTGTCCTCACCGGCGTCCTCGGCGACGTCGGCGGTGCCATCGCTCTCGCGCTGCAGCTGCGCCTGCTCCACCTGCTTGCGGGCCGCCAGGATGTCGCGCTTGCGCAGTGCCAGCACGCCGCGCTGGAAATCGGACACGCTGCGGCGGCCCAGGTGCTGCTCGATCATCCACAGGTGCACGTCTTCCATGCTCTGGAAGCGGGTGTTCTGCACCGTGTTGAACGTCAGGCCGTGCTTCTGGCAGATGCCGAAGCGGTTGTGGCCATCGACCAGCACATCGCCCCACAGCACCAGCGCATCGCGGCACCCTTCGGCCAGGATGCTGCGCTCCAGCGCGTCGTGTTCGTCCGCAGTCAGCGGGTCGATGTAGGCCTTGAGTTCTTCTTTGACGACGATATCCATGGGCACGGCAACGAGCAGGAGCGGAACCAACCATTGTACCCGCTCGACGCCGCCGGTCCGGGCTCAGGCGGTGGCCCGGATCATCTCGCCCAGGGTGCCGGTGATCTGGTCGATCTGTGCCTTGTCTACGATCAGCGGCGGCGACAGCGCGATGATATCGCCGGTACAGCGCACCAGCAGCTGGCCGTCGTGGAAGCAGCGCCGGAACACCTCGTAGCCACGGCTGCCGGGAGCATCGCGGCGCGGTGCCAGCTCGACCGCACCGACCAACCCGAAGTTGCGGATGTCGATCACGTTGGGCAGGCCCTGCAGCGCATGCAGCCGTTCCTGCCAGTAGTCGCCCAGCTCGATGGCACGCTCGAACAGGCGTTCCTCGGCGTAGACGTCCAACGTCGCCAGCGCTGCGGCGCAGGCCAGCGGATGGCCGGAATGGGTGTAGCCATGGAACAGCTCGATGGCCTGCGGCGGCGCCTGCATCAGGCCCGCGTGCACGGCATCGCCCACCAGCACGCCGCCCAGTGGCACCGCGCCGTTGCTGACCGCCTTGGCGAAGGTCAGCAGGTCCGGGGTGACCCCGAAGCGTTGCGCAGCGAACGGCATGCCGACTCGGCCGAAGCCGGTGATGACCTCGTCGAACACCAACAGGATGCCGTGCTGGTCGCACAGCTCGCGCAGGCGCTGCAGGTAGCCTGGCGCGGGCAGGATCACCCCGGCGGAACCGGCAATGGGTTCGACGAACACCGCTGCGATGGTGGAGGCGTCGTGCAGCGCGATCAGCCGTTCCAGGTCGTCGGCCAACTCCGCGCCCTGGCGTGGCAGGCCCTTGCTGAACGCATTGCGCTGCAGGTCCAGGGTGTGCCGCAGGTAGTCCACGCCGCCCAGCTGCAGGCCGAACGGCTTGCGGTTGTTGGGCAGCCCACCCAGCGCCATGCCGCCGAAGCCGACCCCGTGGTACGCCTTCTCGCGGCTGATGAAACGGGTGCGCTGGCCCTCGCCGCGCTGGCGGTGGTAGGCCAGCACGATCTTCATCGCGGTATCCACCGCCTCGGAACCGGAGCTGGTGAAGAACACATGGTTCAGTGGGCCCGGCGCCAGCGCGGCCAGTCGCTGCGCCAGTGCGAATGCCGGCGGTGAGCCCATCTGGAAGGCCGGCGAATAGTCGAGCGTGCGTGCCTGCTCGACGATGGCCTCGACGATGCGCGGGCGGGCGTGGCCGGCGTTGCAGCACCACAGGCCGGCGGTGCCGTCGAGGATCTGGCGGCCATCGACGTCCTCGTAGTGCATGCCTTCAGCGCGTACCAGCATGCGCGGCGCGGCCTTGTACTGGCGGTTGGCGGTGAACGGCATCCAATACGCGTCCAGTGACTCGGGGCGCTGGGTGGCCAGGTCGTGCAGGTCGCTTTCGGGACGCTTCATGCCAGCTCCATCGGGTCCGATGCGATGAATGTAGCGCAGCCGCGTCACGGCGGAGTCGCGGCGGTCCCGGTATAACCAAGGCTCGTTGAATGTTGGAGCCACCCATGGCCGATTTCCCCCACCGCAGCCACTGGCAGGCGCTGGCCCTCCAGCTGTCGATGCCCGGCCAGGCCTTCATCGATGGCCGCTATGTCGATGCCGCCAGCGGCGCCCGCTTCGACTGCATCAGCCCGATCGATGGTCGCGTGCTGGGGGCGGTCGCCGACTGCGACGCGCAGGACGTCGAGCGCGCGGTGCGGGCGGCGCGGCGTGCCTTCGAGGCCGGCCACTGGTCGCAGGCCAGTCCGGCCCATCGCAAGCGCGTGCTGCTGGCGCTGGCGGCATTGGTCGAAGCGAACGCCGATGAGCTGGCCCTGCTGGAAACCCTGGACATGGGCAAGCCGGTACGTGACGCGCGGCGCATCGACCTGCCCGGCGTGGTGCGCTGCCTGACCTGGACCGCGGAAGCCGTGGACAAGCTTTACGGTGAGATCGCACCCACGGGTCCGCACGAACTTGGCCTGGTCACACGCGAGGCCGCTGGCGTGGTGGCCGCCATCGTGCCGTGGAATTTCCCGCTGCTGATGGCGTGCTGGAAGATCGCACCGGCGCTGGCGATGGGCAATTCGGTGGTGCTCAAGCCTTCTGAGCGATCGCCCTTGAGCGCGCTGCGGCTGGCAGCACTCGCTGCCGAAGCGGGGTTGCCGGACGGCGTTCTGAACGTGCTGCCGGGTCACGGTGCGCGCGTTGGTGAACCGCTGGCCCTGCACATGGACGTGGACGTGCTGGCCTTCACCGGTTCCACCGCCACCGGCGCGAAGCTGCTGGAGTATTCCGGGCGATCCAACCTCAAGCGGGTCTGGCTGGAATGCGGTGGCAAGAGCCCGCATGTGGTGTTCGCCGATGCGCCCGACCTCGACGCGGCCGCCAAGGCCGTGGCACAGGGCATCTTCTTCAATCAGGGCGAAGTCTGTACCGCGGGCTCGCGACTGCTGGTACAGCGTTCGATCCGCGAGGACTTCGTGCACCAGGTAATCGCCTACGGCCAGCGCATGCAACCACGGCACCCGCTGGAGGCGGATGCGCCGATGGGCGCACTGGTGGATGCCGCGCACGTGGACAAGGTGCTGGCCGATATCGCGCGGGCCGAAGGCGAGGGCGCCCGCCTGTTGCTGGGTGGTCGTCGCGCCGAGGTGGAGGCAGGTGGTTGCTACGTGCAACCCACCGTGTTCGACCAGGTGCGGCCCGATCACGCACTGGCACGTGAGGAGGTGTTCGGGCCGGTACTGGCCGTACTTGGTTTCGACGACGAAGCCGAAGCGGTGCGCCTGGCCAATGACAGCCGCTACGGCCTGGCCGCGGGCCTGTGGACGCGCGATCTCGGCCGCGCCCACCGTGTCGCGCGCCAGCTGCGCGCTGGCAGCGTATGGGTGAACGGCTGGGATGGTGGCGACATGACCGCACCGTTTGGTGGTTACAAGCAGTCCGGCAATGGGCGGGACAAGTCATTGCATGCGTTCGACAAGTACAGCGAGATCAAGGCCACCTGGATCCAGTTGTAACTACGCGCTTTCTGGACAACTTCGCGCTGTATCGTAGAGCCGAGCCATGCTCGGCTGCTCTTCGGGAGAAGCAGCCGAGCATGGCTCGGCTCTACAGAAGAGCGAAGCGCACCCGAGCATAGGCTCGGCTCCACAAAGGCGCGGCCACTAACGGCAGCGGGCACTCACCTGCAGCACTGCTGCACGCAGCACGTCGCGATCGGCTTCTTCGACCGCGTTCTGGAAATAGTCCATGTCCTGCCGACCCAGCTCGCACGGGTCGACCATGTACCCGGGCGGCCACAAGCCCAGCAGCTGCGCCACCCCATGCACGATCTGCTCGGGGCTCATCTGCCGACGGATGCGGAAGTAATTGCGGCGCGGCGCGAATGCAGGGTGCACCTCGCGGCGACCGATCAGACGGGGCGCGACGCCCGCTGCGCTGATGCCGTCGCCGCCGTCGATGCTGCCCGCAGGCAGATCCAGCACCAGTGGCACCGTTGCAGGCGGCTCCTCCGCGGTGGGCCTGCTGGCATGGGTAGGCGAAAGCAGGGTCGGACGTGGCGCTGTTGATGCGGCTGGACGCGCCACCGATGCGGAGGGCGGCGCCGGGTGTGGTTGAACCGCCACGGGTTGCTCCGGCGGCAACCAATGCAATGAAATCCTGGCACCGTCGTCGCTACGCAGCGTGATCCTGCCACTGCCCAGCAGCCAAAGTGCCATCAACCCATGCACCAGCAGCACCACCAGCCACGCCGCCATGCGCGGCAGCTTCGACGAATTGGACCACGACAACGTGACTGCAGCCATCGGCAAAGCATCCATGCAGGGACCGGTGGCGCAGCCTAGCGGGTGGCCGGAAAAATTCCGTTGGCAACGGTGTCGGCTGAAACCATCGCCCCGTGCGGCCACCGGCCCGTGGCAGAATCGGGCGATCCGCCGTTACCCGTGTTGCCGATGTCGACGATCACCGCTGCTGCGTCGCCCGTGAATTCCCCCCGTCGTGTGCTGCTGGCCAGCCTGATCGGCACCACCATCGAATTCTTCGATTTCTACATCTATGCCACGGCGGCGGTGCTGGTGTTCCCGCACCTGTTCTTCCCGGACAGCAGCGAACAGGCGGCGCTGCTGCAGTCACTGGCGACCTTCGCGGTAGCGTTCATCGCACGCCCGGTCGGCTCGGCGGTGTTCGGTCACTTCGGTGATCGCATCGGCCGCAAGGCCACGCTGGTGGCCGCATTGCTGACCATGGGCCTGTCCACCGTGCTGATCGGCCTGCTGCCCACCCATGCCCAGATCGGGCTGTGGGCCCCCGCGCTGCTGGCGCTGTGCCGCTTCGGCCAGGGCCTGGGGCTGGGCGGTGAGTGGGGCGGTGCGGTGCTGCTGGCCACCGAGAATGCACCGCCGGGCAAGCGCGCCTGGTACGGCATGTTCCCGCAGCTGGGCGCACCGCTGGGCTTTCTGCTGTCGGCCGGCATCTTCCTCGTGCTTGGTCGTTGCCTGAGCCAGGACGACTTCCTGCAGTGGGGCTGGCGCATTCCGTTCGTGGCCAGCGCGCTGCTGGTCGGCCTTGGCCTGTGGGTGCGCCTGAACATCCACGAGACGCCCGATTTCAAGAAGGCGCTGGAGCGCAAGGCGCCGGTGCGGCTGCCGATCTGGACGGTGCTGCGTGACTACCCGGTGCCGATGCTGCTGGGCACACTGGGCGCGTTCGCCACCTTCGTGCTGTTCTACCTGATGACAGTATTCAGCCTTGGCCACGGTACCGCCGTGCTGGGCTACAGCCGCGAGCAGTTCCTGTTGATGCAGATGGCCGGCATGCTGTTCTTCGCGCTGGGTATCCCGCTGTCGGCGCGCTATGGCGACCGTTGGGGCACGCGGCGCACGATGATCGTTGCCAGCGTGCTGATCATTGGCTTCGGCGTGCTGTTCGCACCGTTGTTCCAGCCGCACAGCCCGTGGCTGGTCACTGGCTTCCTGTGCCTGGGCCTGTTCCTGATGGGCCTGACCTACGGCCCCTGCGGCACCTTCCTGGCCGAGATCTACCCGGTGGAGGTGCGCTACACCGGCGCCTCGCTGTCATTCAACCTGGCCGGCATCCTCGGCGCGGCACCGGCGCCGTACCTGGCCACCTGGCTGGCCGAACGCTTCGGCCTTGTCGCGGTGGGCTACTACCTGTGCCTGACCGCGGTGGCGACCCTGTGCGCGCTGGTGGCACTGCACCGGCGCGCACTGAGACTCAACCAAAGAAGCGCTTGAGTGTGCGCCCCAGCCAACCGCCGCCCTGATGTTCGCGTGCGAACTGGTTCAGGTGCGCCTTGACCTGTTCGGCATAGGCCTGGTCATCACCACGGATGTGGTTGAACAGCCAGCGCGAGAGCATGGTGCGTAGTTCATCGCTGATGTCCTCGCCGGCCTGGAAGCGCATGCGGTATTCCGATACCCGCTTGATGAAGACCTCATGCACGCGCTTGTGCGCGGCACAGAACGGATAGCCCGCTTCCTCCATCAGCTCCTCTTCGAACGCGAAGTGCGACATGGTGTAGTCCACCACCTCGTCGATCACTTCACCCACTGCCGCACGCTGCATGCTGGTCTGTGCTACGTGCAGGTGGTTGAGCATCTCGATGATGCGGCGGTGTTGTTGGTCGATCACATCGATGCCGATGTTCAGATCGTCCTGCCAGACCAGTAGTGCCATCCCCGGCTCCCCTTCATGCCTATGTCGGCGCCGACTGTAGAACTGCCGCGCGCGTGCGGCGTTGATCTGGATCAAAGCAGGCCGGTCAGGGCAGGGCAGGCTCGCGCGGTCGCAGTGGGCTGGCCACTGTGGTGCAGCTGACCCGGTTGCGGCCACCGGCCTTGGCCAGGTACAGCTGGCGGTCGGCTTCGGAAATCAGCCGGTGCAGTGCGTCGCGCTGCGGGCGCAGGCAGCACAGGCCGATGCTCACGGTCATGCGCAGGGTGGCGGTACCGATGTCCACTTCCAATGCGGCAATGCGCTGGCGCAGCTCCTCGAAGTACAGCAGCGCCTCGTCCTGTTCCATGTCCGGTACCAGCAGGCAGAATTCCTCGCCGCCGAAGCGTGCGATCAGGTCCTGGCTGCGTGCATGTGCGGCCACCGCGCCGGCCACTGCCCGCAGTGCATCGTCGCCGGCTTCATGGCCGTGGGTGTCATTGATGTGCTTGAAGTGGTCGATGTCGATCATCGCCACCGCCACGCACTGGCCATGCAGCTGCAGCTGCGGCAGCTGGCGCTGGCTCTGCTCCAGGAAGCAGCGGCGGTTGGGCAGACCGGTCAGGAAGTCGCGTGTGGCAAGATCCTGCAGGGTGCCGATCAGTTCCAGCTGGTCCACGTTCTGCGAGACGCGGCAGAAGAATTCCTCGCGCGAGAACGGCTTGCGCAGGAAATCGTTGGCGCCGTTCTTCAGGAAGCGTGGGATCAGCGAGGCATCGGTATTGCCGGAAATGCCGATCACCGCCACCTTGTCGCGCGAGCGCAGGGTACGCAGGCGGCGGGTGAACTCCACGCCCTGCATGCCAGGCATTTCCTGGTCGACCACCGCCAGGCGGATCGCCGGATGTGCCTCGATCGCGGCAAGGCCCTCGTTGCCGTCGGCCGCTTCGTACACCTCATGGCCGTACATGCGCAGCAGGGCCGCGGCATAGCCACGCGCGGACGGCGAATCGTCCACCACCAGCGCGGCGATGCGACGGTTGCGTTCCAGCCGCTGCACCAGCCACACCAGGTAGTCGATGCTGCCGGGGGTGTTCTTCAGCACATAGTCGATGATCTGCTGCTGCAGCACGCGCTTGCGCAGGTCCTCGTCGTACACGCCGCTGACCACCACGGTTGGAAGGTCACGCTTGAGGAAGAACTCGACCACCGCATCGCGGTCGCCATCGGCCAGCACCAGCCCGGTCAGTACCAGGAACCAGCCGCCTCCTTCGCTGAGCAGGCGGTCGGCCTCGGCCAGGGTGGAGGCAATCACCACCGGCAATTCCAAGCGCTGCTCGATGGCCTCGCGCAGCATGCCGGTGAAGGCACGGGAATTTTCGACCAGCAGAATCCGTTGTGGCAGGGGATCAGCCAGGTCTCCATCGACGGCGACCTGCGGCAGGACGGGCATGAGGCGGTGGCTCACGAAGGAGGGCTCGGCACGGATAGCGGCGGTTTCGGGCGTAACTTTAGCCGGAGCCCTCGCTTGTGGACATATCTGCCCTGCGCGGTTCGAAGAAGTACATCGGGTATCTTTGGGACAATTGGGTCAGGTTCGAAGGCACTCCCTTCATGGCGCTCACAGTGCGGCATGGTTATGCTGGGGTGCGTCACCCCTACTGGTGCATTGGACACGGCTGCGTCGAACGAAGGAACCCTTCAAGCGAGGTCGCGCGCCATCCAGTCGTGGGGTGGCGAAACGGAATTGCCTGGAGCTGTCTTTCCAACCATCCATGGGGGTGAGCGTGAGATTTTCTGAACTGCGAGTGTTGCTTCCTGCCGCTGTCCTGCTTTCTGTGTCCGCTTTCAGCGCATCAGCGTGTTGCCCCAGTGGCGACAACGGAATCCATATGGCTCGGAGCGGTCTGGGAGAATCTCTGCCGACAGCCACGAATCTGAGTTTGAACCCAAACTGGCTTGTCTATGGGTTCGAGCGTGATGGGATCAGTTACTACCAAGTGAATGATCTCTCGGGTCAGGTCGTGCTGATCGTGGGAAATGTCGACGCCACGTTCTGGACGCTGCCGGCTGGTAAGAGTGCTGCAAAGGTGTCTTTGCCTTCGCATCGACTGAGTTTGCCCGAGAAGGTTGTCCGACGCGTGGTGTTCCAGAGTGCTCAGTTCTCGTTGGTTGTCTATGGAGAAGGTGCGAGCGCTGTATGGGTCGTCGAGTCTGTGGATACCGCAGGCTGAGAACACTCTCGTTGGCGCCTCGATTGCGCATATCTACGAAGCAGGAGCCGGGGAGCGGCTCCTGTCATGATCTGATCATCTGGGCCTTCGGTTCTAGTGGCTGGCGACAGTCAGGCTATGTCCGCTCGGCTTGTCCAGGCAGCCTGCATGCTGCTTTGCGCGCTGCCGGCTGCTGTCTCCAGGAGCAGCACACGTACGCAGTTCCCTTCGCAGTGCACTTTCCCTCCATAGGCTTGTGCGCGGGAGCTCAGACGTTCAATAGCCAGCCTTGTTGTGTCGACGAGCAGATCGCGATCAGGGTCCAGCAGTGCGATTCTGAGCAGAATTCCTTGTTGCCCCTTCAGTGTCCCGCAACGAGCACGTATCTGGATCTGTCCCTGTTCCTGCTTGAGCAGCAATGAGACGGCCTCGGTGAGAGTGCGGTAGGCCGCCAGCTGCAACGCAATACTCAGTCTGCAGGGATCCCCGGTCAGGAAGGGAGAAGTGACCCTGTGTGTCTGATTCCAGCTTTCACGAATGCCGCTGACCTGCAGGGCCAGGTAGAGACCAACGTGCTCGACCTCGGTCGGATAGACCATGCTGGTCAATTCGCGGAACTGGCGGGAATGTGCGGTGGATGTGAGAAGTAGATCCAGTGCCGGCGAGTGATGGCCATGTGTCTTCAACAGGTCGGCTGTCCTGCTCAAGGAGGCTTCAATGCCATCCGCGATTCTCCTGAGATCCAGGGCACGCTCCCGTAGATCCATTTCGCTCGCCATATGAGCGGACCTTGATAGTCGAGCGGCCTGGTGCCCGTCTACGTCTCTACGCCCCCGCTGATGATAGTGCCGGCTGATACGTGAGCCGAGTGCCAGTAGCCCGGTGCCTGCAATGGCAATCAGCTGCTGTGTTGTGAAGGTTCGTTCATCGTATGAGCCAAGCAGGCCGGATGTAGGAGTAACCACTGCAATGAGAATGTTCAACAGGGGAACGCCAATGGCTGCTCCCTGCCAGCCATGAATACATGTCAACACGATCACTGGCAGCGCCATGGTCAACTGCAGACTTGTCTTGCTTGCATCCGACAAGCCCGGCGCCATTGCGGTAATCAGACCCAGCCCCAGCATTACTGCAAGAGCGGCGACTGTTGGAGGAGAGCGCCAGCGTCCCCATTCGTCCATTGCATGTCGCCTGCTCCAGAGAACTGCCAGTGGCGCAACCGTCAGGATGGCGATGTAGTCACCAAGGACGAAGCGTACGGCCCTTGTCGCAACCGGCACGCTTGAAGGGTTCTCTGAGAGCAGGTGAGACAGTCCAAGTTTCAGGGCAGTGGCAATCACGGCGGCTGACACTGCGAGCGAAAGCAGCCATCCATCTGCCCTGGCAGTCATGAATTTTCGATGCGCATACACAACCAGAGCAACGGCTGGCAGCAGGAATGCCGAACCCAGGATTACCCATGCCAGCCCATACTCATCTATCAACGGGTAGCGCAATTGTGCGAAGTACGCGTATTCGCCAATTAGCAGATAGGGCCAGAGGCGAGGTGGACACACAAGCAAAGCTGCTACACGAATGCCGGCAGGCAGGTAAAACTGGTCCAGCGAGACCCGCCAAGCGGCCCAACACGTAATCGCGTACATCACGGCAATCGCCAGCCCCAAGGGCCGCACGCGGAACGTCAGTTCAATTCCCCTCTTCCACCAATTCAACCCAAGCCTCCATTGCTCGTGACATGGCGGCGGCCCCATTGCTTGTTTGAACGCGCCATTGGGTGACAGTATCCATAGAAGCACGGGGGCGCAATCACACGAGCTGGACCGCCTTGGCGGGGGCAGGAGGGGGGGGCGAACAAAGATCACCCTTGAGTAGTGATCTGCATCCCGTTTCTATGGGGGGTGTCAGGTCGAGGCCCGCGGAGCACCTGGATCGATGGAGCGTGTAAGTCCCCCCAAAGCTTCGGTAGCGCTCGCTTGGCCGGAATCTCCCGGCGCTTCCGTCAACACGATCCTGAGTCTGTTGCCACTCATGTCCATATGGCCACCATGCACAAGAATTCGGCCCAGCAACTGCTCATTTGCCAGCTCCGTGGTCCGGATTCCCAACGATTCGTTCCGACCCACGAGGGCTACGCAGATGAATACACCAGGCTTTCGGGCGAAATATCCGCAGCGGATACTGACCGAAATCTGTCCGGATTCGCATCTCAGTAGAAGTGATACCGCGTCAACCACGAGCCGGTAGGCCGCAAGCTGCAGGCCAACCCCGAGCGCGCAGGGATCACCCATCAACCTGGGTTGCCCGATTCGATGCGTGGCGTTCCATGCCTCACGCACCCCGCCGGCCTGCAAGGCCACATACAAGCCCAGCCGTTCCAGAGCGGCGGGATAGATCATGCTGGCCTGGGCCCGGAACAGGCGCGAATGTACCTCCGTGGTATGCCGCAGGCTGTCGGCTACTGCGTGATGGCCCTGCGCATGCAGCCAGTTCACCATTTCGTTCAGCGACAGGTCCATGCCGTCGCCCAGCTGGCGTAGATGGGCCGCGCGCTCACGCAGGTCCATCTCGCTGGCCAGATGCGAGTTCCGCGCAAGCTGCATGGCCGCTCTTCCATCTTCCTCGCGTAACCGGTGCTGGCTCTGGAAGTGGGTGATGCGCGCGCCCAGCAACAACAGGGCGATGCTGGCGATAGCCATGGCCTGCTGGGTGGCGAAGGTGGCCGGATCGAATGCCGTCGGGTGGTCGGCAGGGGTGCTCAGGCCAAGAATCATGTTCACGGCAGCGACACCGATGGCCGCGCCGCGCCATCCCAGCAGGCAGGTCAGGGCGATTGCGGGAATAGGCAGGATCAACAATAACTGCAGCGAACCAGGGGCTGTGATCGAGGCAGGTACCGGCGTCGCCTGCAGGCCAATGACCAGCATTGCTCCGAGTGCTCCGACTGTGGCCGCAACAGACCGGGCCGTCCATTTTTCCTCGGCGCGGCGGATCCATAGCAATGCCAGGGGCGCGAGGATCAGGATGCCGGTGAAGTCGCCCAGCGCATAGCGCAACACATTGGTGAGAAATGTCCCTTCACGCAACGGGGCCCAGAGCAGGTACGAGATTCCCAGGTTGAGCAGACTGATGACCATCGCGGCGCATGCCGCGATGGAGATCACGCCGACGATCGTGGTGCGTGCCAGCAGCTTTTGGTGCAGGCGCACGATCAGCATCACAGCAGGCATCAGGAATACCGAGGCGAGGATCACCCAGGTCAGGTTGTATTTGCTGATCAGGGGGATGCGCAGATGCGCGAAGTAGGCGTATTCACCAATCAGCAGGTAGGGCCACAGTCGAGGCGGGCACAACAGCAATGCGGCCACCCGTACGCCAGCAGGCAGGAAAAACTGATCCAGCGACAGCTTGCGCGCGCCCCAGCAGGCGAGGGCATAGATCAGTGCCAGCGCCAGCCCTTGGGGGCTGACCCGTATCCTCACCAACAGGCCGTCCTTCCACCACTGCATCCACGTGCTCCCCCAGCTCCTGCGCTGATTATGTGGCTGGGAAGGGTCCCGCTACCACAACGCATCCCGCAGCTTGTACCAGGACATCGCCGCCACCAGCAGTGGCGTGCGCAGCAGCCGGCCGCCGGGGAAGGGGGCATGCCGCAGGCGCTGGAACACGTCCAGGCGCTCGCTCTGGCCGGCAATGGCGGCGGCGATCACCTCGCCGGCCAGCCCGGCAGCGGCCACCCCATGCCCGGAGAACCCTTGTGCGAAGTACAGGTTGCCGTCCAGCCGGCCCCAATGCGGGGCGCGGTTGCGGGTAATGTCCACATAACCGCCCCAGATCTGCTCCAGGGCCACGTCGGCCAGCTGCGGGAATACCTGGTGCATGCGCCGCTGCATCACCCCGCGCAGGCCGGGTGGGGGCAGTGCCGAATAGCTGGCGCGGCCACCAAACAGCAGGCGGTGGTCGTGGCTGAGACGGAAGTAGTCCAGTGCCCAGGCGGTGTCGGCCACGGCCATGTTGTTGCCGATCAGGGCGCGGGCGCGCTCGGCACCCAGCGGCGCGCTGGCGCCGATATAGGTGCCGACCGGCATGATCCGCCGTTCCAGCTCGGGCAGCAGGCCCTGCAGCCAGGCGTTGCCGGCCACCACCAGATGCGCGGCGCGCACGCTTCCCTGCGCGGTATGCAGGGTGGGCTGCGGTCCGCGTTGCACGCGGGTCACTACGGAGTTCTCGTGGATCACCACGCCGGCCGCGCGCGCCGCATCGGCCAGTCCGCGGGCATAGGCCAGGGGCTGCAGGTGCGCGCTGAGCGGATCGAACATCGCGGCGCGGTAGCGCGGGCTGTCCAGCTGTGCGCGCAGGGCATCACGGTCCCACCACTGCATGGGGTAGTCGTAGTGGCGTTGCAGATGCTCGCAGTTGGCCCGCAGGTCGCGCTCATGGCGTTCGCGGATCGCGACGCTGGCGTGGCCCTCCAGCCAATGGCAGTCGATGCCATGACGATCGATGCGCGTGCGCATCGCCTGCACCGCGTCGCGCGACCAGTCGAACAGGTGGCGCGCATCATCACGACCGAGCTGACGCTCCAGTTCGTCCACCTCGCAGCCATAGCCGACCAGCGCCTGGCCACCGTTGCGACCGGACGCGCCCCAGCCGATCCGCTGCGCGTCCAGCACCACCACGCGCTGGCCACGTGCGGCCAGTTCCAGGGCTGCGGTCAGGCCGGTGTAGCCCGCGCCAAGCACTGCGACATCGGCCTGCACACTACCCTGCAACGAAGGCAGCGCGGGTGGTTCGGGCAGGCTGGCGGCATACCAACTGGGCGGGAAGGCAGCGCTCACCGCGCGCCTCGCGGGCGCAGTGCGGGAGGGGACGGCGGGGGAGGACGATCAGCATTCACCCGCACAGTTTCGCCGATGCGTGACCGCCATGGCGTGATGGCGAAGACTTGCCGCCTTCGTTGGCCGGCGGGTAACGTGTTCGCACGCCAAGGAGTTTTCCCATGCGCCGCCTGCCCTGGGTCGGCCTGCCCACCGACAGTACCGTGCTCGGCCATCACCGTTTCGCGGTGGCCGGCGAGAAGTACGTGCGCGCGCTGGCCGATGCCGCCGAAGTGACCCCGTTGGTGTTGCCGAGCCTGCAGCCTCCTTTGCCGGCTGGCGACTGGCTGCAGGGGCTCGACGGACTGTTGTTGACCGGCGCGGTCAGCAACATCGAACCGCAACACTACGAGGGCGGCCGCAGCTGGCCGGGCAATCCGCATGACCCGGCCCGTGATGCCAATGCCTTCGCGTTGCTGCACGAGGCTTTGGCGCTGGACCTTCCGGTACTGGCGATCTGTCGAGGCTTCCAGGAATTGAATGTGGCGCTCGGTGGCAGCCTGCACCCGCAGGTGCACGCGGTGCCTGGCCTGGCCGACCATCGCGAAGACCCGCAGGCGCCGGTGGAAGTGCAGTACGGGCCGGCCCACGCGGTCACCCTGGCCGCCGATGGCTGGTTGGCGCAGTGGCACGGCAATGACTGGGCGCAGGTCAATTCGGTGCACGGGCCGGGCATTGCCCGCCTCGCGCAGGGCCTGCAGGTCGAGGCCGTGGCCGATGATGGGCTGGTCGAGGCGGCACGCAGCCTGCACCATGGTTTCGTGCTCGGCGTACAGTGGCACCCGGAGTGGCGTGTCATGCAGGCGCCGTTCTATCACGCTATTTTCCGTGCGTTCGGCCAAGCTTGCCGGCAGCACAAACAGAACCGACTGGATTCCCGATGAGTTCCCGAACGCGCCCGCGCAAGACGGCCACGCCCCCCGCACCCCAGGAAAGCAGCCTGCTGCGCTGGCTGAAGGAGCGGCGCATCACCGAGGTTGAATGCCTGGTGCCGGACATCACCGGCAATGCGCGCGGCAAGATCATTCCCGCCGACAAGTTCTCGCATGACTACGGTACACGGTTGCCGGAAGGCATCTTCGCCACCACGGTTACCGGCGAGTTCCCGGACGACTACTACGACCTGACCTCGCCATCGGATTCGGACATGATCCTGCGCCCGGACCCGGATACCGTGCGCATGGTGCCGTGGGCCACCGATCCGACCGCGCAGATCATCCACGATTGCTACACCAAGACCGGCGAGCCGCACGAACTGGCGCCACGCAATGTGCTGCGACGGGTGCTGGATGCCTACACCGCGCTGGGCCTTCGGCCTGTGGTGGCGCCGGAGCTGGAGTTCTTCCTGGTGCAGAAGAACACCGACCCGGACTTCCCGCTGCTGCCGCCGGCCGGCCGCTCGGGACGCCCGGAAACCGCGCGGCAGTCGTACTCGATTGATGCGGTCAACGAATTCGATCCCATCCTCGACCTGATGTACGACTACTGCGATGCGATGAAGCTGGACGTGGACACGTTGATCCACGAGTCCGGTGCAGCGCAGCTGGAAGTCAACTTCACCCATGCCAACGCGATGGACCTGGCAGACCAGGTGTTCCTGTTCAAGCGCACCATGCGCGAATCGGCGATGCGTCACGGGGTGTATGCCACCTTCCTGGCCAAGCCGATGGAGAACGAGCCGGGCAGTGCCATGCATATCCACCAGAGCCTGCTGCGCATCAGCGATGGGCAGAACGTGTTCACTGGCGAGCACGGCGGTGAGGATTTCAGCCCGCTGTTCGCCCATTACCTGGCTGGCCTGCAGAAGTACGTGCCGATGGCCATGGCGTTCTTCGCGCCGAACGTGAATTCCTATCGCCGGCTGGTGTTCGGCGAAGTCTCGCCAAGCAACGTGCACTGGGGCTTCGACAACCGCACCTGCGGCCTGCGTGTGCCGTTGGATACGCCGGAGAACATGCGTGTGGAAAGCCGCTTCGCCGGTTCCGACGCCAACCCCTACCTGGCGATGGCCGCGACCCTGGCCTGCGGCCTGTTGGGCATCCGCGAGCAGCTGGCACCGGATGCGCCGGTGACCGGCAGCGCCAAGGAACTGGGCTACAACCTGCCGCGCTCGCTGGGTGAAGCGCTGGACGGGCTGGAGCAGTGCAGCGAGCTGCAGGCGCTGCTGGGCGAGCGCTTCTGCCGCGCCTACATCTCGGTCAAGCGCAAGGAATACGAGACCTTCTTCCGTGTCATCAGCTCGTGGGAGCGCGAGTTCCTGCTGCTGAACGTCTGAGCATCTGGAATAGAAAAATCCGTCGCCGGGGGGTAGGCTGGCACCCGTTGCCGGCCCCGCCGGCCTCCCTTTCCCGCATTACTGGAGCACCCGATGAAGCTGCGTATCCTCACGCTCGGCCTGGCCTCGGCCATGCTTGCCGCCTGCAGCGGTGGCAACGGTGGCGCTCAGGACAGCCAGGTCCTGAACGTCTACAACTACAGCGACTACATCGCCGAAGACACCATTCCGACCTTCGAAAAGGAGAGCGGAATCAAGGTGACCTACGATGTGTTCGACAGCGATGAGATGGTCGAGACCAAGCTGCTGGCCGGCAACAGTGGCTACGACGTGGTGGTGCCGACCCTGAACTTCTTCGGTCGCCAGATCCAGGCCGGCGTGTTCCTGCCGCTGGACAAGAGCAAGATCCCGAACCTGGCCAACCTCGATCCGGCGGTGATGAAGCGCATCGCCACGCAGGATGAAGGCAACCAGTACGGCGTGCCGTACATGATCGGTACCACCGGCATCGGCTACAACGTGGAGATGCTGAAGCAGCGCTTTGGCGGCAGCGCCGACATCGCCAACAGCTGGGATCTGGTGTTCAAGCCGGAAAACATCAGCAAGATGAAGGACTGCGGCGTGACCATTCTGGACACGCCGGCCGACATGATTCCGATTGCGCTGCATTACCTCGGCCTGGACCCGCACAGTGGCGACCCGGCCGAGCTGCAGAAGGCGGCGGACCTGCTGAAGTCGATCCGCCCGTACGTGCAGAACTTCCACTCCTCGCAGTACGTGGGTTCGCTGGCCAACGGCGGCACCTGCCTGGTGGTGGGCTGGTCGGGTGACATCATCCAGGCCCGCGACCGCGCCGAGGAAGCCAGCAATGGCGTGCACGTGGCCTATTCGATCCCGAAGGAAGGTGCCCCGCAGTGGTTCGACATGCTGGCGATCCCGAAGGATGCCAAGCACCCGGAAGCGGCCTACGCGTTCATCAACTACCTGCTGCAGCCGAAGGTCGCCGCGGCCAACACCAACTTCATCCATTACGCCAACCCGGTGCCGACCGCGACCCCGCTGGTGGATGAGGCGATCCGTACCGACCCGACCATCTACCCGCCGGCCGACGTGGCCGAGAAGATGTTCACCTATTCGATCAACACGCCGGAGACCGACAAGCTCTACACCCGGCTGTGGACCGAGGTGAAGACCGGTCGTTAAGCGGCTCCGTTAGCGCCGGGCCATGCCCGGCGGCTCCCTTACCCTGCGCCGGAGCCGGTACTCCCGCTCCGGCCCAGGTGCTGCAGGATGGCCGGCAGCAGGTCGCGTGCATCGCGGCCGCCGTTGCACAGGAACGACGAGCTCATCCGCTGCAGGTTGTGCATGCCGATGAAGAACAGCCCCGGCTGCGGGGAAATACCAAACTCGCCGAGCGGATAGCCGTGCGCATCCAGCGCGTCCTGCACGTCGAGCCAGGGCCATTCGGCGACGAAACCGGTGGCCAGCACCGCCGAGCGGATGCCTGTGGCCTGCAGATCCAGTTCGCCCGGCGACGGTTGCGGCTCCCAGTGCAGATAGACCTCTTCGGGAATGTAGCGGGCATCGTCGGTGCGCGGTTCGGGCCGTGTGGCGTAGTACGCGCTGGCCAGCGAATCGAGATAGGCGTATTCGGCGCGCGTCGCCGCGATTGCGGTGTGCAGCTGCGGGCGGACATCGGCGAAGCGGGCGATGTTTCCATTGAATTCCTGCAACCGGCCCAGCAGCCTGATGCCAGCGCGGTGCATCGCCAGCAGGCTGATCGAGCTGCCCAGGCCGGCGCTTCCCTTGCCGGAGATCAGCGGGAACTCCGCGGTGCGGGCCTTGCGCAGCGCATCCGGTTGTTCGGCCAGTACGGCGGCCGCTTCACTCACATGCTGGTGGATGCGCCCGGCCATGTCCCACCAGGTCATCGAGTCCTTGCCGCGCAGCCGGCGGGTATGCGAATGACGCTGGGCCAGTGACCAGTACACGTTGCGACCGCTGTCGCGCAGGTCCTGGGCAATCTGTGCGCCGGACTGGCCACCCCCGATGACCAGCACTGCGCCATCGGGCAGCTGGTGGGCGCTGCGATAGTCGCCGGAGTGCAGCGCCGTAAGGCTTGGCGCGGGTGCGAACGGGACCCGGGGCATCCGCGCGCGGCGGTATTCACCGGTGGCGACCACCACCGCGCGGGCATGGATCGGCCCCTGGCTGCTGTCGATGGCGTAACCGCCGGATTCAGGCCTGACCCGCTGTACCACGCATCCCTCGCTGATCGGCAACGAGCGCTCGTGGGCATAGTCGCGCAGCCGGCGGATCACCTCCGGGGCACCCATGAAGCCGTCCGGGTCATCGCCGGCATAGGCATGACCGTGCAGGGCCATCGTCGCGTTGGCGGTGTTGGTCTGGAACGAATCCCAGCGCCGCTGCCAGCTGGCGCCCACGGTTTCGGCCTCCAGCACGCAATGCTCGACGCCGGCCTCCTGCAGGAGCGCACTGAGGGACAACCCAGCCTGGCCGGCGCCGATGATGACCAACGGCAGCCTCGCAGGCAGCGAGTCCGGCAGGCGGGACGGGAAAGGGGAGGGGCTGTCCGGGGAAATCACCAGGGTGGGTCCATGCAAGGCCTTGATCCGGGCCATTGCGCGGGGAATGCCCCGGGCCTTCAACAGATCCCGTTCTGAAAAACGTTGCAGATCGGGCCAACGCCCGTGGCGCCTGGCCGGGACGGCCGCATGGGCGACCGGGGAGCCTGGGCCTTTGAGCGGACAGGCCACCATGGCGGGGGAAAACCGACACCCCTCGGGCCCCCGGGACCGGCCAGCGGCCGCTTCCACCCACAGCGGGTGCAGCCGCCTTCCCCAGCCGAGAATTCCCTGGAGCAGGGTACAGTGCCAAAAATGCTGGAAAATGGCGAGTGGATCAGTATTCGCTCGTCGATTTCTTGCATTTTTATTCTCATGTCACAGATGCTTGTTGTCCATGCACATCAAGGAAGTGAATAATGAAAGCCATATCCTGGATCGGTTCGGCAATCATATTTCTGGCCGGGGCTGCTTCCGCAAATGCGCAGTTGTCCGTGCAGATGAAGCAGGCAGCTGGAGCCGCCATGGCTGACGTCGTGGTCCACGTCACCTACATCAATTCCGGCGCAGTGGCGCTCAGCATTCCCGAGAGGGGGCTGCCCAGAGTCCTGCAGGATGGAAGGCTGTGGAATGATGCGTTTCTTGTCGTTTCGCAGGATGGAGATGCAGCCGCATATCGTGGAATCATCGCCCACCTGAGTACCGCAGCTCGGGAGAAAACGCTGACGCTGGAGCCTGGGCAGCGACTTGTTCGACAGGTCAATCTTTCCCTGAACTATGAGCTTCGTCCGGGTCAGACATATAAGATTTCCGCTCCGATTCTTAGATACAGGATTCTTGACGGTACGGAGGCCGCAGGAGCGACTGCGATCGACAAGGAGGCTTCCACCTCTCCCGTCTCGATGCTGATCGTCGCTCCGCTGCCTCGTGCAGGCCAGAGCGCCGAAACTGTGCTGCAGGAGGCATCCCGAGTGACATCCTGCCCGCCAGCCCGATTGAAGGAGGTAACGGCGGGGATTGCCGCCGCGGCGGGTATTGCCCGCAGTTCGAAGAACTATCTGGAGTCGCTTTATGGGTATGAGGTCGGAGAATCATCCATTCTCGTGACTTTCAAAGAGACTGCTCGCTACAGGTCGTGGTTCGGTGAGCATGGTGATCCCAACATCGCAAATCCGGTGAATGACCGGATCAGAAAGACAGTCTCGGGAGTCGCTACCCGGTTCGCATTGCTCAAGCCACCTTCTTGCGATTGCCCGGAAGAGATGGTTGGAGACACCAATGCCTGGATCTCCACTGCAGTTCCTTATGTTGTGAATTACTGCCCGCGTTTTTTCGATCTCCCGGTAGGTCCCAATGTGCCCTCTGGGTCAAAGGCGGCGACCATCTACCATGAGGCAACTCATTTTTCCGATACCTACGCACTTGGAACGACCGATTTGGACGAGCAGTTTCCAAGCCCGGAAGACGCGCGCTACGTCGCTAGGACGGCACGTGATCTGGCATCTGAGCACTCATACGGATACGAGTACTTTGCTGACAATCATGGCAATGAGAACTGATTGGCGGCGCGTGAAGGGTGGTGTTACTTTGTAACACTCGTATTGGTGCGTAGGTAGGGGCGGGAATGGCGGGGCCGCGGGCCAATGCCTCAGCGTCCTCTTGCCAGCTCCCGTCATATCCCCAGCGGCCCCCGGCCGTTAGAATGGCGGCCGCTGTCCACCGCCCGCTCCCGGAGCCCCCATGCCCGTTGAAGCCCAGCCGGTAGCCACCGTCGTCGACACGACCGGTGCGCCCGGCTATCTCTCCATTCGTGACCTGCGCAAGGAATTCGACGGTTTCGTCGCCGTCGACGACGTCAATCTGGACGTGCGCAAGGGCGAGATCTTTGCCCTGCTCGGTGGCTCCGGCAGTGGCAAGTCGACCCTGCTGCGCTGCCTGGGTGGCTTCGAGACGCCCACCAAGGGCAGCATCACCCTCGATGGCCAGCGCCTGGACGCGCTGCCGCCGTACCAGCGGCCGGTCAACATGATGTTCCAGTCCTATGCGCTGTTCCCGCACATGACGGTCGAGCAGAACATCGCCTTCGGCCTGAAGCAGGACGGCCTGGGCAAGGATGTGATCAGCAAGCGCGTCGGCGAGATGCTCGACCTGGTGCAGATGGGCCACCTGGGCAAGCGCAAGCCGCACCAGCTGTCCGGCGGCCAGCAGCAGCGCGTGGCGCTGGCGCGGTCGCTGGCCAAGGGGCCCAAGCTGTTGCTGCTGGACGAACCGATGGGCGCGCTGGACAAGAAGCTGCGCTCGCAGATGCAGCTGGAACTGGTCAGCATCATCGAGTCGTCGGGCGTGACCTGCGTGATGGTCACCCACGACCAGGAAGAAGCGATGACCATGGCCACCCGCATCGCGGTGATGGATGCCGGCTGGATCCAGCAGGTCGGCAAGCCCGATGAGGTCTATGAGCAGCCGGCCAACCGCTTCGTCGCCGAGTTCATCGGTTCGGTCAACCTGTTCGACGGCGTGATCGACGAGGATCTGCCCGAGTACGTGACCGTGCGTTCGCCGCTGTTCCCGGCACCGGTCTACATCGCCCACGGCATCACCGGTTATGAAGGGCAGCCGGTCGCGTTCGCGCTGCGTCCGGAGAAGGTGATGATCGGCAAGGATGAACCGGAAGGGCATACCAACAAGGCGCAGGGCGTGATCGAAGACATCGCCTATTTCGGCAGCCACTCGGTCTACCACGTCCGCCTGCCCAGCGGCGCCAAAGTGCTGGCCAACTTCGCCAACTCGCAGCGATGGGCCAGCGATGGCCTGACCTGGGGCGACGAGGTGTGGGTGCACTGGCGTGACAACGACGGCGTGGTGCTGACCTCATGAGCACGGCGGGCCTGAAGCGCTGGCTGCCGGGCACGCGTGCCACGGTCATCGGAATTCCGTACCTGTGGCTGCTGCTGTTCTTCGCGGTGCCGTTCCTGATCGTGCTGATGATCAGTTTCTCGCACAGCCGGGTTGGTTCGCCGCCGTACACCTGGCTGCTGCAGTACGTGGACGGCGCGTTTTCGCTGAAGCTCAATCTCGAGAATTATCTCGCGCTGTTCCGTGATTCGATCTACGCGCAGGCGTTCCTGAGTTCGATCAAGATCGCGGCCATCTCTACCTTCTTCACGCTGCTGATCGGCTACCCGATGGCCTATGCCATCGCCCGACTGTCGCCGGCCGCGCGCAACGTGGCGATGATGCTGGTGGTGCTGCCGTCGTGGACCTCGTTCCTGATCCGTGTGTATGCGTGGAAGGCGATCCTGGACCGCAACGGCCTGCTCGACCAGTTCCTGCAGTACACCGGCCTGCAGTCGCTGATGACGTCGATGGGCCTGCCGAAACTGCAGCTGATCGACACCCCAACGGCGGCCTACATCGGCATCGTCTACTGCTATCTGCCGTTCATGGTGCTGCCGCTGTACGCCAACCTGGTCAAGCATGACCACCGTCTGCTGGAAGCGGCCTACGACCTCGGCGCCAAGCCGTGGCAGGCGTTTCTGCGCATCACCCTGCCGCTGTCGAAGGCGGGCATCATCGCCGGCTGCATGCTGGTGATGATTCCGGCCATCGGTGAGTTCGTGATCCCCGAGATGCTGGGTGGGTCGGAGACGCTGATGGTCGGCCGTCAGTTGTGGAACGAGTTCTTCAACAACCGCAACTGGCCGGGCGCCTCGGCGATGGCGGTGGCGATGATCCTGTTGCTGCTGGTGCCGATCCTGCTGTTCAACCGTTCCCAACAGCGCCTGCTGGAAGGGAAGCAGGCATGAGCCCACGTAGCGCTAAGGGCCTGGGGCTGGGGGTGCTGCTGCTCGGCTTCGCCTTCCTGTACCTGCCGATCCTGCTGTTGATGTTCTATTCGTTCAACAGCTCGCGGCTGGCGATGGTCTGGGCCGGGTTCTCCACCCGCGCCTACAGCGACCTGTTCGCCGACCGCGCGCTGATGGATGCGATGTGGACCAGCCTGGTGATCGCGTTCTGGACCGCCTGCACGGCCACCGTGCTCGGCACGCTGGCGGCGATGGTGATGACCCGCTTCAAGCGCTTTCGTGGCAAACCGCTGTTCGGTGCGCTGGTGACCGCGCCGCTGGTGATGCCGGATGTGATCCTGGGCTTCTCGTTGATGGCGCTGCTCGCCTCGATGGGGGCGATTCCCGGCTTCCCGGCGCGCGGGCTTGCCACCATCTGGATCGCCCACGTCACCTTCACCCTGTGCTTCGTCACCGTGGTGGTGTCTTCGCGGCTGCAGGAAATGGACCTGTCGCTGGAAGAAGCGGCGATGGATCTGGGGGCCAGCCGGTTGACCGTGTTCGGCCGCATCACCCTGCCGATCATCGCGCCGGCGCTGGTGGCAGGCTGGCTGCTGGCGTTCACCCTGTCGCTGGATGACGTGGTGGTGGCCAGCTTCGTCGCCACGCCGGGCTCGACCACGCTGCCGATGAAGGTGTTCGCCTCGGTGCGCATGGGCATCAGCCCGAAGATCAATGCGTTGGCCACGCTGCTGGTGTCGGCGGTGTCGATCGCCGCGGTGATCGGCTGGTACATCAACGCGCGCGCGGAGAAGCGACGCCAGCGCGACCTGCAGCTGGCACGTCAGGACAACGGCTGATCCGGCAACATCCGGCTCACGGCCGGCGGCGCACAATGGGGGTCTTCCAGATGGAGACCCCCCATGACCGTCGAGATCATCAACCCGGCCACCGGTCAGGTGACCTACCGCCATGAACTGATGGGCGCAGCCGACATCGAGCAGCGCCTGCAGGCCGCTGCCGATGCCTTCCCCGGCTGGGCCGATCACTCGCTGCAGGAACGCGGCGCCATCCTGCGCCAGATCGCTGCACAGTTGCGGGCCCGTCGCGATGACCTGCAGCAGGCCATGACCCACGAGATGGGCAAGCTCAAGGCCGAGGCTCTGGCCGAAGTCGACAAGTGCGCAGCGGCCTGCGAGTACTACGCCGACCACGCCGCCGACTACCTGAAGCCGCAGCTGATCGACACCGAAGCCCAGCGCAGCTATGTGCGCTACGAGCCGATCGGCTGCGTGTTCGCGGTGATGCCGTGGAACTTCCCGATCTGGCAGGTGTTTCGTTTCCTGGCTCCGGCCTTCATGGCCGGCAACGTGGCCCTGCTGAAGCACGCCAGCAACGTGCCGCAGTGCGCCGACCTGATCCTGGCAGTGTGCCGTGACGGCGGCCTGCCGGACGGCGTGTTCGACGTGCTGCACATCGACAACGACCAGGCCGCCGACGTGCTGCGCGATGCACGGGTGAAGGCCGTGACCCTGACCGGCAGCGAGCGGGCAGGGCGCTCGATTGCCTCCAATGCCGGCAGCCAACTGAAGAAGTCGGTGATGGAGCTGGGCGGCAGCGATGCCTTCGTAGTGCTCGACGATGCCGACCTGGACAAAACCGTAGCGGCGGCCGTGAAGTCGCGCTTCGACAACAGCGGGCAGACCTGCATCGCGGCCAAGCGCTTCATCGTGGTCGAGGCGGTGGCTGATGAATTCACCCGACGATTCGTGGACGCTGCGGGCGAGCGCCAGTACGGCGACCCCAACGAGCGTGGCACCACGCTGGCACCGATGGCACGTGCCGACCTGCGCGACGAACTGCACAAGCAGGTGCAGGCCAGCGTGGCCAAGGGCGCGCGGGCGCTGGTGGGTGGTGAGCCGATTGCGGGCACGCACGCCGGTTACCCGGCCACTGTGCTCGATCAGGTCGGCCCGGGTATGCCGGCGTACGACGAGGAACTGTTCGGTCCGGTGGCTGCGGTGATCCGGGTTGCTGACGAGGCCGAGGCACTGCGGGTAGCCAACGACACTCGATTCGGACTGGGCGGCAGCGTGTGGACGGGCGACCCAGTGCGCGGCGAACGTTTCGCCCAGCGCATGGAATGCGGCGCGGCTTTCGTCAATGCCATCGTCAAGAGCGATGCGCGGTTGCCGTTCGGCGGCAGCAAGCAGTCCGGCTTCGGCCGCGAACTGGCCGACCATGGCATCCATGAGTTCATGAACATCAAGACCGTCTACGTAGCTTGATGCCGAACGGTAGTGCCGGCCGCTGGCCGGCATTGCCTGGTTGCCGGCCAGCGGCCGGCACTACCAGAAGCGGGTCACAACCACTTCGCGCGCTTGAACAACCGGTACAACCCCACGCACACACCACCCACGCCGACAATCATCAGCGGGTAGGACCAGGGCTGGCTCAGCTCCGGCATGTGGCTGAAGTTCATGCCGTACCAGCTGGTGATCAGCGTCGGCGCCGCCAGCAGCGCGGCCCATGCACCGAGGCGCTTGACGGTCTCGCCCTGCGCCAGCGTCACCAGCGACAGGTTCACGCTCAGTGCCGTACCCAGCATCTCGCGCAGGGTGTCGATCACATCGCTGATGCGTACCGCATGGTCGTGCACGTCTCGGATGTACAGCTTCACTTCGTCCGGAATCAGTTCGCCCTGGTAGCGGCGCAGCTGCGCCAACACGTCCTGCAGCGGCGCCACCGCCATCCGCATCTTGTTCAGTTCGCGCTTGAGCTCGTACAGCCGTACCACCGTGCTGCGCTTGTAGGTGTCGGCGAAGATGTCCTTTTCCAGCAGGTCCAGGGTGTCGCGGAAGCGGTGCACGATCGGCAGATAGTTGTCGACCACGAAGTCGGTCACCGCGTACAGGCAGTACGACGGGCCCATCTTCAGTAGCTGCGGCTCGCGTTCCACTCGCGCACGCACAGGCGCGTAGGACAGCGACGCACCATGGCGCACCGTCACCAGGAAGCGTGGGCCGAGGAAGGCATGGGTTTCGCCGTACTGGATGCGCTCGTCGACCATCTGCGCGGTGGTCACCACCACGAACATCGAGTTGCCGTAGGTTTCCACCTTGGGCCGCTGGTGCGCATTGCGCGCATCCTCGATGGCCAGGTCGTGCAGGCAGAATTCTTCCTGCAGTTTCAGCAGCACATCCTCGTTGGGATCGTACAGGCCGACCCAGACAAAGCCATTGCCACTGGCAATGACATCGCTGATGGTATCCAGGCTGATGTCGTGGCGTTTGCCCTCGTCATCGTAGTGGACGCAGTTGATGACGCAGGCGGGGTTGGCCGAGGCGGGAGCGGCAGCAGAGGCGGGCAATGACATGCCCGCCATCGTGCGTCAGGGCTGTGTTTTGGACAAGTGAGGACGGCGCCCCAGCACCCACGCCAGTGCGACGTGGACAGGCAGCAGCAGCACGATCCACTGCACGTTGTACTGCGCCTGCAGGCTCAGCCAGTGCAGCACCAGCGCGGCCACGGCCTGCACTGCCAGCAGCCACAGCACGACCCTGAACATGCGCCCGGGCACGCGTCGGCTCAGCAGGGCGATGGCCCCTGGCAGCAGCAGAACAGCCAGCGGCGAAAGCAGCAGCAGGTTGCGGTTTGCCCAGGCGGCGTAGTGGGTACTGAAGCCCCAAAGGAATACCAGCAGGCCGCCAGCGACGGCACACAGCAGCCAGAACGGCAGCGCCAGCCCGGCCAGCAGGCGCGGGCGGCGGCGCAGCGCCAGCACGCCGCCGGCGACGACCAGCCCGAGCAGCAGCCACGGCCACCAACGGCGCGCGAATTCCTTCGGCTCCGCATCGATACGGTGCGGCAGCAGCTCCTGTTCGGACTGCACCAGCGGACGCCCATCGCTGTTGCGTGCCTGGCGCAGTGCATCGGCCAGCCGCATCGGCACGAAGGCTTCCTGCCAGCGCGACAGCGGCTGGTCGGCGAACGGCCCGAGGCCGACGTCGAAGCCCAGCCACATCCACGGTGCCGGCGACGCCAGGCGCACCGATTCACTGCGGTAAGTATTGCCACGCGAGCGCCCCGACAGCTGCGACTGCAGGCCGCCGCTCAGTGCCTTGTCCACCGTGTCGCGCACCATCGTGGCGCAGTTGGCGGTGTAGTAGTCGTAGTGGTAGCGCGCGTTTTCCGGCTTGGCCCGCTCGGCCAGATCGGCAGCGAGCGCACGTGCCTGGTCCGGGCGCAGGTCCAGCCACTGCACGCTGGCACCGCGGCCGGTCTCGTCGTAGTACGACAGGTCCTGCTGCAGCGGCAGCGCCACCAGGTAATACATCATGTCGCCGCGCACGAAGCGGCCGATGAAATCATCCTCGGACGGATCGAAGTAGCCGAAGTTGTACGACGTCGCCTCGCCGCTGACCGGATCGATCACGACGATGGCATCGTGACCGAAGCGCTCGAAGAACACCGTGCCCGGCTGCATGGTGACCACGCCGATGCGCGGGGCAGGGGCTTCGATGCTGGCCGGCGCTGGCGTGGCCGGCGAGGGCTGGGCAAACGCAGCCAGCGGAACGGCCATGGCCAGCACACACAGCGCCAGCCACACGGTCAGGATCAGTCCGCGGCGCTTCAAGCGTCGTCCTGCGCGTCCGGCGGCAGCACGGTCACGTGGAAGGCCTGCACCCGGCGCGCATCTGCGCGGGCCACGCGGAACAGGAAGCGGTCCAGCGCCAGCTCGTCACCGACTTCCGGCAGATGCCCAACCGCCTCGGTGACCAGGCCGCCGATGGTGTCGTAGTCCTCGTCGGAGAAGGTGGCACCGAAGCGCTCATTGAAGTCGCCGATCGCGGTCAGCGCGTCGACCACGTACTGGCCATCGGACTGGATGGCGATCTGCGCCGACTGGTCCTCGGCCTCGTCGTGCTCGTCGTCGATGTCGCCGACAATCTGCTCCAGCACGTCCTCGATGGTGACCAGGCCGGCGACACCGCCGTACTCGTCCACCACGATGGCCATGTGGTTGCGCGACAGGCGGAATTCCTTCAACAGCACGTTGAGCTTCTTTGCCTCGGGGATCAGCACCGCCGGGCGCAGCAGCTCGCGTACGTTGGCCGGACCATTGTCGGCGACGACGCCGCGCAGCAGGTCCTTGGCCAGCAGGATGCCAAGGATGTCGTCCTTGTTCTCGCCGTGCACCGGGAAGCGCGAATGGCCGGATTCGACCACCTGCTTCATCAGTTCCAGGAAGGGCGCTTCGACCGGCAGCGAGACCATCTGCGAGCGCGAGATCATCACGTCGCCCACGGTCAGCTCGGCTACCGAAATGGCGCCTTCCATCATCTTCAGGGTATCGGCGGCGATCAGACCCTCTTCCTGCGCGGTGTGCAGGACAGCGACCAGCTCGTCGCGGGTATGGGGTTCGCCGGAGAAGGCGGAAGTCAGGCGTTCAAGCCAGCCGCGCTTCTTTTCACTGTGCTCCGCGGGGGAGCTACTACTGTCGTCTTCTGACATCTCTGGAAAAAAGGCACCCGGCAGGCCGGGCGTTGGCCCAAGTCTAGCAGGATGTGGCGGCCTGTCAGTGGCGGTCGCTGCCCGGCCCGGTGATCGGCGCCGGTGCCAGTTCAGGCCGGGGGGCTTCTTCTTCGGGCAGGTCCAGACTGTAGGTGCACCCGGCCAGGGTTCTGCCGGGGTGGGAGGCCACGGTGGAGACGCTGAGGATGACCGACTCGATCTGGGCCTCGCCGGTCTTCGGGTCGGTGACGTCGCGGCTGACCAGCTCGCGGCCGGCCATGAACTTGCCGTCCTGGTCGTAGCCGGTCTCCAGTGCCAGCCGCTTGGCCAGCGGCCGTGGATCGGCCTGGTCGAGGATCGCCATGACGCTGGCCCCGGCCACCGCCACACGCTCGGTGGTCGTGCCAAATACGCTGATCGGCTGGGCCAGGCGGTACTCGCTCATGAACTGGTTGCCCTGCGGCAGCGGCTGCAGGCCCTGGGCCACGGCCTTTAGCGGGTCGGCCAGCAGCGGCGCCAGCGCGGCCTGCTCGGCCACGCCCTGGCGGCATTCGATCAGGGCCGGAAGGTCAAGACTTGAGGCGAGGGCCGAAGGCACCGCAAAGGCACACAGCAGAGGCAGGCAGCAACGCAGGGACACGGGCAGGTTCCGCAGGCGGGCCGGACATCATAGCGTTGACGGGCGCGGGTTCTCAGCCTTGCTGCTGCGGCGGCCGCGGGTCAGCAGGGCGCGTAGCCCCATCACCGGCAGGGTGAGCAGCACCGCCTTCATGGAGGCGTGGAGGACCGTGAGCAGCCCCTGGGCCACCAACTGTAGCGGGCCCGGCTGTTCGAGCCAGGGCATCAGCGCGGGTTCGGCGGCCCTTGCCAGCGGCATGTACATCGCGCAGAGCGCGTACAACAGCCAGAGTGAGGCGGTTGACGCATGGAAGAACGGCAACGTCGCCGCCGAGCGTCGCAGGCGCTGCTGGACCACCACACGCCAGGCCACCGGCGCGGTGAGCGCGCCAATCAGCATCAGCAGCAGCGCGCTCGTCACCAGGCCCATCGTGGTGCTCATCCCGTGCCGCTGTTGCAGCAGGTGAGGCCCGATCACGCCGACCGCCAGGCTGGCAATGACGCACGCCGGTGACAGCAGTGCCAGCGTGCGCAGCAGCCAGTGCTGCCCGCTGGGGTCGCGCGCGCTTACACGGCGAACTGCACGCGCGCCCAGCACCAGCAGAATGGCGAAAAGGCCGGCAGCCATCGTAATCGTCATGAAGCCGTTCCCTGGGTTCATCCTTTTTCCTTCCGCGTCCTGGCCGGTGTTGAACAATAGCGCAGCGCGTGGGGTGGCACTCCAGCCCGGGCGCAGTCAGGGCGAATTCCAGCGCGTGGTCGCCGGGTACCAGCGCAGCCTGACCGGGTAGCCCAGCTGCACCTGCAGGTGGTCACGCACGGCCGCTGCCGTCGCGCGGTTGGCTTGGGTATCCCGCAGCTCAACCTCCAGCTCCCCGGTCTTGACATCCAGGCTATAGCCGAACAGGTCGGGCAGCTGGGCCCGCAGCCAGTCCCGCTGTGCGTGCAGGCGGCGCTTCATCTCCGCTTCGGTCATCGCGGCACCGGTGATGTAGTGCACACGTTGCGGGCCATCCGCCCCTGGATGTGCCTCATCGGCCTCGGGTGCGGTGCCTGTCAGTCGCACCACAACGTTCCAGCCCCTCGCATTGTCCACCCAGATGCCGGCCAGACGTGCCGCGTGCCGCGCTTCCAGGCGCTCGATCAGCGCCCGTTGCTGGGCAGTGGCGACGATGTTGCGAGTGTCGCGCTCGCTGCTGCCGAAGAACGCCCGTAGTTCGACGATCTTTGCGGCGATGTCGGCCTCGCTGTCGCTGGTGGGGAGCGGTGAGGGACGGTCAGGATCGGGCATCAGGCCTGCCCCGGACTGCAGTAGCGCGGCAAGCACAAGTGCGGGCAGGGTCATGCTGCGCTCCTCTTCCGTGAGTGCGTGGGCTCGGAACAGAGCCCGGTGTCAGCGCTCGCCTGCGTACGGATCGGCGATGCCGAGCTCGGCCAGGATGTCGCGCTCCAGCTGCTCCATCGCCTCGGCTTCCTTGTCGTCCTCGTGGTCCCAGCCGAGCAGGTGCAGTACGCCGTGCACGGTCAGGTGCGCGTAATGGGCGTTGAGCGCCTTGCCCTGTTCGTCGGCCTCCCGCGCCACCACCGGTGCACAGATCACCAGGTCGCCCAGCAGCGGGAACTTGACGCCCTTGGGCAGGCCTTCGGGGACGTCAGCGGGGAAGCTGAGGACGTTGGTCGCGTAGTCCTTGCCGCGGTAGTGGCGGTTCAGCGACTGGCCTTCCTTGGCGTCTACCACGCGGATGGCCAGGTCGGCCTCGCGGATGCGGCCCTTCAGTGCGGCGGCCACCCACTTGCGGAAGCTCACGGCCGCCGGCAGGCCGGCACGCGGCAATGCATAACTGACGGCGACGTCCAGTCGCACGGGACCACGGGTCATGGAGTCGCTCCAGGTTGGATCTGATGCAGGTCGCGGCGGTCGTAGGCGCTGACGATACGTGCCACCAGCGGATGGCGGACCACGTCGCGGGATTCGAAGAAGGTGAAGCTGACGCCCTCGACCTCGCGCAGCACGTCGATGGCATCGCGCAGCCCCGACTTCAGGTGCTTGGGCAGGTCGGTCTGGGTCAGGTCACCGGTAACCACTGCGGTGGAGCCATAGCCCAGACGAGTCAGGAACATCTTCATCTGTTCGATGGTGGTGTTCTGCGCTTCGTCCAGGATCACGAACGCGTCGTTGAGCGTGCGGCCACGCATATAGGCCAGCGGCGCAATCTCGATGACGTTGCGCTCGAGCAGCTTGACCACCTTCTCCACGCCCATCATTTCGTACAGGGCGTCGTACAGCGGTCGCAGGTAGGGGTCGACTTTCTGGCTCAGGTCTCCGGGCAGGAAGCCGAGCTTCTCGCCGGCTTCGACCGCCGGGCGCACCAGGATCAGGCGCTGCACCCGCGATTCATTCAGGGCTTCAACCGCGCTGGCCACGGCCAGGAAGGTCTTGCCGGTGCCGGCCGGACCGACGCCGAAATTGATGTCGTGGCTGGCGATCTGGTGCAGGTAGCGGGACTGGTTGGCGCCGCGGCCACGCACGGTGCCGCGCTTGACCTTGATCGCCACGTCCTGCGCTTCATAGGACCGTTCGGCGATCTGCTCGACGTTGGCCTGGGCCAGGCGCAGGTGGATGGCATGGTTGTCGAAGGTGGTCTCGCCGGCTTCGGCGTACAGCGCCTCAACCAGCTTCTGCGCCTCGACGATGGCCTCGTTCGGCCCGCTGATGCGGAACACGAAGCCACGGTTGGCGATCTCCACACCGAGCTTCAGCTCGATCTGGCGCAGGTGGCCGTCGAAGGGGCCGCTCAGGTTGGCCAGTCGCTCGTTGTCTTCCGGCGACAGGGTGAAGTCTCGATGATCGATGCTTTTCATTGCTTTGGGTGGGGCGGGCGCCTTCCACCGCAGTGTATTCAGGGAGGACAAGGGTAGCGCGCGCACGGGCCGCGCGGCCAGCAGGCGGTCGATACAGCGTTTTCCACACCCGGTGTGGACGGGGCGCGCGGAAACCTGTGGATAGACCGTCGCAATGCTTGTGCCACAAGGCCCATGAGGTCGTGGTGAAAAAAGCGTCAAGGCCGGCCGCTGTCTTGGCATCCGATCGCGGCGGGCATGTGCGCGCAGGTTCGTCGTGATGGCAGCGCATGTTTCGTTGCCGGGCGAGCAACCCGGCTGCATGTGGCCGGTTCTCCACACGGGCTGTGGAATGATGCTGAATCAACCTGTGGACAGGTGCCGCGGAGCCTTGCAGCAAAAGGCCTGCGTGCACGTGGTGAAAAAACCGTCAGGGCTGATCGGAATCATTGAGGGTGCACGGGGCGCATGGCACCGTGGCGCCGTCGCAGGAGGGGATGGCATGGGCATCAGCAACGGGATGCGTGGAATCGGGTTGGCGGGTATCGGCCTGCTGGCGGGGTGTGGGCAGTCAACGCCGACTGCGCTGGGCACGCTGGAGTGGGACCGGATCACGGTGCCGGCACCGGCGTCCGAAGTGATCGCCACGGTGGAGGTGCGCGAAGGCCAGCAGGTCAAGGCCGGGGCTGTGCTGATGCAGCTGGACCCGGCCCGCGGCGACGCGCAGTTCGCTGCAGCGCAGGCCGACACGGTGCGTGCACAGGCGCAGTTGGAAGAGCTGAAGATCGGCCCGCGCCAGGAACAGGTCGCGCAGGCCCAGGCCCAACTGGCCGCGTTGCGCGCGCAGTCTGCCGAAGCCGTTGCCTACTACCGACGCGTGCAGCCGCTGGCACGCCAGCGCCTGATCGCCGCCGCCGAGCTGGATCGTGCGCGCGCCGCCGCTGGCAACGCCGAGGCCAGCGTACGTGCCGCCGAGCAGGCCTGGCTGGAGTTGGTGCACGGCAGCCGCGTGCAGGACATTGCCCAGGGCCAGGCGGCCGCCGATGCCGCGCAGGCACAGCAGGTGGTGCAGGGCGTCAACCGGCAGAAGCTGCAACTGCGTGCGCCGCGCGATGGCGTGGTCGATGCCTTGCCGTACCGGCAGGGCGACCAGGCGCCGGTCGGGGCGCCGCTGGCGGTGATGCTGGTCGGCGAGCGCCCCTATGCACGCGTCTACCTGCCGCAGCCGCTGCGGCTGCAGGTCAAGGTCGGACAGACCGCGCAGATACAGCTGGAGGGGGGAAGCACCCTCCTGAAGGGGCACGTACGCGCGATCCGCAGCGAACCGTCGTTCACCCCGTACTACGCATTGACCGGCGATGACGTCGAACGCTTGAGCTATCTCGCCGAGATCGAAGTTGACGCGACCGCTGACATGCAGAAGCTGCCCGCCGGCCTGCCAGTGCAGGTGCGCTTCTGAACACCAGTGCGGACATCGCGGTGCATGCGCAGGGCCTGACCCGCCGCTTCGGCGATCTGCTGGCCGTGGACAACGTCGACCTGACCGTGCCGCGCGGGCAGGTGTACGGCTTTCTCGGCCCGAACGGGTCCGGCAAGTCGACCACCATCCGCATGCTGTGCGGCCTGCTTGAACCGAGTGCGGGGCAGATTGAAGTGCTTGGCCTGGCGGTGCCGGAGCAGGCCGAGGCACTGCGCCGGCGCATTGGTTACATGACCCAGCGCTTCTCGTTGTATGAAGACCTGTCGGTGCGCGAGAACCTGGAGTTCCTCGCCGCCATCCAGGACCTGCCACGTACGCAGGCGCGGCAACGGATCGACGCGCTGCTGCAGCAGTACCGCCTGCAGGACCGGCAACCGCAGCTGGCCGGTACCCTCAGTGGTGGACAGAAGCAGCGGCTGGCGCTGGCTGGCGCGGTGATACATGGGCCGGAACTGCTGTTCCTGGACGAGCCGACCAGCGCGGTCGATCCTGAATCGCGCCGCGATTTCTGGGAGGCCCTGTTCGAGCTTGCCGACGCCGGTACCACCGTGCTGGTATCGACCCACTACATGGACGAGGCCGAACGCTGCCACCGGCTGGCGATCCTCGATCGCGGCGCGCTGGTCGCCGATGGCACGCCGGCCGAACTGTGTGCACAGCTGGACGGCCGCACGTTGCAGGTCACGTCGGCGCAGCCGCGCAAGGCCGCCCGCGCATTGGCCGAACTGCCCGGCGTGCTGAGCGTGGCGCAGATCGGTACCCAGCTACGCGTGCTGTGCAGCCAGGGAGCCGCCGACACGCCGGCATTGCGGCAGGCACTGGCCAGTGCCGATCCACAGGCCCGGATCGACGCAGTCGCACCGAACCTGGAAGATGTATTCGTGGCCGCCACCCGCGGCCGAGGCCGGGAGCCAGCGGCATGAACCTGCGCCGGCTGTGGGCGATCATGCTCAAGGAGCTGCGGCAGCTGCGCCGCGACCGCATCACGCTGGCGATGATCGTCGGCATTCCGGTGATGCAGCTGCTGCTGTTCGGCTATGCGATCAACCTCAACCTGCGCCACCTCGACGCCGGTGTCGCCGACCAGGCCAACAGTGCCGCCTCGCGCGCGCTGGTGCAGGACATGGTGGCCACCGGCGTGATCACGCCGCGCAGCGAAGCCTACACGCCCGACCAGCTGATGCAGGCGCTGCGCCGTGGCGAGATCAGTGTCGGCGTCGTGGTGCCGGCCGACTTCGAGCGTCGTCGCTTCGATGGACGCGAGGCGGTGCAGGTGCTGGTCGATGGCAGCGACACCGTGGTGCAGAGCGCGGCGATCCAGCTGGCGCAGGTGCCGCTGGACACGCGCCCGACCAGCAATACGCGACCGCTGCGCGAGGGCAGCATCGCCAGCGGCCCGATCAGCGTGACCAGCTTCTACAACCCGCAGCGGCGCTCAGCGGTGAACATCGTGCCGGGCCTGATCGGGGTGATCCTGACCATGACCCTGGTGATGTTCACCGCAGTGGCGGTGGTGCGCGAACGCGAGCGCGGCAACATGGAGCTGCTGATTGCCACGCCGGTGTCGCGCAGCGAACTGATGGTCGGCAAGGTGCTGCCCTATGCGGCCATCGGCCTGCTGCAGACCACCTTGGTGTTGGTGCTGGGTACCTGGCTGTTCCAGGTGCCGATCCGCGGCAGCCTGCTCGATATCTACCTGGCGGCGGTGCTGCTGGTGCTGGCCAACCTGGCGCTGGGGCTGCTGATTTCCACGCGCGCGCGGTCGCAGTTCCAGGCGATGCAGATGACGTTGTTCCTGTTCCTGCCGTCCATCCTGCTGTCGGGCTTCATGTTCCCGTTCGCGGGCATGCCGCGGCCGGTGCAATGGCTGGCCGAAGTACTGCCGCTGACCCATTTCCTGCGCCTGGTGCGCGGCATCATGCTGCGCGGCGCCTCGCTGTGGGAGCTATGGCACGATGCGCTGGCACTGCTGGCCTTCATCGTGGTGATGATGACGCTGGCAATCCTGCGTTTCCGCAAGCGGCTGGATTGAGGCATGCCGACCAACGGTCGGCATCCACCCCGGTAGGTGCCGACCGTTGGTCGGCACACCTTATTCCGCCACCACCCGCGCGCGCAGCGAATTGGTCAGCGCTTCGGTGATCACCACGTCCACGAACTGGCCGATCAGGCGCGCCGGCGCCGGGAAGTTCACCGAACGCATGTTCTCGGTCTTGCCGGTCAGCTCGTTCGGGTTCTTGCGCGAGGGCCCTTCCACCAGCACGGTCTGCACGGTGCCGACCATCTTCTCGGAAATGCCGGCGGCATGCGCATTGATTCGCTCCTGCAAGCGCGACAGGCGCGCATGCTTCTCGGCATCGCTGATCGTGTCCTCCAGGTCCGCAGCCGGGGTGCCCGGGCGACGCGAATAGATGAAGGAGAAGCTGTGGTCGAAGCCGATGTCTTCGATCAGCTTCATGGTCTTCTCGAAATCGGCATCGGTCTCGCCGGGGAAACCAACGATGAAGTCCGAGCTGATCGAGATGTCCGGGCGCACCGCGCGCAGCTTGCGGATCTTCGACTTGAATTCCAGCGCGGTGTAGCCGCGCTTCATCGCCGACAGCACGCGGTCGCTGCCGGCCTGCACCGGCAGATGCAGGAAGTTCGCCAGCTGCGGCACGTCGCGGAACGCGTCGATCAGCGAATCGCTGAACTCCAGCGGGTGCGAGGTGGTGAAGCGGATGCGGCCGACGCCGTCAATCTCGGCGATGGTGCGGATCAGCAGGCCCAGATCGGCGAATTCGCCATCACCGTAGGGACCACGGTAGGCGTTGACGTTCTGCCCGAGCAGGTTGATTTCGCGCACGCCCTGCGCGGCCAGCTGTGCCACTTCCACCACCACGTCCTCGAACGGGCGGCTGACTTCGGTACCGCGGGTGTAGGGCACCACGCAGAACGAGCAGTACTTGGAACAGCCTTCCATGATCGACACGAAGGCCGAAGCGCCGTCGGCGCGAGGCTCGGGCAGGCGGTCGAACTTCTCGATCTCGGGGAAGCTGATGTCCACCTGCGGGCGCTTCTGCTCACGCCGGGCGCGGATCAACTCGGGCAGGCGATGCAGGGTCTGCGGGCCGAACACCAGGTCGACGAACGGCGCGCGCTTGATGATCGCCTCGCCTTCCTGCGAGGCCACGCAGCCGCCCACGCCGATGATGACTTCGCGGCCCTTGTTCTTCAGGCCCTTCCACACGCCGAGCTGGCTGAACACCTTCTCCTGCGCCTTCTCGCGGATGGAGCAGGTGTTGACCAGGATGACGTCGGCGTCGTCCGGGCTGTCGGTCAGTTCCAGGCCATCGCTGGCGGCGAGCACGTCGGCCATCTTGGCCGAGTCGTACTCGTTCATCTGGCAACCGTGGGTCTTGATGTACAGCTTGCCCTTGACCTGGTCAGGCTTGCGCGGACCAGCGGGCAGGGCAACGAGCGGGGTACCGCCCGGCGTGGCGGGCGGAAAGACGTCTGGCGTCCCGGTCATGGCGCTTAATCCATTCGGGTGGCGGGAAAGCGGGCAATTCTACCCGCATCCCGCGCCACCCGCCGCGCCCGTTTGGAGCCGAGCCCACGCTCGGCTGGCTTCAGTAGAGCCACGCCATGCCTGGCTGCGTTCCGTCCCTGGGCGCGGCGGACAGGTCCATCCACGCATGGCGTGGATCTACTGCAACCCCGGTCAAGCCGCCAGCAGCTCCGCATCGATCTCTTAGAGCCGAGCCCACGCTCGGCTGGCTTCAGTAGAGCCACGCCATGCCTGGCTGCGTTCCGTCCCTGGGCGCGGCGGACAGGTCCATCCACGCATGGCGTGGATCTACTGCAACCCCGGTCAAGCCGCCAGCAGCTCCGCATCGATCTCTTAGAGCCGAGCCCACGCTCGGCTGGTTTCAGTAGAGCCAGGCCATGCCTGGCTGCGTTCCGTCCCTGGGCGCGGCGGACAGGTCCATCCATGCATGGCGTGGATCTACTGCAATCCCGGTCAAGCCGCCAGCAGCTCCGCATCGATCTTTTAGAGCCGAGCCCACGCTCGGCTGGCTTCAGTAGAGCCAGGTCATACCTGGCTGCGTTCCGTCCCTTGGGCGCGGCGGACAGGTCCATCCACGCATGGCGTGGATCTACTGCAACTGCGGTCAAGCCGCCAGCAGCTCCGCATCGATCTGGCGCGAACGCTCGAACGCGGTCAGCGCGCCGATCCGGGCCACGTAGTCCTTGGTAGCCGGGGCCAGCTGCAGCAGGCCGAAATCGCTGGTCCAGAACAGCGCATTGCCCCAGAGCACGTCGGCGGCGCTCATCATCTCGCCGAGCAGGTATGGCCCCTGCGCCAGCTGGGCCTCGACCACCTGCAGCACGGTCTCAGCATCGTTGTACGGCGACATCAGGCGCGGTGGCGGCTCGCGATGCATCGCCTTGTCGATCATCGCCGGCTCGAAACAGGCGCCATAGAAGGCCATCCAGCGCAGGTAGGGGCCGCGCAGGGCGTCGCCGATCGGCGGGGCCAGCCCGGCTTCCGGGTACAGGTCGGCCAGGTACAGGTAGATCGCCACCTGCTCGGTCACCAGCGCGCCGTTGTGGACGATGGCCGGCACCTTGCCCATCGGATTGATGGCCAGGTAGGCCGGGGCCAGGTTGGCGCCGGCCTTCAGGTCCAGCACCTGCATGCGGTAGTCGGCACCCAGCGCTTCGAGCAGGGCCACGGCGCCGCTCGAGCGCGAACGGGCGGCGTGGTACAGGGTGATCTGGCGTGAAGTCATGGCATTGCTCCTTGCGGTGGGTGGTGAACTGGAGCCCATCCTGAGGCACTATTGCGGACGACTTCTGTCCTCGATCCTTCATGCGCCATACCGCCCATCGACTGCTGCGGCTGATCGCCCTGCTGCAGGCCCGCCGCCAGTGGTCCGGGGCCGAACTGGCCGAGCGCATGGGCGTGGACCGGCGCAGTATCCGCCGCGATATCGAGCGACTGCGTGAACTGGGCTACCCGGTGCAGGCCTCGTCCGGCGTCGGCGGCGGCTACCAGCTGGGGGCAGGGGCACCGGTACTGCCGATGCTGCTGGACGAGGAGGAGGCGACCACTCTGGCGATCGCCCTGCGCGCGGCCTCGGCCACGGTGGCCGGCATCGACGACACCGCGCGTGGCCTGCTGTCCAAGCTCGATCCGCTGGTGCCGACCCGTCGTCGCCAGCAGGCGGGCGAGGTGCATGCAGCCACCGCCACCCTGTCCGATCTTCCGTCCACCGATGCACGCCTGCTCGGGCGGCTGGCCCAGCACTGCCGGCAGGCGTCACGGCTGGCCTTTGAATACCGCAGCGCACAGGATGCGGTGACCCAGCGCGAGGTCGAGGCCCAGCACCTGGTCAACTACGGCCGGCGCTGGTACCTGCTGGCCTGGGACCTGGGCCGGCAGGACTGGCGCACCCTGCGCGTGGACCGGATGGGCGTGGTACGCGAATGTTCCGAGCCCGGCCTGCACCGCCGCACCCCGGCGCCGCCGGATGTGATGGTGAGGCAGGCAGTCAGCCAGGCACCGTTCGCGCTGCAGGCCGTCATCCGCCTGGCCGGCAGCCGCGCCGAGCTGGAAGGTCGCATTCCGCCGTGGTGCGGGGTGCTGGAGGCGGACGGTGCCGACCATTGCCTGTTGCGCATGGGCGCCGAGAGCCGCGGCATGATGCTGGCGCAGATCCTCAGTCTGGACCGCCTGCCGGTGGCGCTGTGGACCACGCCACCGGGCCTGCGTGATGAGTTGGCGCAGCGCTTGACCGGGTTGGGCCAGGTGTTGGCTGTGCCGCCGGTCACAGGCTGAGCCGCGTCGCTTGGCAAGCCCGGGCGAAGCTGGGACACTCGCCGGCATGAAGGGGATACTGGGGACAACGGCGATCATCATCGCTGCGCTGACCGCTGCGCCGGCCAGCGCCGGAAGCCTGTACAAGTGCCAGGGTGCCGACGGTGTCACCAGTTATGTGAGCAAGCGTGTGGCCGGGGCCCGTTGCAGCACCATCAGCTACAGCCGCGATAGTCGCCCGGCACCGCGCCCGGTGGCAGCCGTGCCGAAGCCCGCGGCGACCACCGTGGCAAGCATCGAGCGCAATCCGGTCGCGGTGGCAGCCAGCGTCGCGGTGCCGGCAACGGTCGCGCCTGCGCCGGCGCCCGCAGCCGCTCCAGCACAGCCGGTCACCTCGCGCGCCGGGCGCATGGTCAGCGGTCAGGTCTATTCCTTCATGAAGGATGGCGTGCGCCACTACACCAGTGCCCGCCCAACCCAGGTGGCCAATCTCGGCCCGGTTCGGACCATCCGCTACAGTTTCATGGAGCGCTGCTACGCCTGCGGCGTCAACCCGCGCGTGGACTTCGGCACCGTGCGCCTGAACACCTCGGCCTTCCAGACCGAGATCACCTCGGCCGCACGCGAGTTCGGTGTGGAGGAGGCCGTGGTGCGGGCCATCATCCACGCCGAGTCGGCCTACAACCCGACCGCGCTCAGCCGCGCCGGCGCGCAGGGCCTGATGCAGTTGATGCCTCCCACCGCCGCCCGCTTCGGGGTCAGTGATTCCTACGACGCCGGGCAGAACATCCGCGGCGGCGTGCAGTATCTTGCGTGGTTGTTGAAGCGCTTCAATGGCGACCTGACCCTTGCCGCCGCCGGCTACAACGCTGGCGAAGGCGCGGTCGACCGCCACCGTGGCGTGCCGCCCTACAGCGAAACCCAGTACTACGTGCGCCGGGTCGGCCAGTTGGCCGAGCGCTACCGCACCGCCCTGAGTCACCAGTAGGTGCCGACCGTTGGTCGGCACACCTTTGAAAGGTAGTGCCGGCCGCTGGCCGGCAACCCCGTAATTCAATGTTGTTGCAATGCGTTGTGTGGCGCGCGACGGTTCCGCTACACTCGGCCATGATTCAATGCGGCTCTGGCCCCCACCGGAACCGTTGGCAGCCTTAAAGCTACCTAATCAATATCGGAGTGCCGGATGGCCAACGATGGGGTACACGATCCAGTCAACACCGGACGTCGGCGTTTTCTTTCTGCCACCACAGCCGTGGTGGGCGCCGTCGGCGTCGGATTCACCGCAGTCCCTTTCATCAAATCCTGGAATCCCAGTGCGCGGGCCAAGCTTGCCGGTGCCCCCGTGGTGGCCGACATCAGCGCCCTGCAGGAAGGCCAACGCCTGATCGTGGAATGGCGTGGCCAGCCGATCTGGATCGTCAAACGGTCCAAGGCCATTCTTGATGCACTGCACGGGCTGGATGGCCGTCTCAAGGACCCCGAGTCCGGCGAGAAGGACCAGCAGCCGGAGTATGTGATCAAGCAGAACCCCGAGCTGCGCTCGATCAAGCCGGAGATTTCGGTGCTGGTCGGCCTGTGCACGCACCTGGGCTGCTCGCCGGAAATGGTCGGTGAAATCCGCCCCGAGCCCTACGACCCGCAGTGGAAGGGCGGCTACTTCTGTCCCTGCCACAAGTCGCGCTTCGACATGTCCGGCCGCGTCTTCAAGGACGTGCCGGCGCCGATCAACCTGAAGGTGCCCGCGCACCACTACCAGGACGACAACACCATCATCATCGGTGTCGATCCGCAGGGGGCTGCCTGATGGCCAATATCCTCAGCCGTACCGCCAGCGGCGTGGCCGACTGGGTCAACGCCCGCGCACCGGGCCTGATGCCGGTCTACCGCAAGCATGTCAGCGAGTACTACGCGCCGAAGAACTTCAACATCTGGTACTACTTCGGTTCGCTGGCGCTGCTGGTGCTGGTCAACCAGATCGTCACCGGCATCTTCCTGACGATGCACTACAAGACCAACGCCGCCGAGGCGTTCGGCTCCATCGAATACATCATGCGTGATGTGGAGTGGGGCTGGCTGATCCGTTACATGCATTCCACCGGGGCCTCGCTGTTCTTCATCGTGGTCTACCTGCACATGTTCCGCGGCTTGCTGTACGGCAGTTACCAGAAGCCGCGCGAGCTGGTGTGGATCCTGGGCATGCTGATCTACCTGGTGCTGATGGCCGAAGCCTTCATGGGCTACGTGCTGCCGTGGGGCCAGATGTCGTTCTGGGGCGCGAAGGTCATCATCTCGCTGTTCGGCGCGATACCGGTGATCGGCAACGGCCTGACCGAATGGATCATGGGCGACTACCTGCCCAGTGACGCCACGCTCAACCGTTTCTTCGCCCTGCACGTCATCGCCCTGCCGCTGGTGCTGCTGTTGCTGGTGGTGCTGCATCTGGGCGCTCTGCACGAAGTGGGGTCGAACAACCCCGATGGCGTGGAAATCAAGAAGGGCCCGAAGGGCAACCGCTGGTCGCCGAACGCACCGGCCGACGGCATTCCATTCCACCCGTACTACACGCTCAAGGACGGTGTCGGCGCCGGCTTCCTGCTGATCATCGCCGCTTTCATCATCTTCTTCGCACCCGCATTTGGTGGCCTGTTCCTGGAGCACGACAACTTCACCGAGGCCAACCGCCTGGTCACCCCCGAACACATCAAACCGGTCTGGTACTACACGCCGTACTACGCGATGTTGCGCGTGGTACCGAACAAGCTGGGCGGCGTGCTGGTGATGTTCTCGGCCATCGCCATCCTGTTCCTGGTGCCTTGGCTGGACCGCGCGCGGGTGAAGTCCTACCGCTACCGCGGCGTGCTGTCGCGGGTGCTGCTGGGGGTGTTCGCGGTGTGCTTCGTCTGGCTCGGCGTGATCGGCTCCGGCCCGGGCACTGACGCGCACGAGACCTATGTCGGGCGGGTGCTGACCTTCCTGTACTTCGCGTTCTTCATCACCATGCCGCTATGGACACGGTTGGACAAGACAAAGCCGGTACCGGAGAGGGTGACCACCCATGACTGAGCGCTGGATGGTCCGGCTGGCCCTGACGGCCACCCTGATGCTGGGCAGTTTCCTGGCCTCCGCTGCCGAAGGCGGCACCAAGCTGCTGCAGGCCGGCAACGACCTCGGTGACCGCGCATCGCTGCAGCGCGGTGCGCAGCTGTACATGAACTACTGCTCCGGCTGCCATGCGCTGAAGTACCTGCGCTATTCGCGGATGGCACAGGACCTGGGCCTGACCGAAGAAGAGGTGATGAACAACCTCAACTTCACCGGCTCGGCGATCGGTGACCCGATTCCAGTGGCGATGCCCAAGGAAAATGCCGAAAAGTGGTTCGGCAAGATGCCGCCGGACCTCAGCCTGATCTCGCGTGTGCGGGGCAGTGACTGGGTCTATACCTACCTCAAGTCGTTCTACCTGGACACCAGCCGGCCGCTGGGCTGGAACAACGCGCTGTTCGCCAACGCGTCCATGCCCAACCCGCTGTGGGAGATGCAGGGCCTGCAGCACGCCGTGCATGGCAAGCCGGAAGCGCCGGGCATGGATCCGCCGGTGACCGGCCTGCGCCTGGAGACGCCAGGCAACGTCGATGCAGGCCAGTACGACCAGGCCGTGCGTGACATCACCAACTTCCTCGAGTATGCCGGCGAACCGGCCGCGCTCAAGCGCCAGCAGCTGGGCGTGTGGGTGATCCTGTTCCTGGCCCTGTTGACCTTCCTGCTGTACCTGCTGAAGAAGGAATACTGGAAGGACGTTCACTGATTCTGCCGCCGGCCATCGCACGGGCCTATTGGCTTTTGTGATGGTCGGTTGCACACTCGGGGAGGAGTCGATCGCTGGCACGGTGCCGGCGGCGCCGATGCGGCAGGCGGTCTCCTGTCGTGGGAGAGCCTTTGATGGCGGCGAGCGTACGCATGCGCAATACACTGACGCTGTTTTCCTCGAACGACGATGTACTGTGCCACCGTGTACGCCTGGTGCTGGCGGCCAAGGGTGTGAATTTCGACTTCGTACCGGTCGATCCCCAGAACCCGCCCGAAGACCTGATCGACCTCAATCCGTACCACTCGGTGCCGACACTGGTCGAGCGCGAGTTGGTGCTGTACGCGGCATCGGTGGTCAGCGAATACCTCGATGAGCGCTATCCGCATCCGCCGCTGATGCCGGTTGATCCGCTGTCGCGTGCCCGCATCCGATTGGCCATGCTGCGCATCGAGCACGACTGGGTGCCGCAGGTGCAGGCCATCCAGCTGGGCAACAAGACCCAGGCCGAAGCGGGGCGCAAGCGCCTGAAAGAACTGCTGACCGCCTCGCTGCCGCTGTTCAAGGCCAGCAAGTTCTTCCTCAACCCGGAAATGAGCCTGGCCGACTGCGCGATGGCCCCGATCATCTGGCGCCTGCAGTCGCTGGATGTGCCGCTGCCGAAGGACGGCAAGGCGATCGAGGACTACGGCAACCGTATCTTCCGTCACCCTGGTTTCATCCGCAGCCTGACCGATCAGGAAAAGAAACTGCGCGATCTGCCGGTCTGATCTCGGGCTGGATTACCCGTCTGCACGCCGACCGGCGTGCAGGCGATCTGCCCCGGCAGGGCGCCGGGCGCGTACACTTCACGCATGACCGAAGACTTCTTCCACATGACCAGCCACCGCCCGTACCTGCTGCGGGCGCTGGTGGAATGGATCAACGACAACCAGCTGACCCCGCACATCCTGGTCGACGCCGGCGTTCCCGGCGTGCAGGTCCCGCCTTCGGCGGTCAAGGATGGCCGGGTCGTGCTCAACATCGCCGAACGCGCCGTCGTGCGGCTGATGATCGACAACGAGATGGTGAGCTTCTCGGCGCGCTTCTCCGGTACCAGCTACCCGGTGCAGGTGCCGATCAGCGCCGTGCTGGCCGTCTACGCCCGCGAGACCGGGCAGGGCATGGCGTTGCCGGATGACATTCCGGGTGCCGACACCGCGCCGGCCAGCGACGAACTGCTGCACGACGAAGACACGCCGCCGGACGATACACCGCCAGCCAGCCCGCCGCCGAAGGGGCGCCCGAACCTGCGCGTGGTCAAGTAACGGTGGGTGCCGACCGTTGGTCGGCACACTTCTGCCGCTGCGCTCGCCGGGCATGGCCCGGCGCTACCAGCTAGACATCCTCTGCGTCATCCACATCCGCACGGATCTGGCTGATCCGTGCGGCGCCCGGGCCGGTGAACGAGATCAGCTGGTCGCCGCGCAGCACCATGCGCCCCACATGGCGGTCGATGCCATCGTAGGAATACTCGAACTTGAAGGTGCGCTCGAAACCGAGCCGGCCATCCTCGCCGCGCGACAGGCGCAGGCCGGTGGCGTGCACCGCCTGGTCCAGCCACTGCACATCGGCGGCGCGGCAGGCATTGCGTCCAAGCTCGATCGCGCGCTCGGCGGCCGAACGCGCTGCGTTCCAGAAGAAATAGATGATTCCGCCAGCAATGAGCAACAGCAGCAGGGTGGGCATGGCGTCAGCCGTCAGAGGTCGATCCCGCAAAGATGGCGGCGAACGCGCGCTGGATCAAGCGCGGGGTTCAACGCGTTGGCTGCGGGCCGCCAGAGACCGGTTGTGACGGTATGACGACCGGTTGCGATGCAGGTGCAGGCTGCAGTGGCGTTGTTGACGGCGAGGGCATCACCAGCGGCGCGGTTGCGGTCAACTGCAACAGTGCCGCCCAGTCCTGACGGTTGAAGCTGCATTCGTCCTCGCGGCCCGGCGTGCAGCTGGGGTCGATGCCGGTGCTGTTGCGCTCACGGGCCGGTGGCAGCTGGATCAGGCCGGTGCGGTCGAGTGGCAGCAGGCGCATCGCCACGGTATTCATGACGTTGCCGCCGACCAGGTACAACGTCTGGTCACCGCCGAGATTGGCCGCGACCACCACCTCGCAGTGCGACTTCCAGTGGCCGACCGACCCATTGCCCAGCGCCTGCACCAGCCCGCTGTAGCTGAGCGTGGTGCTGCGGTCGCGCAGGAAGCAGAGCAGATCGCCTGGCGCCGGCTTGGCGGTGGCAGGGTCGACCAGCCGGTACGGCACGCCCGAGGGACCGCCCTGGTACGCGGCGCGGATGTAGTCGATGTGGCGCGGCGACGTGTTGAAGCCAGGAACACGGGCCTGCACCATCACCCAGGAAATGAAGGCCGCCGACCACGGATTGTCGACCAGGAACGCGCGGCAGTCGCTGTCGGTGTAGCGCGTGCCCAGCGGGGCCGCGCAGCTGCTGGCACCGGCGATGCTGCCCATCGCGTTGAGCGTGCCGCTGTTGCGCCAGTAGCCGGCCACGCGCTGCCAGGCGATCAGGCCGTTGTCCGCCAGATGATCACTTTCAGCTTCGGTGACGCTGAGGCTGGCGGCGCGCCCATCGCGGTCGATGAAGGGCCGGTACCAGAGCCGATGCTCATTGCAAGCAGTGTTGCGGATGGCTATCGCCAATGGGCTCAGGCCAAAGCGTGGCGGCACATCGCAGGCTTCGGCGGCCGCTGCAGACAAGGGTGCCGTGGCCAGCAGCAGGCAGGAAGGCAAGAGCATCCGGCGCATGCACGGCTCCTGTGGGGGATGGCCGCAGCGTCGCAGTGCCGTCGTGAACGCCGGGTGTGAGAATGGGGTCAGATCCCTCTTCCTGTGGAAAAAGGATCTGACCCCGGGCCCGGCCTCAGCCCGGTGGCGGGCCCAGCTTCAACGACAGGTCAATCGCCTGCACATGCTTGGTCAGGCCGCCGATCGAGATGCAGTCCACGCCGTCCTCGGCGATCGAGCGCAGGCCGCCGAGGCCAACACTGCCGGACACTTCCAGCGGAATGCGGCCCGCCGTGATGCGCACTGCCTCGCGGCGCAGATCGGGGCTGAAGTCATCCAGCAGGATGCGCTCGCAGCCGGCTTCCAGTGCCTGGCGCAACTGCTCCAGATCCTCGACTTCCACTACCAGCGGAAGCTGCGGCCACTGCCGGCGAGCAGCGGCCACGGCGGCGGCCAGCGAACCAGCAGCACGAATATGGTTTTCCTTCAGCATCACCGTGTCGTACAGGCCGAAGCGGTGGTTCTCGCCGCCACCGCAGCGCACTGCGTACTTCTGCGCCAGGCGCAGGCCGGGCAGGGTCTTGCGGGTGTCGAGGATGCGCGTGCCGGTGCCTTCCACGGCCGCCACGTAGCGGGCGGTGGTGGTGGCGGTACCGGACAGCGTCTGCAGGAAGTTCAGCGAGGTGCGCTCGGCGCTGACCAGGCTGCGGCTGCGCCCATGCAGCAGGGCCAGCACGGTGCCGGCGGTGACCGCGTCCCCCTCGGAGACATGCCATTCGATGCGCACGTCCGGATCGAGGGCGCGGTGGGTGGCGTCGAACCACGGACGGCCGGCGATCACCCCGTCCTGCTTGCACAGCAGGTAGGCGCTGTCGGCCTGGTCGGGCAGCAGGGCGGCGGTGACGTCGCCGCTGCCCAGGTCCTCGGCCAGCGCACGCGCGACATCGGCGGCGACTACAGCCGCATCCGGCGTCGGCAGCGTGCTCATGCGGCCGGGAAGTCGGCGATCTGAGCGGTCGGGATGGCTTCCTCGGCCAGCAGCACCGGGATGCCGTCGTCAACGCGGAACACCTGCTTGCGGTCGCGGGTGACCAGCGCCTCGCGCAGCGGCTGCGCCAGCGGGTTGCCATCGGCCTTGTTCACCGCGCCGGTGGAAATGGCCTTGTTGAGGGCTTCCAGGCCCTTGCCATCCAGCAGGGACAGGGGCTGGCGGGTGTCCGGTGACACCAGCAGGTCGAGCAGCTTGCGATCCATGGTTCTTCGTCTTGCGTGGAAGATGGCTAGAATACGTCTTTAAGGCAGGTGACGGCCAATGACCCCCAACCCGATCGCGCCGCTCGTCGGCATCGTCATGGGTTCCCGTTCCGACTGGGAAACCATGCAGCACGCCGCTCAGAAGCTTGAAGCTCTGGGTGTTCCGTTCGAAGTGAAGGTGGTGTCCGCACATCGGACGCCGGATGTGTTGTTCAGTTACGCCGAGCAGGCGGGCCCGCGTGGCCTGCGCGCGATCATCGCCGGTGCCGGCGGGGCCGCGCACCTGCCGGGCATGATCGCGGCCAAGACCGCGGTGCCGGTGCTGGGCGTGCCGGTCCAGTCCAAGGCCCTCAACGGCATGGATTCGCTGCTGTCGATCGTGCAGATGCCGGCCGGCATTCCGGTTGCCACCTTCGCCATCGGCAATGCCGGCGCCTCCAACGCAGCGCTGTTCGCCGCTGCGATGCTGGCCAGCGACCAGCCGGCGATCGGCCAGGCGCTCGACGCGTTCCGCGCGCGCCAGACCGAAGACGTGATGGCCCACGACGATCCGCGCCAATGAGCTTGACCGTCGGCATCCTGGGCGGCGGCCAGCTCGCCCGCATGATGGTCCTCGCCGGTGCACCGCTGGGGCTGCGATTCGAGCTGTATGATCCGGCGGCCGACGCCTGCAGTGGTCCGCTGGCGCCGCTTACCGTCGGCGCCTTCGATGACCGGCAGGCGTTGGCGGACTTCGCGGCCAAGGTCGACGTGGTCACCTTCGATTTCGAGAACGTGCCGGCCGACAGCGCGCTGTGGCTGGCCGAGCGCGTGCCGGTGTATCCGCCGCCGTCGGCACTGGCCGTGGCACAGGACCGGTTGAGCGAGAAGACCCTGTTCCAGCAGCTGGACATTCCGCTGCCCCCCTTCGCCGATATCCGCAGCCGTGACGAGCTGGCAGCGAAGGCCGCTGAGTTCGGCCTGCCATGCATTCTCAAGACCCGACGCCTCGGTTACGACGGCAAGGGCCAGTTCCGCCTGCGCAGCGAAGCCGACATCGACGCTGCATGGGACGCGCTGGGCGCACAGGTCGAGCGCACCGGGCTGATCCTGGAGGGCTTCGTGGCCTTCCAGCGCGAGGTCAGCGTGGTTGCCGTGCGTGGCCGCGATGGCAGCTTCGAGGCCTGGCCGGTCACCGGCAACTGGCATGTCGACGGCGTGCTGTCGGCCAGCGTGGCCCCGGCGGTGCTGTCGGCGGCCGAGCAGGACGCGGCGATCGGCTATGCCCGCCGCGTTGCCGAACACCTGCAATACGTCGGTGTGTTCGCGCTGGAACTGTTCTGCCGCGATGGCGAACTGCTGGCCAATGAGATGGCGCCGCGCGTGCACAACTCCGGCCACTGGACCATTGAAGGCAGCGAGACTTCGCAGTTCGAGAATCACCTGCGTGCCGTGCTGGATCTGCCGCTGGGCAGCACCCGCATGCTGGGCCATGCCTGCATGCTGAACTGGCTGGGGGCGATGCCGGACCCGGCACCCGTACTGGCCCAGGCCAGCGGCCATTGGCATGACTATGGCAAGGAGTCGCGCGAAGGCCGCAAGGTGGGTCATGCCACGTTGCGCGATGACGATGCCGCTGCACTGGCCGATGCGCTGGACCAGGTCGGCCTGGAGCTGGACCGTCAGGCCCAGGTTGCACCCGCGGTGCACGCGCTGCGCAATCGCTGAACCCGGTAGTGCCGGCCGCTGGCCGGCATTGCAACGCTGTGGCGCGCCGGTGCAGGCATCGGCGCAACATTCCCGGTGGTAGCGTGGAGCTCCTTTCTCAGGAGTCACCCCCATGCTCGACTGGAATGCCTACCGCAAGGAACTGAAGGGTCGCATCGGCGAGATCGGCAAGCTCTCGCCGGATACGGTCAAGGGTTACGCCACCCTGTCCAATGCTGGCGCCCAGACCAACCATCTCGATGCCAAGACCCGTGAGCTGATCGCGTTGGCGGTGGCCGTCACCACCCGCTGCGATGGCTGCATCACCGTGCACGTGGATGCGGCGCTGAAGCACGGCGCGAGCCGCGAGGAGATCGCCGAGGCGTTGGGCGTGGCGGTGTCGCTCAATGCCGGCGCGGCGCTGGTGTATTCGGCGCGGGTGATGGACGCGGTGGCCGCGCACGAGAGCGCGTGATGCTGCGCCCAGTTTCCCGGTAGTGCCGGCCGCTGGCCGGCAGATCCGGTATGTCTGTGCGCGTATGGGGACGCCGGCCAGCGGCCGGCACTACCCCGAGGCCGAGCGCTGCCTCAGCGCAACTGGCTTTCGGCGAATTCCCAGTTGACCATCTGCCAGAACGCGTCCAGATAACGCGCGCGATCATTCTGGTAGTCGGTGTAATAGGCATGCTCCCAGACGTCGCAGCACAGCAGCGGCGTGCTTTCACCGGTCAGCGGCGTGCCCGCATTGCGGGTGGCCTGCAGGCCCAGCTGTCCGCCTGGATGCTGCACCAGCCACACCCAGCCGGAGCCGAACAGGCCCAGCGCGGCACGGTTGAACTCCTCGCGCAGGCGCTGCACGTCGCCGAACTGGCGCTTGATCAGCTCGCCCAGCCGGCCCTGTGGCTCACCACCACCTCGCGGGCGCAGGCACTGCCAGTAGAAGCCGTGGTTCCAGGCTTGGGCGGCAGCGTCGAACAGCCTGCCCTGGGTGTGGCGGACAATCTCTTCCAGTGACGCCTCCTCCCACTCGGTGCCGAGGATGCCGGCATTGACCGCATCCACGTACGCGCGATGGTGGCGGCCGTGGTGCAGTTCCACGGTCTGCGCGGACAGGTGCGGCTGCAGGGAGCCGGGAAGGTAGGGCAGGGCGGGCAATTCGACAGGCATGGACAGGTTCGTGGCCAAGGGGCGGCGGCAGCCGGTTCCATCCGCTTACAATGGCGGCTACCGTGGGCAGTCTAGCCGACCATCACGGTCGGTTTGTCCGGCGAAGCAAGGAGTGTGGTTGTGGCGGTAATGCAGCAAATCCAGGCCGAGGTCGATCGTTACCCGCTCGTCTTGTTCATGAAGGGCACCCCGCAATACCCGATGTGTGGCTTCTCCAGCCGCGCCGTGCAGGCGTTGATGGCCGCCGGCGCCGTCAGCCTGCGCACCGTCAACGTGCTGGAGGAACCGGAGATCCGCGCCAATCTGCCGCGCTTTTCCAACCTGCCCACCTTCCCGCAGCTGTTCATCAACGGTGAGTTGATCGGCGGCTGTGACATCGTCATGGAACTGTTCGAAGCCGGCGAGCTCAAGCGCATCGTCGAAGAGGCGACCCAGGGATGAGCGCCTGGCCATCGACGTCACCGACTGACGGGGCGCTCGATGGCCGCCCGTTGCAGGACCGCGTGGTGCTGGTTGCCGGCGCGGGTGGTGGCTTGGGCAGTGCGGCGGCGGTGGCTGCCGCTGCGGCCGGAGCGACCGTGGTCCTGATGGGCCGCAAGCCGCGTCGGCTGGACCGTGTCTATGCCCAGGTCCAGGCGGTTGGCCCGGAACCCCTGCTGTACCCGCTGGATCTGGAAGGGGCCGGTCCTGATGACTATGCCGAGCTGGTCCAGGCCCTGCAGCGCGAGTTGGGCCGCCTGGACGGCCTGCTGGTCTGCGCTGCCCACTTCCCCGGGCTGACCCCGTTCGAGCTTGCCGATCCGGCCAGTTTCGCCCGCGCCGTCCACGTGACACTGACCGCACCGGCCTGGCTGGCCCAGGCCTGCCTGCCACTGTTGCGGCAGCGCGAGGATGCGGCGCTGGTGTTCGCTGTCGACGCGCCGGAGCGGGTCGGGCAGGCCTATTGGGGTGGCTACGGCGTGGCGCAGCATGGGTTGCGCGGCCTGATCGCCAGCCTGCACGATGAACTCGGCCGCAGCCCGGTACGGGTCAGTGGCCTGTATCCCGGCCCCCTGCGCACGGCGCTGCGCGCCCGTGCGTACTCGGTGGACCAGGATCCGGCCGCCCAAGGGCCGGAAGCTGCCGCGGCGGCGGCCGTGACCCTGCTGTCCAGCGCGGGAAGCGCATGGCGCGGGCAGGTCCTTGACGCCAGTGGAATGACCCCGGTCGAGTAAGTCCCGGGGAAAGACGGAGTGAAGAACCCGTCACGATTGCGTTGCGATCCGGTGCCGTTTGTCGCACAACCGTCACATCCGTGGCGTAGCGTGTTAATCTAGTGTTAACCGTAGCGGCAGCTGCCGTTCACGGTAGGGAACCCCAGATAAATGTCCGATCAGCCACCCGCAGGGCTGCTTGGATGCGCTTTTTTTCCGCCATCGCCAACTCGCATCGAGGCTACCGAAAAATGACCCACCCACTCCGGATGTCCAAGCTCACCCTTGGTCTCGTGGCTGCGCTTGCCGCCGCTCCCGCCTTCGCCCAGAGCACCTCTGCCGGTGTCGGCGGCCAGGTGATGTCCTCTGCAGGCCAGCCTGTGGTCGGCGCTGAAGTCACCATCACCCACACCGAGTCGGGCACCGTTTCGCGTGCTACCACCGACGCATCGGGTCGTTACAACGCGCGCGGCCTGCGCGTGGGTGGCCCGTACACCATCACCATCACCAAGTCCGGTGAAGGCACCAAGACCGAGGAGGGTGTCTTCCTGAACCTGAACCAGGTCAACACGATCAACGCCAATCTGGGCGGCGATCTGGCTGCCACCAACCTGGATGCCGTGAACGTTGTCGCCACCGCCGGCGGCCTGGACCTGTTCAGCGCCACCAAGATGGGCAGCGGCACCAACGTGACCCGCGAAACCATGGACGCGCTGCCGTCGGCCAACCGCAACATCCAGGACTACATCCGTCTGGACCCGCGCATCTCGCAGGTCAGCAAGGCTGACGGCGCGATCTCGGCCGGTGGTCAGAACACCCGCTACAACGCCATCCGCATCGACGGCATCAGCGCCTCCGATCCGTTCGGCCTGGGCTCCAACAACCTGCCGACCGAGCGTCAGCCGGTGTCGATGGACGCCATCCAGGAAATCAACATCGACCTGGCCAACTACGACACCACCATCGCTGGTGGTACCGGCGCGGTGATCAACGCCGTGACCAAGTCGGGTACCAACGAATTCCACGGCACCGTGTACGGTTCGTACCGCGACAAGGACATGGTCCGTTCGCGCCTGGAAGGTGATCGTACGGACTTCAACGGCTTCAAGGACGAGAAGACCTACGGCATGACCTTCGGCGGCCCGATCGTCAAGGACAAGCTGTTCTTCTTCACCAACTACGAAAAGTACGAGCGTAGCGGCGGTGGTGTCAGCCTGAGCGAAAGCCCGTACAACAAGGATCCGGCGAAGGGTGGCATCAGCGACGCCGACATCTCGGCCGTTCAGAAGCGCATGGCGGAACTGGGTCATCCGGTGGGTAGCGTCAGCGACCTGAACAACAAGACCGAGATCGAAGAGTACGCGGTCAAGCTGGACTGGAACATCAACGAGAACCACCGTGCTGCCCTGCGCTACAACAAGATGAAGCAGGACGTCGTCCGCTTCCCGCAGGTCAGCAGCAGCGCGTTGTCGCTGAGCGATTTCTGGTACACCCAGCCGACCCAGTACGAAACCTGGATGGGTGAGCTGTTCAGTGACTGGTCCGAGAACTTCTCGACCGAGTTCAAGGTCTCGCACAAGGACTACTCGTCCAACCGTGTCGCTGCCTCGCACCTGCCGCAGATGCGCGTCCGCTTCGGCAACAATTCGCTGTACCTGGGTACCGAGCAGAACACCCACACCAACCTGGTCGAGTCGAAGGAACTGAGCGCCTTCGGTGCCGGTACCTGGTACGTCGGTGACCACACCATCAAGTTCGGTTTCGATTACACCGACAACGACCTGATGAACTTCTACGGCCGTAACCTGTACGGCGCGTACGACTTCCGTGACCTGGCCTCGTTCCTGAAGGGCACCGCCAACGGTTACCAGCTGCGCGTTCCGCGTCCGGGCGGCAGCCTGGATGACATTCCGGCCAAGTTCCACCTGAAGAACACCGGCCTGTTCATCCAGGATACCTGGGCGGTCAACTACAACCTGAGCCTGATGTTCGGCGTCCGCGTAGACATCCCGGACTTCACCAGCCAGAGCAAGTACAACGCCGACATCCAGGCGATGTATGGCTACAACAACACCAAGCTGGTGGACAAGAGCCTGATCCAGCCGCGCGTTGGCTTCAACTACACCTTCGACAGCGATCGTCCGACCCAGCTGCGCGGTGGCGTGGGCCTGTTCGGCGGTGCTGCACCGAATGTGTGGCTGGCAGGTGCCTACCAGAACACCGGCCTGAACTACGTCGAGTACAACGTTCCGGGTAATCCGGGTGGCTTCAGCGTCGACGCCGACAATCCGTTCATTCCGGACCCGTCGCGTATCGTTGCGCGCCAGAACGTGGACATCATCAACCCGGGCACCCGCCTGCCGTCGGTGTGGAAGGCCAACCTGGCCTTCGACCACGAACTGCCGTGGTACGGCATCGTGGCGTCGGCCGAACTGCTGTTCACCAAGGTCAAGGATGGCCTGTACTTCGAGCGTCTGGACCTGACCGATGGCAAGGGCAATGGCCCGACCTTCGTGTCCGCACAGGACGGTCGTGAGATCTACTGGAACAAGCAGGGCCTGAACCAGGCCAACAGCAAGATCGACAACCGTACCGGTGACAACCTGGGCATGGAGAACGGCACCAACGGCGTGCTGAACCGCAACTACCGCCCGAACAACATCGGCGACGTGCTGCTCCTGCGCAACACCGACAAGGGTCGTGGCAGCCAGGCCACCTTCTCGCTGGCCAAGCCGCTGACCGAGAACTGGGGCTGGTCGCTGGGTTACACCTACACCCAGTCCAAGGAAGTGAGCCCGCTGACCAGCTCGCAGAACACCTCGAACTGGAACAACACCCAGATCCTGAACGCCAACGAGAACATCGCGTACAACTCGCGCTATGCGATCAAGGACCGTATCACCGGTACCCTGGAGTGGAAGCACAACTTCTTCGGTGACAACGCCACCCGCGTCGGCCTGTTCTATGAAGGCCGTTCGGGCCGTCCGTACAGCTACGTGTTCTACAACGATGCCAATGGCGACAGCGCAATCGGCAACGACCTGTTCTACGTGCCGAAGGGCCCGGGCGACGTGCTGTTCGTGGGTGGTGCAACCATGGAGCAGAAGTTCTTCGACTGGCTGGCGCAGAATCCGGAACTCGATGCCTACCGTGGCAGCACGGTGCCGGCCAACCAGCACCGCGCCAAGTGGGTCAACAGCTTCGATGTCCGCATCAGCCAGGAGTTCCCGGGCTTCGCGAAGACCCACAAGGGTGAGATCGCGCTGGACATCATGAATGTCGGCAATCTGCTCAACAAGAAGTGGGGCCTGATCGACGACTACGGCTTCTACGCCACCCGTCGCGTGGGCAACTTCGCGGGTATCGATCCGGCCACCGGCAAGTACGTGTACTCGTTCACCGGTGCGGATGATTCGTCGATCCAGGAAAACAACAACGACAAGGGCAACACCGCCGTGTCGCGCTGGTCGATGCAGCTGACCGTGAAGTACAAGTTCTGATCCGTCAGAGCCTGAAGCAGTAAGTGGAAACGGCCGGGGAAACCCGGCCGTTTTCCGTTCATGCGAAAGTCCTTGCAGGTCACCTGGCATCGGCGTAGCATCCAGAAATGTGCGCGGTGCCAACGCCGCCGATGCGGTCCCGGAAAGGCGAACGCGGGAAGCACACATCCAACGGTCGGGCTTCCCGGCCGTTTTGCTTTTTAAGGGGGCGGCAGTACAGTCGGAAACCTTGAAGGAAGCGAAAAATTGGACATGACCACGAACGAAAAATCAGCCCGTGCACTGCCGGTGCAGGACGCGCGGATCTACCCGCGCGGTGGGCTGGATGTGCTGTCGCGGGCCGAAGTGGCCCGCCTGCGCGATGCGTCTGCCGGCGGCATGCACGAGCTGCTGCGCCGTTGCGCGCTGGCCGTGCTGACCAGCGGCAGTGCCTCTGACGATCCGCGTGCGGCGCGCGATCTGTATCCCGATTTCGACATCCAGGTGGCGCAGCAGGATCGCGGTGTGCGCATCGACCTGGTCAACGCACCGGCGATGGCCTTCGTCGATGGCGAGATCATCCGCGGCGTTGCCGAACTGTTGTTCGCCGTGGTGCGTGACCTGGCCTACATGGCCATCGAGATGGGCCCGGCCTACGCGGCCGAGCTGGAGTCGTCCGAAGGCATCACCAATGCGGTGTTCGGCCTGTTGCGCAACGCGCGCATCCTCAACCCGGGCGACCCGAACCTGGTCGTCTGCTGGGGTGGCCATTCGATCTCGCGCGACGAATACCTGTACACCAAGCAGGTGGGTTACGAGCTGGGCCTGCGCGGTCTGGACATCTGCACCGGCTGCGGTCCGGGCGCGATGAAGGGCCCGATGAAGGGCGCCACCATTGCCCATGCCAAGCAGCGCCGCACCGTGACGCGTTACATCGGCCTGACCGAGCCGGGCATCATCGCGGCCGAGTCGCCGAACCCGATCGTCAACCACCTGGTGATCATGCCGGACATCGAGAAGCGCCTGGAGGCCTTCGTCCGCATCGGTCACGGCATCATCGTGTTCGCCGGTGGCGTCGGTACCGCCGAGGAGATCCTGTACCTGCTCGGCATCCTGCTGCGCGAGGAAAACAAGGACCTGCCGTTCCCGCTGATCCTGACCGGCCCGACCGTGGCGGCACCGTACTTCGAGCAGATCGATCGCTTCATCCGCCTGACCCTGGGCGATGAAGCCGCCGAGCGCTACGAGATCATCATCGGCGACCCGGTGGCGGTGGCCAAGAAGATGTCGGCCGGCATCAAGCGCGTGCGCGAGCACCGGCTGGCGCAGAAGGACTCGTTCTTCTTCAACTGGTCGATCGAGATCCCGTGGGAGTACCAGCAGCCGTTCGTGCCGACCCATGAGGCGATGGCCGCGCTGGATCTGCACCATGGCCGTGCCCCGCACGCGCTGGCAGCCGATCTGCGCCGGGCGTTCTCGGGCATCGTGGCCGGCAACGTGAAGGAAGACGGCATGCACCGCATCGAGCAGTTCGGGCCGTTCCAGATCCACGGCGACCCGGACATGATGCAGGCCCTGGACGGGCTGCTGCGCGCCTTCGTCGAGCAGCGCCGGATGAAGATCTCCGGCGAATACCAGCCCTGCTACCAGGTGCTGGCCTGACAGGCCGGGGTCGGATCCCATCGGGCTCCGACCCCCGCCACGGGCGGCCGACAGGGCAGCGGCTGTCAACCCTTTGACGCCCGTCGCCCCGGATTGACCGTTCATCCTGTCGCCGCTTGCCGGTGGCAGGGCGATGGCCCATCGTGGCCATCAACACGCTGGGGAGCGTCCAATGTCTTTGCGCCGGCAAAACGGCTTCACGCTGGTCGAGTTGATGATCACGCTGGTCATCCTGGTCATTCTGGCCAGCATCTCCTATCCCAGTTTCCGCACTGCGATGCGCTCCAACCGCCTGACCACCACCAACAACGAGGTGATCGGTCTGCTGTCGCTCGCCCGCAGCGAGGCCATCCGCAACCGGCACGGTGGCGGGGTCTGTGGCAGCAGCAACGGCACGTCCTGCGACGGTGACTGGAGCAAGGGCATGCTGGCCTGGGGTGACGCGGATGGCGATGGCTCCATCAGCGGCAGCGAAAGCGTGCTGCGCTTTTCCAAAGGCAGCAGCAGCCTGAGCGTCGAGGTTCCCAGCCAGGCCGTCATCGCCTTCGATTCCCAGGGGCGCCGGCGCGCGTCCGCCGACCAGACCGTGAGCCTGGTGCCGCAAGGCTGCAAGGCCGGTGACCCCATGCGGACCCTGACCGTGCTGTTCTCCGGGCAGGTCCGCTCCACCGCAGGAACCTGCAAATGAAACGTCGTCGTTCCGGCCTGGGTGGGCATGCCCGCAATCGTGGCTTCAGCCTGATCGAGGTGCTGATCGCGCTGCTGGTGTTGGCGTTCGGCCTGCTGGGCTTCGCGCTGCTGCAGACCATGAACGTCCGCTTCGTGCAGAGCGCCAGCCAGCGTACCCAGGCCACCAGCCTGGCCTACGACCTGATCGAACTGATGCGCGTGCAGCGCAGTGAAACCCTCAAGGGGGGCGAGTACACCAAGGCTTCCTTCACTGCAGGCTCGGTCACTGCGCCGGCCGGTCCATGCACCTGGCCCAACAGTACCGATCAGACAACATCCAAGGCCAACGTAGCGCGTTGGCAGTGCCAGGTCGTCAAGGTGCTGGGCGGCAAGGCCAGCGCCAACGTGACCGTCAACGACGGCCTGGTTACCGTCGGCATCGGCTGGGGAGATGAGCGCTGGAATGCAGCCAACCCCGACAGCATCACCACGTTCACCCTGGTTACCCGTCTATGAAGCGCGCGCCTTCCGCTGCCAGCCATGCGGCCGGCCTTTCGCTGGTTGAACTGCTGATCTCACTGGTGATCGGCCTGGTGCTGATGCTGGGCGTGACCCAGATTTTCATGGCCTCGCGGGCAGCGTCACAGCTGTCCGAAGGTGTGGCGCGCACCCAGGAGAACGCGCGCTTCGCAATGGAGTTCCTCGAGCGGGATATCCGCATGGCCGGGCACATGGGCTGCGTGAACGACCAGGCCCACGTAGTCCGTGGCCAGAACAGCGTCAAGGTCAACATCACCGGCGTGAAGGCGGGTGACGGCAGCCCGCTGGATTTCTCGGTGCCGATCCAAGGCTACGAGGCGCAGAGTACGGCGCCGGGCAACAAGCTGACCCTGGGCGCAAGCTGGGGGGCGGCTGGCAGTACGCCATCGGCCATCACCAATCTGAAGCCCGCACCGCGTGGCGGCAGCGACATCATCGTGATGCGCTACCTGGCACCTGAAGGCTCGCCGGTCCTGACCATTGGTTCCGGGGTTTCGCCGGACATCACCATTGCCGCGGATGCGGCCGCACGCCTGTCGGCCGGCGCCGTCACCTCGCCCTCGGCGTTTGCGGTGGCCGATTGCAGCCGGGTGGATGTATTCGCCGGGAAAATTGCCGGCAGCACGATCACGGCCAACAAGTCCGATCTGTCGATGTACTCGGCCAACAACGCGGTGACCATGGTTTACCGTGTGGAATCGATGGCGTATTACATCGCCACCAATCCGGCCGGCGAACCCGCGCTGTATCGCGCACGTGGTGCCGGCGACAACACGTTCGCCACCGGCGAGGAACTGGTGGAGGGCATCGAGAACCTGCAGTTCCTGTATGGCCAGGACACCCAGACCGCGATCAGCAGCACTGCGCCGCCGACCGGTGCGATCACCTTCCAGAAGACCGCCAGCGGTGTCAGTACCGGTACCGATGATGCCGCCGTTGCCGCATGGCGCCGGGTTGGTCTGGTGCAGTTCGGTCTGCTGGTGCGCAGCCCACAGCGGGCCGCCGCCGAGCAGGCCAACACCGCGGTGGCCCAGCTGGGCGTGCTGGGCGTGGGTTTCAATCCGCCCGCGACTTACGACGATCGCTATCGCGCCTCGTATGAGGTGTCCGTGGCGCTGCGCAACCGACTGTTCGGAAATTGACCCATGAAGCCCTCCGTCTCCCGTCGTTTCCAGGGGCGCGCGCAGCAGCGTGGCGCGGTGCTGTATGTGGCCCTGATGCTGTTGATCCTGCTGTCGCTGATCGGTGTGGTCGGCATGCAGGTGGCCAGCATGCAGGAGCGCATGTCATCCAATTACCGGGCGGCCAACGTCGCGTTCCAGGCGACTGAGCGCGCGGTACGCGACGCCGAGCGGTCGATCGAACAGATCGACAACAATACCGGCGATGGTGGCGCGTTGACGGCTGATGCGATCAAGCGCATCTGCGATGACGGCTTCGATCCCACTCGCTGGGTGGGCCAGCAGAAACTGTCGGCGGCACCGGTGGTCAGCGTGCGCCGTATCGACAGCTGCATCCTGGGTGAGACGCCGCTCGGCATGGGTACGCCGGAAAGCGAAGAGCCCACGCGCGTCTACCAGATCACCGCGTTCGGTTCCGACCGCGATGCCGCCACCAGCAACGAGGGGACCTCCTCGGCGGCTGTCGACACTGTTTTCAAGCTTTGAGGAACCCGGTCATGGCAACCCGAAAGATCAAGATCCTGGCCGGCTCCGGGCTGCTGCTGGCAGTGGCCGGCGGTACCTGGCTTGCGATGAGCCTGTTCGCCGCGCAGGCGCAGGGCACGCTGTCGCAGCGTCCGATGAACCTGAAGGTGTCCGCGCCGCCGTCGTTCATCATGGCAGTGGATGATTCGGGCTCGATGACCTTCCAGACCCAGTTCCCGGGCCAGGATGGTACGGCGTGCTGGAGCAACGCGCGTAAGAGTTTCTTCAGGTCGGCCGGCGTCCTCAACAAACCGGATGACATCATCGCTTACGATTCGCGGAACAGGCCCTACAACGATGGGCAGTGCAACTATTTCTACCTTTTGCCAGGGCCACGGATCAACACCAGCTATCTCGGAATTCCCGCGTTGGACGTGTTCGGGTTTGCCCGATCCGCTGCCTACAATCCGGCCTATTACGATCCCTCGATCCCGTATCAACCCTGGCTCCGGATCGTTAATGAGGCTGTTGAATCCTACCCAACATCCATCGCCAGTGCCGCGCTCATTGATCCGCGTAACCAGAATGAAAGTGACTATGTCGTAGATGTTTCGAGTAGTTACCTGGGAACTCGATCCTGGGATGTGCAACGCATGCAGGACGGCATGTATGCCCCGCCGGGACAGAAGTACAGGACCGTATCCGATTCCGGACGGTTTAGTGCCGTGCAGGACAATAAATATGGGGCCTCATGGTCGTCCGCGGCCAATGCGTCGTTGGAGTACACGCCTGCGACGTTCTACATGCCTTTCAAGAGCGATGGCGACCCTTCTCCGCAGTTGGCGGGGACGCCCAATGCCTACGCCAACGCAGGCAAGGATCGGACCAAGGTCCTGGATGCCTGTGGCAAGGGCTGCCACATGTGGAAGTACGTGCTCACGACCAGTGATGCGGCTGCAATGCAGAACTTCGCCAACTGGTTTACCTATTATGGAAACCGCAACCGCGCGATGATCGCTGGCATGACGCATGCGTTGAATGTCAACGACATGTACGTGGGCTACTTCAGGATCAATGACTTCCTGAAGTACAACAGCTCGACGGATGATGCGAAGCGTCTCACGATCCAGGACATGAGCCTGATCGGCCAGAAGACCCAGCTGTATAGCGACATGATCGCGCTGACGGCCAGTGGTGGCACGCCAAACCGCAATGCAGTAAATGCGGCTGGCCTGCAGTTCATGCGAACCGACAATGCGGCTCCCATCAAGCTTTCCTGCCAGAAAAATGCGGTGATGCTGTTCACCGATGGCTACAGCAACAACGGCAACGGGTTCCCGACGAGCTCCATTCCCACACCGGGGAACATTGACGGTGCCATGGGGGCTCCGTTCAAGGACGGCAATTCGGATACGATGGCCGACATCGCGGCGTACTACTACGTCAATCCATTGCGTACCGACGACAGGATGCCGCTGGGACAGGTGCCGGTGCCGGAGCAGTGTGCGACCAGCTCGGACAAGTCGCTGGACTGCAAGAAAGACCTGCATATCAACTTCTATGGAATCACGCTGGGCGCGCGCGGCAACCTGTTCGATCCTGATAGGCAGCAGAACCCGTACACCGATTCGGCCGTCTACAACAACTGGCCGGATCGCCAGAACGACAACCCCAGCACCGTGGACGACATCTGGCACGCCGCGACCAATACCCGTGGCGAGTACATCAACGCGCGCACGCCGGCCGACATCACCACGGCCATGCGCCGGGTGCTGTCGTCGGTTACGTCCGGACCGGCGCCTTCGGGCAGCCAGGGCCTGACCGGCGCGCGCATTGGTACCGGCTCGTTGGCGGTCACGCCGCAGTTCGAGGTAGCCAACGAGGAAACCGATTGGTTCAGTCGCCTGAAGGCCTCCAAGCTCGCGGTGAACAACACGACCCACCAGACCGAGTACACGCAGGTGTGGGATGCGGCCGAGAAACTGGGTGCGCAGCGTTCGCGCACCATCGTTGCGACCAAGGGCAATGCGGCGGTTGACTTCAGCAGCACCAACATCGCCTTCACCGACCTCTGCAACAAGGACGAGAAGCAGTATCCGGGTATTGCGCGCTGTTCCGCCACCGAGGCTGAAAAGCTGGGCGGCGACATCGCCACGGCCATGTCCTATCTGCGTGGCGATGCATCACGTGAAGTGCGCAACTCCGGCGGTATCTACCGTACCCGCACCACCGTGCTGGGTGACATCGTGAACTCCAGCCCGGTGATCAGCTCGCCGCGCGATGACTATGGTTACCAGCGCATCAGCACGGGCATGGCCACGTCGTATGCCACGTATCTGACCCGCAAGCGCAACAACGGCCGCTACATGGTCTATGTCGGCGCCAATGACGGCATGCTGCATGCCTTCGATGGTGGCATGAACGGCAACGGCGTAAGTGACAGTGCCGGCGGCGGCGAGACCTTCGCCTACATTCCCGGCACGGCGCTGGGGCACATGGCAAACCTGCTGTATCCCTATGTGGCGTCGCAGAAGTCCGACCAGCGCTTCCGCCATCGCTACTACGTGGATGGACCGATTGCGGTGGCGGACGCGCAGATCGGTGGCAACTGGGCCACCGCGCTGGTGGGCACGGCTGGTGCCGGTGGACGCTCGGTGTTCGCGCTGGATGTGACCACCCCGTCCAGCTTCGGCACCACCAACCGCCTGTGGGAAATCAGTGACGTGGCGCCGGGTCTGGACTCCACCGTCAAGGCCAACATCGGCCACGTTCTCGGCAAGCCGGTGATCGTGCCGGTGAAGGACGGAAATGGCGTAGCGTGGAAGGCGATCTTCGGCAACGGTTACAACAGCCTCAACCGCAAGGCCGTGCTGTTCGTGGTCGACCTGGGATCGGGCGCCGTGCGGATGATCAGCGCTACCGAGGCTGCTGCAACCGCTCCGGCAGGTGACAATGGCCTGGGCAACATCGTGGCCGTTGACCGTTGGCGTGCCGACAGCAGTGGTGGAGCAGGGCGTGTGCGCGGTCGTGACGGCCTGGCCGACACGGTCTACGCGGCCGACCAGCGCGGTGCCTTGTGGAAATTCGATCTGGAAGATGCGGCCACCTCGGTCACCAAGCCGGTGTTCACCACCGCGCGCCAGACCAACAACAACAACCAAGTGTACCGCCAGCCGATCACCGGCGGCATGACTGCGGTGACCGGGTCCGGCGGCGGTGTGATGCTGGTACTGGGCACCGGCAGCTTCTCGTTCGACAATGATCCGCAGGACATCACCGCGCAGTCCCTGTACGGCGTCAACGACATCAGCAAGGGGCAGCCTGACGCGACGATCGTCCCATCAGATCTGGTGGCCTATTCGGTGACCACCAGCGGCAAGCAGCGATCGATCACCGCCACGCCGTTCAGCGGGGCTGCACTCGGGTGGAGCATTGCGCTGCCGGGTTCGGGCGAACGCTTCGTCGGCAACCCTGCCGTGGCATCAGGCACGGTATTCATGCCCACCTACATGCCAACCTCGGGCGGTCGTGGCTGTTCAACCGAGGGCAGCAACTGGTTGTTCGGCCTCAACCCGATCTCGGGCGGTGCGTCGCTGGAGCTCGCGCGCGTCGGATCCATTGACGGGAAGGCGTACGGCCCGGGCGCAGCAGCAGTCAGCCTGGATACCGGCGGCACCGCGCCGGTAAAGGACGTCAACGTGTCGGTGATGCCGCGCCTGGACAAGGGCGGCGAACGCGCCTGCTGGATGGCGATCAACGTGGCAGGTGCTCCGACGATGTACGTGCCTTATCCCTGTGGCCGCCAGTCCTGGCGTCAGATCCAGTAACCAAGACACTCCCATGAGCCTGAATACTCTTTCCCGCACCCTGCGTCGTCCCGGCAAGCAGCACGGCTTCTCCCTCATCGAACTGATGATCGTGGTGATCGTGCTCGGCATCCTGGCGGCCATCGTGGTTCCCTCGTACCAGCAGTACATCCGACAGTCGCACCGTGGCGTGGCCAAAGCGGATCTGGTGGAGTACGCACAACGCGCCGAGCGCTATTACTCGGTGAACAACACGTACTCAGGCTTCGCTCTTCCCAGCAAGGTGTCACCGCGGGAAGGGGGGACCACACGCTATGCAATCACTTTCGATGGAAAGGCGTCCTCATTCACACTGACTGCGACGCCCCAGGGCAACCAGACCAAGGACAGCTGCGGCACGCTGGGCGTGGACCAGGCCAACCGTAAAACCGCCAGCGGCACCGTTTCCGACTGCTGGTAAATCGGGTGTTGATCTTCCCGTAAACGGCCAGTACAATGCGCCTCCCCGCCCGAATAGCTCAGCCGGTTAGAGCACTTGACTGTTAATCAGGGGGTCGTTGGTTCGAGTCCAACTTCGGGCGCCAGATACTGCAGAAGCCGCGAGAAATCGCGGCTTTTGCTTTTTCAGGCCTGTCAGCAGGGCAGGGCGCGGTCGACGCGTTCGCTGCGGGTGCGGCCGCCGTTGTTGACCACCAGCCTGCCATGCAGTCGGCTCCCCGCGCAGATGCGCAGGGTCAGGTTGGCGCCGGGGCTGCGTCCGTCAGGCTGGAAGAACAGCAACGGCCGTCCACTGCTGGTCTGGGCGACGATCGAGACATCCGAGCGGCCTTGATGATGGGCCAGGATGGCCTCCCGGGATTCCGGTGTGCCTCGCTTTCCGCCGCTGCGATAGATGATCCATCCGGCGCTCCAGTCGCGAGTACAGTGCTCACCGTCGTCGCTGGCGCACAGTCCGATCAGTTCACGACGCATCAGGGCTTCGCTGCGGGCACTGGAAAGGCTGGCGTGCAGGGTCAGCTGCAGTGCATCCGCGCGGTGCCGCAGCAACATCGGATGCAGGGCGGGCCAGCCCGCCGCCAGCAGCACGGCAAGTACGGCCACGACCACCAGCAGTTCGACCAGGTGCATGCCTTGCGGCGGAGGGGGGAAGAGGGGGCGGCGCATGTGTCCAGACTCCCCGACCGCCGCTGGCGGCACCATCAGGCACGGCCGCGCCCGCTTGCCCGGAAACCCCTCAGCCGGCCGTCACCGCTTGCCTCGTATACTCATCTTTCCCGGGAACTGGCAACACCATGAGCGACCGTTTTGAACTCGTCTCGCCGTATTCGCCGGCAGGCGACCAGCCTGATGCCATCGCCAAGCTGACCGGTAACTTCGAGGCCGGCATCGCCAAGCAGACCCTGCTGGGCGTCACCGGCTCGGGCAAGACCTACACCATTGCCAACGTCATCCAGAACGTGCAGAAGCCGACGCTGATCATGGCGCCGAACAAGACGCTGGCGGCGCAGCTGTACGGCGAGTTCAAGGCGTTCTTCCCGCACAACGCGGTGGAGTACTTCGTCAGCTACTACGACTACTACCAGCCGGAAGCCTATGTGCCCTCGTCGGATACCTTCATCGAGAAGGACAGTTCGATCAACGAGCACATCGAGCAGATGCGACTGGCTGCAACCAAGACGCTGCTGTCGCGCCCGGATGCGATCGTGGTGGCGACGGTGTCGGCGATCTATGGCCTGGGCGCGCCGGAAGATTACCTGTCGCTGCGCCTGATCCTGTCCAAGGGTGAGCGCATCGATCAGCGCGATCTGATCAACCACCTCACCCAGCTGCAGTACACGCGCAACGAGTACGAACTGCAGCGCGGTACATTCCGTGTGCGTGGTGAAGTGATCGACGTGTTCCCGGCAGAATCGGACAGTGAAGCCCTGCGCATCGAACTGTTCGATGGCGAGGTGGAAAAGATCACGATGTTCGATCCGCTGACCGGCGAGACGATGCGTAGCCTGCAGCGCTTCACGGTGTACCCGAAGACCCACTACGCGACCACGCGTGAACGGGTGCTGGCAGCGGTGGAGACCATCAAGGTCGAGCTGAAGGAGCGGCTGGAGCAGCTGTACGCCCAGAACAAGCTGGTCGAAGCACAACGCCTGGCCCAGCGCACCCAGTTCGATCTGGAAATGATGGCCGAGGTCGGGTTCTGCAACGGCATCGAGAACTACTCACGGCACCTGACCGGAAAGAACGCGGGCGAGCCGCCACCGACCCTGTTCGATTACCTGCCGCCCGATGCGCTGCTGGTGATCGACGAATCGCACGTGACCATTCCGCAGATCGGTGCCATGTTCAAGGGCGACCGTTCGCGCAAGGAGACGCTGGTCGAGTTCGGCTTCCGCCTGCCGTCAGCGCTGGACAACCGTCCGCTGCGCTTCGAGGAATGGGAGGCGCGCTGTCCGCGCAGCATTTATGTGTCGGCGACGCCGGGGCCGTACGAGTACCGCGAGGCCGGTGAAGACATCACCGAGCTGGTGGTGCGGCCGACCGGCCTGATCGACCCGGTGGTGGAGATCCGTCCGGTCGGCACCCAGGTCGATGACCTGATGAGCGAAGCCAATGAACGCATCAAGGCGGGTGATCGCGTGCTGGTCACCACGCTGACCAAGCGGATGGCCGAGAACCTCACCGAGTACCTCACCGAACACGGTATCCGAGTACGTTACCTGCACTCGGACGTGGACACGGTCGAGCGCGTGGAGATCATCCGCGACCTGCGCCTGGGCAAGTTCGATGTGCTGGTCGGCATCAACCTGCTGCGCGAAGGCCTGGACATGCCCGAGGTGTCGTTGGTGGCTATCCTCGATGCCGACAAGGAGGGCTTCCTGCGCTCCACCGGCTCCTTGATCCAGACCATCGGCCGCGCTGCCCGCAACGTGCGCGGCAAGGCGATCCTGTATGCGGACAAGATCACCCGCTCGATGCAGGCAGCCATCGACGAGACCGACCGGCGTCGTGCCAAGCAGGTCGAGTACAACGAAGAGCACGGCATCGTGCCGCGTTCGGTGGCGCGCCCGATCGTCGATGTGCTGGAAGGGGCCCGCTCCGACGCGGCCGAGAAGGAAGCGAAGAAGGGAAAGGGCAAGGGCCGTGCAGGCATTGCCGAGGACGCGGCCGACTATCGTTCGCTCAGCCCGGCCCAGCTGGCGAGCCGGCTCAAGGCGCTGGAGCAGCAGATGTACCAGCATGCCAAGGACCTGGCGTTCGAGGATGCCGCACGCGTACGCGACCAGATCCGGCAGCTGAAGGAGGCCAGCCTGGGCTAAGGTGGCAGCGCAGCATCATCTTCACAAAAGTATTGCGCTTCACGGCCGGCATCCGTAATATACGTGGCCTGCACCGACGCAATCGCGGACGTTCAGAAGCAAAAACGGGCGGTTAGCTCAGCGGTAGAGCACTACCTTGACATGGTAGGGGTCACAGGTTCGAACCCTGTACCGCCCACCACGACGTCTTCGAAAGAAGGCCGTCGTGAACTGCAAAGCCCGGCCCTGGCGCCGGGTTTTTACGTAGCAAGGCCAGCCTGCGGGCGGCAAGAACAAGATGGGCGGTTAGCTCAGCGGTAGAGCACTACCTTGACATGGTAGGGGTCACAGGTTCGAACCCTGTACCGCCCACCACCGGACTCCCGGCATTGCCGGTGCAGCGGTGGATCACGATGAAAGCCGGCCTCGGGCCGGCTTTTTTTCGTTTGTGCCTCTGGTCAGGAATTCCCTCTCAACGCGGCACGACCAGATCGTCGAGGCTGACCATGCGCTGCAGCTTCCAGTGGCCGTCCACGCGCTCCCAGAGCTGCGCAACGCGCGCCGTTGCGGCAGGCGTGTGCGAGCTGCTGGCGTGGCCTTGTGGCAGGGGCTGCCACTCCAGCCGCAGTACGCGGTCCTGGCGCAGCGGATACAGCATCACCGGCGCAGTATCGCGCCAATGTCCGGCGGCGGCCGGTTGCTGGGTTTCGGCGAGGTGAATCTGCTCGCGCAGCGCGTCCCCGGCGGGCCCATCGCCGGCGCCCAACAGGCTGGAGAGCAGCAGCATCAAGGCAAGCATCGGCATGGCACGGTGCTCCAGCGGGAAAGTGCACGCAGGCTGGCACGACATGCGGGGGAGTGCAGCCGGCCTGCGACGAAGGCCGGAATTGCGTCGCCAAAGACGGTGGGCGGCCGATGAATCAGGGCCGTGCCGGCGTAGACTCAGGCTTGGCGCGCAATCGCGCGGCCACTGAATGGAGATGTCGAATGAGCGATCACGTCCCGGTATCCAGGCCCAACCCGTTCTTCGAGCTGCTGTTCGGCGGCAACATGCTGGAAGGCACCTTCAAGGCCGTGATCTGGGTGGCCCTGCTGGCAGCGGTGCTGGCCTGGACCACGTTCGGCTGACTCCCGGCGGGCGATGCCACGCCGCCCGCCCGCCCGCGCAGGCGCAGGGAACCCCTTGGATCAGACGCTGAAGGCCTGCCGCAGGCTGCGCAGCGTCGCCTGGCGATGTTCCTTGGCAGTGGCTTCGCCCATTTCCAGTTCCTGCAGGCGCAGCCCGATCAGGGTCATGGACAGCGCATAGCCGCGTGCCGCGTCCGTCACGCGGGACAGGCCCAGTGCCCGTCGAGCCAGCGCGTTCACGTGCTCAAGGTCAGGCATCAGGCCGAGGTAGGCGCGCTCGGCGCTGTCCAGATCGGGTGCACGCAGGATCGCGTGCGCTTCGGTGGTGGGGGAGACGGAGGCCATGGGGGGTCCTTGTCCGTAACGGGTGCTCGTTCAGAACGAGCGCATCAGGGAAACGAAGGCTGACGTCTGTGTACCGCGTCGCGCCATCGGGCTGTCCTTCACTGCATCACCAAACCATTGGTTGGCGACCACGCCGGTCGCGCGCCACTTCGAGCCCAGGGGCGTGCTCACTGCGATCTGCAGGCTCGGCGACGTCGCACTGCCCGGCTTGTAGGCGGCAAGCCCCGAGCGCAGTGCTTCTTCGTCAGTGATGCCGTAGTAGTAGTCGAGCAGGCGCGCACTGGAGTGCACCACGCCGACCTTGGGCACCCAGGTGAAGCGACCGGCCTGGATCGGATAGCTGTAGTGCAGGCGCGACTCGATGCCGCCGCCATGGCCGGTGACCTCGCGCATCACAGCAGCCTCGACGATGCCCCAGTCGGCGTTGTACTCACCGTTGATGCCGGCCATGGCCGACATCTGCCGGCTGTGCAGGCGACGCAGCTGCGGATCGTTCACGTCGTCGGTCTTGAAGCGCAGTGTGTAGGGCGTGACCGCCGCCGACAGGCGCAGGCCTTCGCTCTTGTACAGGTACATGCCCAGCGAGCCGGGGCTGGCGAAGAAGCGTTTGCCCTGCCAGGCAATGGACGGCACGACCAGCGGTTTGACGTCGTAGTGCGCATACGCGCCCGAGGTTGCGCCAGCGCTGATGCCGGCCTGCACGCCCGGGCTGCGGTCGGCGGCGTGGGTGATCAACGGCAGACCGATGGCAGCGGAAAACAGCAACGGGCGCAGCAGGGTCGGGGACAGCGACGGCATCGATCAACCACTTTGCGGGGGGATGGCTGTGCATGGTGCGGGCCCAACATTGTCAGAACATTGCGCCTTGGCAATCGGCATGCGAAGGCGCCCAAACCCGGCGCCAGGCACTATGATCGGCACCGTTTCCGGTAGCCGAGCCCCCGATGCGCATCCTCCTGGTCGAAGACGATCCCGATCTGTCCCGTGCCCTGCAATCGGGCCTGGAGCGGCAGGGTGTGGTCGCCGATGTGGTCGGCAGCCTGGCCGAAGCTGCCATCGCGCTGCGCGAGCCGGTGCACCAGCTGATGCTGCTCGACCGACAGCTGCCCGATGGCGATGGCGCAGGCTTCGTCGCCACGGCGCGTTCGCTGCGGCCCAACCTGGCGGTGATCATGCTCACCGCCAAGGGCACGTTGTCGGACAAGGTTGAAGGCCTGGACGTCGGCGCCGATGACTACCTGGTCAAGCCGGTGGCGATCGAGGAGCTGATGGCGCGCATCCGCGCGGTTTCGCGGCGGCCGTCGGCGATGGTGACGCCGAGCCTGCATCTGGGCCGCTTGCAGTTCGACTTCGAGTCGCTGCAGGCGCAGGTGGAGGGGCAGCCACTGGCGTTGCCACGGCGGCAAGTGCTGGTGCTGCAGGCATTGGCGATGCGGCAGGGACGAACCGTCACCCGCAGCGCGCTGGAAGCAGCGGTGTACGGATTCGATGATGAAATCCAGTCCAACGCGCTCGACGCGCATATCTCCAAGCTGCGCAAGGCGCTGCAGCAGGCCGGGGCGGGCGTGGAGATCCATGTGATCCGCGGTGTCGGCTACCTGCTGGCGGAGGCCTGAGATGGCCCGTCCGATCCGTTCCATCACCCTCGGCCTGGCGTGGCGGCTGTTCCTGGCGCAGGCCTTCACCGTGTTGTTCGCGGTGGTCGCGTTGATCCTGACCTGGGGCGACAAGGACTCCTGGGGCATGAACATGTTCACGGCCGAGGCAGTGGCCAAGGCGGTGCACAGCGAAGGTGGCAGGTTGGTGTTGGACCAGGCGCGCTGGGACAAGCTCAACGCCGGAGCCGGCGGCAACCTCTGGTTCGCGGCGGTCGACGACAGGGGCACGTGGTTGGAGCGCGGTTCGGTTCCGGCGGTCCACGCGCCGTTGCTGGCGCGTTTGCCCACCGTGGGCGCCACCGAACTTGGCTCGCTGGTGCCGCCGTACCTGGACGTGGCGCGGGTGATGATCCGCAACGAGGATGGCCGACGCATCACGGTGATGGCCGGCGGTGCGCCGAAGGGCGGGCTACTGGATGGCGCGCTGATGGTGCTGCGCTTGATTGGCCTGTGGTTCTTCCTGCCGCTGATCGTGGTCACGCTGCTGGTGATGCCAACGGTGATCCATCGTGCAATGCGCGGCGTGCGCCGTTCCGCACAGCAGGCCAAGGAGCTGGACATCGGCCAACCGGGTGCGCGGTTGGATGCGCAACTGGTGTCGACCGAAGTCGCGCCGCTGGTGGAAGCCTTCAACGATGCGATCGACAAAGTGCAGCAGGGGTACGCGGCGCGTGACAAGTTCCTCGCCGATGCTGCGCACGAGCTGCGCGTGCCGATCGCGGTGGTGCAGGCGCGCCTGTCGCAGTTGCCGCAGGGCGAGTTGAAGTCGCAGCTGCTGACCGACGTTGCACGCCTGGGTAACGTGGCCGAACACCTGCTTGACCTGCAGCGGCTCGACCGCAATGTTGGCGCACTGCAGCGGCTGGACCTGGGGCTGCTGGTACGCGAAGCGGCCGCGGATCTCGCACCGCTGGTGGTCGGCGCCGGCTATGGCTTCGAAGTGGATGCACCGGACGCGCCGGTGTGGATCCATGGCGACAGCCTGGCGCTGGGGCGGGTGATCGCCAACCTGGTGCACAACGCCATTGTCCATGGCGGCGGGCGCGGCACCATCTGCGTGCGGCTGGATGCGTGCGGCCTGCTGGAAGTGAGTGACCAGGGCGCCGGCATTCCGGTCGGTGACCGTGAGGCGATCTTCGAGCCGTTCCATCGCCTGCGTGCGGCCGGCAGCGGTAGCGGCCTGGGCCTGCATCTGGTCAAGGAGATCGTGCAGCACCATGGAGGATCGGTCAGCGTTGGCGAGGCGACCGGTGGCGGCGCCAGTTTCCGTGTCAACTTCCATCGCGGTAGTGTCCGCCGCTGACGCCAATGCGGGGTAAAGCCCGATAGGCAACCTGCTGCCCCGGCGGCACGCTGGGGGAATGGTCGCCGAACGATCCGCTCCGCCGCTGTCTGGCAGTGGTTGTGCCGCCGGTCTGGTGCTGGGTGCGCTGGCCTGCGTGCAGCTGCCGGTGCTGCCGCCACTGTGGCTGTGCGTGCCGCTGGCCATTGTCAGTGCCGCAGGTTGGATCCTGCCTTGGCGCCGACGCGCTTGGGCGGCCGTGCTGTTCGGCCTGTCGTGGGCGTCATTGCACGGGTACTGGGTACTGGAGAACCAGCTGCCCCCCGGCGGGCCCGCCCAGGACGTGCAGGTCAGTGGCCGAGTGATCGATCTTCCGCAGCGTGGCGCGGGTTACACCCGGTTCGTCTTCCTGGTCGAGGAGGCCGATGCACTGCCTTCGTTGCGTGGCAGGCGCCTGCAGATCACCTGGAATGATCCCTGGCGTGGGCCGCCTGCGAGCAGCACCGACGGTGGGCGCCACGCGGTTCGAGCTGGCGCTCACTGGGAATTGTCGCTGCGCGTGCGGGCACCGCGTTCGCGGATCAATCCCGGCGGCTTTGACGGCGAGCGCCATGCATTGCTGCGGGGCATTTCCGGCACCGGTACGGTGCGTGATCCGGCGAGTGCACGTGAGCGGCAAACCGCGCATGGCCTGCCGGCCTGGCGTGAGCGCAGCAGTGCTGCCATCGTCGCCCAGGTGGCCCATCCTGCCGCTCGCTTCGTGCAGGCGCTTGCGCTGGGCGATACCCGCGGCTTGACCGATGCCGACTGGGAACACCTGCGTGCACTGGGCCTGACCCATCTGGTCGCCATTTCCGGATTTCATGTTGGCGTGGTCGCCGGCTTCGGCGTGATGCTGTGCCGGGCGCTGTGGTGGTTGTGCCCGGCGTTGGGCCGGTACTGGCCACGGCCGCAGTCGGCGGCCTGGGGGGCGGCACTGGCGGCTGCGACCTATGCGGTGGTCGCCGGTGGCGCGCTGCCCACCGTGCGTGCCGCGCTGATGATCGGATTGGTCGCACTGGCCCGCGCCGGACGTCGCCCGGTCGGTGCCGGGCAGGGATTGGCGCTGGCTGCGGTGGTGATGCTGCTGCCGGCGCCGTTGGCGGTGCTGTCGGCGGGCTTCTGGCTCAGCTTTGGCGGCGTGCTGTGGCTGATGTGGTGCCTGCCGCGGACCGGGCCGGAAGGGATCGGCGGTGGCCTGCGCGGTTTCCTGTCCGCACAGGGTGTGGCCAGCCTCGGCCTGCTGCCATTGTGCGTGGCGCTGTTCGGCGGTACCGCACGCCTGGGGCCGCTGGTCAACCTGCCGATCATCCCCTGGTGGACGCTGCTGGTGGTGCCCTTGTCGCTGTTGGGGACCGGGCTGCATGCGCTTCACGACGGGGCTGGGCGCTGGGCGTGGCGTGCCGCCGCCTGGCTGTTCGAGCTGAGTTGGCAGGCGCTGCAGCCATTGGCGTTGCACCCGCAGGCGATGTGGTGGCTGGCCGAGGCGCCGCCCTGGGCGGTGCCGGCGGCGCTGTTGGGGGTGTTCTGGTGGCTGTTGCCGCGCGGTGCCGGCGGTGGCATGGCCGGCCTGCTGTTGTGCCTGCCACTGCTGTGGCCCGCCCGGCATGCACCCGCCGAGGGGGAGCTGGAGCTGCTGGTGCACGATGTGGGCCAGGGCACGGCGGTGCTGGTGCGCACGGCACGGCATGCGCTCTGGTACGACGTCGGTCCGCCGACCGGCGGCGACGGCAATGAGCGGATCCTGGTTCCGGCCCTGCGCGCGCTCGGCCAGGCGCCGCCTCAACAGGCGATGCTCAGCCACGACCATCTGGATCACATCGGCAGCCTGCCCAGCCTGCGCCGGCAGCTGCCCGGGCTGCGGCTGCTGGCGCCGCCCGGCAGTGCCATCGCCGGGGCCGGGCCCTGCCAGCAAGGGTTGCACTGGCAGTGGGACGGAGTCGATTTCCAGGTGCTGCATCCGGCGCCCGGCAGCCGGCACGCCGAGAACGAGGACAGCTGTGTAGTGCGTATCACAGGCCGTCACGGCGTGGTGCTGCTGCCTGGCGACATCGGCCGGCCGGCCGAACAGGCGCTGCTTCAGGCGTCGCCGGCAGCGCTGAAGGCGGATGTGGTGCTGGTGCCGCACCATGGCAGTGGCGGCAGTTCCAGTGCGCCATGGGTGGCGGCGGTGGCGCCACGGTTGGCCGTGGTTTCGGCGGGGCACCAGAACCGCTTCGGCCACCCCCGTCTGGACGTGGTCCAGCGTTGGCAGGCGCAAGGGGCCGAAGTGCTGGCCACGGCCGAGTCCGGCGCCATCCGCGTATGGCTTGGCGCACAAGGGCTGCAGCTGCGTGAACAACGTATCCACGCATCCCGGTGGTGGGATGGCGCTGGGCGGGCGCGGTCGGCTGCTATCCTATCGCCGATTGAACAAGCGGCCGCTGGGCCGGAGGGTTGAAACGTGTGGGAACTGGTCAAGGCCGGTGGCTGGCCGATGGTGCCGCTGCTGCTGTTGGGCGTACTGGCTTTGGCGATCATCCTGGAGCGTTTCTGGTCCCTGCGGCGTACTGAAGTGCTGCCGCCCGGCCTCGGCCAGGAAGTGCGCAACTGGGCCGCACGCGGCAAGCTCGACCCGGCCCACCTGCAGACCCTGCGTGGCAACTCGCCGCTGGGCGCGCTGCTGGCCGCTGCGCTGGAAGCGCGCAACCGGCCGCGTGACCAGATCCGTGAACGCATCGAAGACACCGGCCGCCACCTGGTGCACCGCATGGAGCGCTTCCTCAACGCGCTGGGCACCATCGCCTCGGCCGGCCCGCTGCTGGGCCTGCTGGGCACGGTGATCGGCATGATCCAGATGTTCCTGGGCATCCTCGACCATGGCGTGGGTGACGTGAACCAACTGGCCGGCGGCATCGGCAAGGCCCTGGTGTGCACCGCCACCGGCATGATCGTGGCGATCCCGGCACTGATGTTCCACCGCTACTTCAAGGGCCGCATCCACGGCTATGTGGTGGAGATGGAGCAGGAAGCCAGCGCGCTGCTGGATACGCTCGACGGCCGCCCGGGCGTGTTGAACCCGGCCCCGGCCGCACGTCCGGCCAGTGCTGCCACGGCGAAGGCCTGATCGATGCGTATCGGCAACGACCGATCCCAGGATGAGCCGCATATCGATCTGGTACCGCTGATCGACGTCATTCTGGTGCTGATCATCTTCTTCGTGGTCACCACCACCTTCGACGCGCGCTCTACGCTGCAGGTGCAGCTGCCGACCGCCAGCGAGCAGCCCAACAACGCGCCGCCGCGCTCGCTCAGCGTGCTGATCAATGCCGAAGGCCGCTATTTCATCAATGACCAGGAAGTGCTGCGCAGCGACGTCGAGTCGGTCAAGCAGACCATCGCCGCCGTGGCCGGCAGCGACCGTACGCAGCCGGTGCTGTTACGCGCCGACGCACGCACTCCCTACCAGGCCGTGGTGACCGCGCAGGATGCGCTGGGTCAGCTCGGTTTCCGCCGTATTGCCATTGCAACAGCACCCGAGGTGCGTCCATGAGTTCCAAACACGCGCCGGTGTGGCCGATCTACAAACGACTGCTGGGGTATACCCGGGCCTACTGGGGCCTGATGGTCGCCGCCGTCATCGCCATGGTGGTGGAGTCGGTGGCCGGTTACCACTTCACCAAGCTGATGGAGCCGCTGGTCAACCGTGGCTTCGTCAATCCCGAACCGAAAATGGCGGTAATCCTGCCGTTGACCATCCTCGGCCTGTTCCTGATGCGCAGCGCTGCCACCTGGGTCAGCGACTACGCGCTGGCAAAGACCGGCCGCAGCGTGGTGCGCGACCTGCGTGAGCAGGTACTGGCCAAGTACCTGCACCTGCCGTCCTCGCATTTCGATACCGAATCGACGCCGGTGATGGTCAGCCGCCTGAATTTCGATACCGAGCAGGTCACCCAGGCCAGCGCTGATGCGCTCAAGACCGTGGTTGCCGACACCCTGACCATCATCGCCATGCTGGCGGTGATGCTGCAGATGAGCGTCAAGGTCACCGTGGCGATGCTGGTGGTAGTGCCGATGATCGGCGTGATCGTGTCCTACGTCGGCAAGCGCTACCGCCGAATCAGCCGCGGCATCCAGGACGGCATGGGCACGATGGCACAGACCGCCGAGCAGTCGCTGGCCGCACAGCAGGAAGTGAAGGTGCACGGCACCCAGCAGCATGAGATGTCGCGCTACTCGCGCCTGGCCAACCGCATGCTGGCACTGAACATGAAGGTGGAAATCACCCGCGCCGGTGCCTCCAGCGTGGTCCAGTTCCTGGCAGCGCTGGCGCTGGCGGTGATCGTCTGGGTATCAACCCGGGAAGCCTTGGCGGGACGCCTGAACGCGGGCCAGTTCATGGGCCTGATGATCTCGATGACCGCGATCATTCCGTCGCTGCGCCGCCTGACCAGCGTGCAGTCCTCGATTTCCCGTGGCGTGTCCGCCGCCGAGCGCCTGTTCGACATCCTCGACATGCCGGTCGAGCGTGACAATGGCCGCACCGCGGTGCAGCGCGTGCGCGGCGAACTGGCCTTCGACCACGTCATGCTGCGTTATCGCGAGGACAGTGGCATCGCTCTGGACGACATCAGCTTTGTGGCCAAGCCAGGCACGGTCACCGCCATCGTCGGCCGCTCCGGCAGTGGCAAGACCAGCCTGATCCGGCTGGTGCCACGCTTCTACGAGCCCAGCGGCGGGCGCATCACGCTGGACGGCGTGGCGCTGGACGACTATCCGCTGGCCGACCTGCGCCGCCAGGTGGCGATGGTCGGGCAGAAGGTCATGCTGTTTGACGACTCCATCGGCGCCAACATCGCCTATGGCATGGACGCCACCGAAGAGCAGATCCGTGCGGCGGCCGAAGCGGCCAACGCCTGGGAGTTCATCGCGCGCATGCCGCAGCAGCTGCAGACGCCGGTAGGCGAGAACGGCGCCCTGCTGTCCGGTGGCCAGCGCCAGCGCCTGGCGATCGCCCGCGCGATCCTGCGCGACGCCCCCATCCTGATCCTCGATGAAGCCACCGCCGCGCTCGACAACGAATCCGAGCGCCTGGTGCAGGATGCACTGCAGCGCCTGATGCCCGAGCGCACCACGCTGGTGATCGCACACCGCCTGTCGACCATCGAACATGCCGACCAGGTGTTGGTGATGGACCACGGCCGCATCGTCGAACGTGGCACCCACAAGGAACTGCTGACCATGGGCGGCCTGTACCAGCATCTGCACAGCATGCAGTTCCGCGAAAGGCAGGACTGATGGCCGGCAAGGGTACCCAGACCCCGCCGTACTGGTACGACGGCAGCCCGGTTCCGTGGGCGATGCGCCTGCTGGCACCGCTGTATGCCGGCGTCACCGCGCTGCGCCGGCGCGCCTATCGGCGCGGCTGGCGCAAGCACTACACGCTGCCGGTGCCGGTCATCGTGGTCGGCAACATCACCGCAGGTGGCACCGGCAAGACGCCGCTGACCATCGCGCTGGTGGAGCGCCTGCGCGCCGCAGGCTGGAAACCGGGCGTGGCCAGCCGTGGCTACGGCCGCGAAGACGCCGACAAACCGCTGTGGGTGAAGTCTGATACACCGACCGCCAAGGGCGGTGACGAACCGGTGCTGATCGCCTGGAAAACCGGCGTGCCGGTGCGCGTGGACCGCGACCGTGTGGCTGCAGGCAAAGCACTGATCGAAGCCGGCTGCGACGTGATCGTCTGCGACGATGGCCTGCAACACTATCGGCTGGCGCGCGACATCGAAATCGAAGTGGTCGATGCCCAGCGTCGCTATGGCAATGGCCGGATGATTCCGGCCGGACCGCTGCGTGAGCCGGTCAGCCGTGCCAGCGAATGCGACTTCCATGTGGTGAATCTCGGCCAGGCCGATGAGGAAAGTGCGGCCCAGGCCTGTGGCTTCGGCCAGTGGCCGATGGCCCTGCACATTGATAGTGCGCAGCCGCTGGCCGGTGGTCGTGCCCGTCCGCTGGCGTACTTCAAGGGCCAGCGCGTGCACGCGGTGGCCGGCATCGCCCATCCGCAGCGTTTCTTCGACATGCTGCGCGCACGTGGCATCGGCGTGGTGCCCCATGCGTTTGCCGACCACCATGCCTACCAGCCGCAGGACTTGTCCTTCGGCAGCCAGCTGCCGGTGCTGATGACCGAAAAGGACGCGGTGAAATGCCGTGCGTTCGGCAATGACTGGCACTACGCAGTCCCGCTGCGCGCCGAGTTGCCTGCGGCATTCTGGGTGGCGCTGACCGATCGCCTGGACAAGCTGCGACCGAACTGAGTGGCGCGGCGGCGCTTGCATTCATGCGCTGCCGGCCGCATTCCCGTTGTAACGAGCCTGCCGAGTACCGCCCATGACCGAATTCGTCGTCGCCATTCCGGCCCGCTATGCCGCCTCGCGTCTGCCGGGCAAACCGCTGCGCCCGCTCGGCGGTGAGCCGCTGGTGCTGCACGTGGCGCGCCGCGCGCTGCAGGCCGGCGCCGGTGAGGTCTGGGTCGCTACCGACGATCAACGCATTGCCGACGCACTGTCCGGCCTGGCCGAAGTGAAGGTGGCAATGACCGCCACCTCGCATGCCTCCGGCACCGACCGCTTGGCCGAGTGCGCGCGCATCGCCGGCTGGGCCGACGACACCGTGGTGGTCAACCTGCAGGGCGACGAGCCGTTTGCACCCGCTGCGGGTATCCGCGCGGTGGCCCTGGCGCTGGTTGAGGGCAACGCGCCGATGTCGACCCTGGCGACCGCTGTGGAGGATGCGGAAACCCTGTTCGATCCGAACGTGGTGAAGCTGGTGCGCAACGTGCGCAACGAGGCGATGTACTTCAGCCGCGCACCGATTGCCTGGCATCGTGACGGCTTCGCGCGCAGCCGCGACACGCTGCCGGCCGGTCACAACTGGCTGCGCCACATCGGCATCTACGGCTATCGCGCCGGTTTCCTGCAGCAGTTCGCGGCGATGCCGCCGGGCCAGCTGGAGCAGGTCGAATCGCTGGAACAGCTGCGCGTACTGGAAGCGGGCTTCCCGATCAGCGTGGCGATCTCGCCCGAACCGTTCCCGCCGGGCATCGACACGCCCGAGGACCTGGAGCGCGCCGAAGCACTGCTGCAGACGCTGGCGGCACGATGAAGCTGCTGGTCGTCTGCCTCGGCAACATCTGCCGTTCGCCGATGGCCGAAGGTGCGCTGCGCGCACGCCTGGAGGCGTCGCCGCTGGCCGGGCGGGTGCAGGTCGATTCGGCCGGCACCGGCGACTGGCATGTGGGAGAGCCGCCGGACCGGCGTGCGATTGCCTGTGCGGCTGGGCACGGCGTAGACATCGGCGGCCTGCGTGCACGCCAGCTGCAGCCCGTGGATTTCGACCGTTTCGGCTGGATCCTGTGCGCCGACGAAGCCAATCTGCGCTATGCTGGTCGCTTGGCCACATCTGCCCAGCGCGAACGCTTGGCACTGTACCTGCCATGGTCGGGGGGAGAGGGCCGGGTGGCGATCCCGGATCCCTACACCGGCGGCAGTGATCATTTCGAACAGGTCTGGACATTGGTCGACGATGCTGCAAAACGTGCCGTGGCACGACTGTTGCATGACGCCGACTCCGGCATAATCGGGCCATGAACGTCCAGCCCGTCCCGGACCTGCCCGAGTTCGCCACCTGGCTCAATGCCACCCCCTGCACCCTGACCGAACTGCGCGGTCGGCCGGTGGCGCTGTTGTTCGTCAACGCCGCCTCTGCCTGGAGCGCGCAACGCCTGGCCGAATTCGGCCAATGGCTGTCGCGCCACCCCGGCAAGCTGCAGCCGCTGGTGCTGCAGGTGCCGCGCTTCGACTTCGAACGCGAAGCTGGTGCCGCACTGAAGCTGCTGCGCCGCCAGGGCCTGTCGATGCCGGTGCTGCTTGATGCTGACTGGGATGGCTGGCGCCGCTTCGGCATCACCGCCTGGCCAACGCTGGTGCTGCTGGATGCACAGGGCCGCGAACAGCAGCGGCTGGTCGGGCAGGGCGCGCCCGGTGAACTGGAGCGTGCCTTGAATGCGCTCTGCGAGGGTGCACCGTCGGCGCCGCCGCGCGGCGGTAGCGAGCTGCATCCGGAGCCCCGCCAGGCGCTGCGCTTCCCGCTCGGCCTGGCGGTCAGTACCGAGCGCCTGTACATCGCCGACAGCGGTCATCACCGCATCCTCGAATGCAGCCATGGCGGCCGCATCCTGCGCCAGTTCGGGCTCGGCACCGCCGATTTCATGGACGGCAATCTCGCCGAGGCCGCGTTCCACCGCCCGCAGGCGCTGGTGCTGGAACGCGACGCGCTGTACGTGGCCGACACCGGCAACCACGCCGTGCGCCGCATCAACCTGCTGACCGGCATCGTCGACACGCTGTGCGGCAACGGCCGTCCCGGTGCGCCGGTGGAAGGTCCCGTCGCGCAGGCGCGGCAGGTCTCGCTGGACCATCCGGTCGGCCTGGCCATCGCCGACAATCAGCTGCACATCGCCATGGCCGGCGACAACCGCATCTGGAGCTACCACCTGGGCCAGCGCAGCCTGCAATGGCGCGCCGGCAGTGGCTCCATCGACGAGCGTGATGGCAGCGGCCATCTGGCTGCGTTTGCGCAGCCGACCGCGCTGGCCGTGGTGCAGCAGGTGCTGTACGTGGCCGATGCGTTGGGTTCCTCGATCCGCGCGCTGCAGTTGCGCGGTGACCTGGTGCAGACCCTGGTCGGGCAGGGGCCGTGGCGCTTCGGCAGTGAAGACGGCCCGCGCGCACAGGCCAGCCTGCAGTTCCCGCAGGCGATTGCATTGAGCCCCGACGCGCCGCTGTTGTGGATTGCCGATACCGGCAACGGCCGCCTGCGCACGCTGCGCCTGGGCGGTGGCGAACTGACCACCCAGCCGCTGCCGCGCCGCCTGCATGGCCCGGCCGGATTGGCGGTGGGCGCCGGTGCGGTGTGGATCGCCGAGACTGACGCCCACGCCGTGCTGCGATTCGACCCCGACAGCGGCGTGCTCAGCGAAGTCCCGATCAGCGAATGACCGACATTCCCGCTCCGGTCTTCGACGGCAAGGCCTTCGCGGCCCAGCTCAGTACCGCCCCTGGCGTGTACCGCATGTACGCCGCCGATGACACCCTGCTGTACGTGGGCAAGGCGCGCGCGCTGCGCAACCGCGTCGGCAGCTATTTCAACGGCAGCCCGAAGAACGCGCGGATCATGTCGATGATCTCGCAGATCACGCGCATGGACGTGACCGTGACGCGCTCGGAAGCCGAGGCGTTGCTGCTGGAAAACCAGCTGATCAAATCGCTGTCGCCGCGCTACAACGTCTCGCTGCGCGACGACAAGACCTATCCGCATGTGCTGCTGACCCGTGAGGACTGGCCGCGCATTGCCCTGCATCGTGGCCCGCGCGCCATTCCCGGCCGCTACTTCGGGCCGTACCCCGGCGTGACCGCCGTACGCGAAACGCTGAACCTGATGCACAAGCTGTTCAAGCTACGCAGCTGCGAGGACAGCGTGTTCCGCAACCGCTCGCGGCCGTGCCTGCAGTACCAGATCGGGCGCTGCAGCGCGCCGTGCGTGGAACTGGTGCCAGCGCCGGACTACGCCGAGTCGGTGCGCCGTGCGGCGCTGTTCCTGGAAGGCAAGAGCGACGAACTGACCCGCGAACTGGGCGAGCAGATGCAGGCCGCCAGCGAGGCACTGGAGTTCGAGCAGGCCGCGCGCCTGCGCGACCTGATCTCCTCACTGCGCAGCATGCAGACCCGTCAGTACGTGGACGGCCGCGCTGCGGATCTGGACGTGCTGGCCGTGGCCATGCAGGGCTCGCAGGCCTGCGTGCTGCTGCTGGCCTTCCGTGATGGCCGCAACCTCGGTACCCGCCCGTTCTTCCCGCGCACCAACGGCGAAGAAAGCCCGGAAGAAGTGCTGGCCGCGTTCGTCTCGCAGTACTACATCGAATTTGCACCGCCGCGCGAGATCCTGCTGGACCGCGAGATTCCCGACGCCGACCTGCTGGTTGCCGCGCTGTCGGCCTCGGCCGAGCGCAAGGTGCAGCTGAAGTGGAACGTGCGCGGCGAGCGCGCCGGCTACGTGGAACTGGCCAGCCGCAACGCGCAACTGACCCTGGCCACCGAACTCAACAGCCGCAACGCGCAGCACGCCCGCAGTGATGCACTGCGTGACATGCTGGGTCTTGCCGAGCCGGTCAAGCGTGTCGAATGTTTCGATATCAGCCACACCCTGGGCGAGGCCACCGTGGCCTCCTGCGTGGTGTTCGACGCCGCCGGTCCGGTGCGCGCGCAGTACCGCCGCTTCAACATCAGCGGCATCGAGCCGGGCGATGACTACGCCGCCATGCGCCAGGCCATCGACCGCCGCTTCCGCCGCGCGGTGGAAGAGCAGGGCGTGCTGCCGGACGTGCTGCTGATCGACGGCGGCGCCGGCCAGTTGGCCCAGGCCCAGGCCGCACTGGCCGACCTGGGTGTGGAAGGTGTGCTGTTGGTGGGCGTGGCCAAGGGCGTGGAACGCCGCGCCGGCCACGAAGCGCTGGTGATGCCCGATGGCCGCGAGCTGCGCCCGGGCGCGGCCAACCCAGCGCTGCAGTTCATCCAGCAGGTGCGCGACGAGGCGCACCGCTTCGCCATCACCGGCCACCGTGGCCGCCGCCAGAAGGCGCGGATGACCAGCAAGCTGGAGGACATCCCCGGTATCGGGCCGCGCCGCCGCGCCAGCCTGCTCAAGCATTTCGGCGGTCTGGTGGGCCTGAAAGCCGCTGGCGAAGCGGAAATCGCCAAGGTGGAAGGCATCAATGACGCCCTCGCGGCACGTATCTACGCTAACCTGCACGGGTTGGCCACGCCTGATGCGGCCGAGTAGAGAGAGAAGCACGCAAGCATGAAGTTGACCCTGCCCACCTGGCTGACGTTGTTGCGGATCGTGATGATCCCGGTGCTGGTGCTGGTGTTCTACCTGCCCTACACCTGGACCAACTTCGCATCGGCGGCGATCTTCGGCCTGGCCGCGATCACCGACTGGCTCGATGGCTGGATCGCACGCCGTTACCAGCTGGAGTCGGCCTTCGGTGCCTTCCTCGACCCGGTCGCGGACAAGCTGATGGTGGCAGTAGCGCTGTTCCTGATCGTGCAGGGCCACCCGACGCCGTGGATGGCGTTCTGGGCGGCGGTCATCGTCGGCCGTGAGATCGCGGTGTCGGCGCTGCGCGAGTGGATGGCCGAGCTGGGCCAGCGCGCCAAGGTGCGCGTGGCGATGATCGGCAAGGTCAAGACCACCGCGCAGATGGTCGCGCTGCTGTGCCTGCTGTATTCGGTGGCCCCGAACGTGCCGGTGCAAGACATCTGGATGGGCTGGCCGGTGTTCCACATCGGCGATTGGACCCTGGCCATTGCCGCCGTGCTGACCCTGTGGTCCGGCCTGCAGTACCTGCACGCTGCCTGGCCGAGCCTGCGCGATGACGAGCGCGCTGCGCGCGAGCGTGCACGGCAGAAGAAGCTGGGCAACTGAGCCCCGGGGTCGGATCCCTTTCCGAAGGAAAGGGCTCTGACCCCATCGATGCGCCCATCCACGCATGGCGTGGATCTACTCGACGCGCTGGACGGATCTACGGTGACGCCCCATCCACGCACGGCGTGGATCTACTTGAAATGCTGCATCCACGGATGATGCGGATTCATCTGGAAGTGTTGCGTCCACGGATGATGCGGATCCATCGGTTTGCGGGGATGCCGTGGTAGATCCACGCCATGCGTGGATAGGCAATGCAAGGTGCCTCGCAGACCCTGAGAAAAGCGCTTGACGCCATCCTTGGAATAGGTAAAATTTCGCCTCCCAAGCGGGAATAGCTCAGTTGGTAGAGCGCAACCTTGCCAAGGTTGAGGTCGCGAGTTCGAGTCTCGTTTCCCGCTCCAGATTCAAGAAAAACGCTCCCGCAAGGGGGCGTTTTTCGTTTGCGTACTGAGCGCTTCATCCCCACTTCACCCACACTCCATCGCCCCTCCATCCGCGCTGGCGAAGCTGCATCTCCGTTCCCCCAGGACGATGCAGCCATGCCCCACACTCCCTCCGCCTACGACCACGATGTGGTCATCGTCGGCGCCAGTTTCGCCGGTGCCGCCTGCGCGCTGGCCGCTGTCCAATACGGCCTGCGTGTCTGCGTGCTTGAACGCAAGGCCGATCCCGGCGAGCGCCTGCATACCACCGGCATCGTGGTGAAAGAGGCAATGGAGCAGACCTGGCTGGGGCGCATGCCCGAGCATCTGGTGCAGCGGGTCGCGAACGTGCGCCTCTATGCGCCGAACCTGCGCAGCGTGTTGCTGGCCGCGCCGGGCTATTACTTCCTCACCACCGATACGCCGAACCTGATGCGCTGGCTGGCCAGCGAGCTGCGCGCGAATGGTGTCGACCTGCGCCTGCAGCAGTCCTTCACCGATGCCCATCGCAATGGTGACGGCTGGCAGGTGGATGGGGCAGGGCGGTGTGCCTACCTGGTTGGTGCTGATGGCGCACGCTCACGCGTTGCCCAGAGTACCGGGCTCGGTCAGGTGCGCGACAACCTCTACGGCGTAGAACGTGAGTTCGCCGGCCTGCAGGTGACGCAGGGCGATGCGCTGCATTGCTTCGTCAGCAAGCGCTACGCGCCGGGCTATATCGGCTGGGTCGCGCAGAATCCGACCGGGCTGCAGGTGGGATTGGCGCTGCGTCACGATCCACAACAGGTACGGCCGCCGGACATCGAAGGCTTCCTCGACCACGTGCGCGATGTGGTCGGCATTCCGCCTTCGGCGCGTCCCTCGGCCACCCGCGCCGGCCTGGTGCCCTGCGGCCGGCCGGATGGGCCGATCACCGGCCAGCGGCTGATCCTGACCGGCGACGCGGCGGGCATCGTCTCGCCGCTTTCCGCCGGGGGCATCCACTCCTCCTGGCGGCACGGCTGGGCGGTCGGCGAGGCGATTGCCCGCCATCTACGCGGGCAAGGGCCGGAAGCGGAACGGGTGGCGCGGCAGGTGGCGCCGGCATTCCAAGGCAAGCGCCTGCTGCGCTGGGGGATGGATCATCTGCAGGCCGACTGGCCGCTCAATGCGCTGCTGCAGACGGCGGCCACGCGCCGCATCGCCGAGCAGGTCTACTTCCATCGCCGTGGCCTGCGCACGTGATGCGCGTTTCAAGAGCCCTGTAATTCCATAATTCTGTATTTATGCAGATGAATACGCAAATAAGGAGCAAAATTCGGGAATTACATCCATTGAATCCGGTTCGAGCTAATTCTATAATTTGGGGTGCTAACTGGCATGGAGAAGGGGTGGTGCGCGCTATGTTGGATTTAGGCTTCAGCAAGCCCGGCGAGGTCGTCAAGCGACTCTGCGGGCGCTTGCGCACAGAGCGCATGGCGTTGGGCATGACACAGTCGGACCTGGCCGGGCGTGCCGGCATTGGAACCAACACCGTGTCCAACCTGGAGGCCGGGCGCAATGTCGGCTTCGAGGCAGTCGTCCGGGTGGCGATGGTCCTTGGTCGGATCAAGGAACTCGAAGGCCTGTTCCAGCCAAAGCTGGACAGCATCGAAGACATTCGGCGCTACGAAGAGGCTGCGAACCGCCTCCGGACGAAGCGGAAGCCCCGCAATGCCTGAACAGGTGAAGGTCTTCTACGAGGGGTGGGGGGAGCGATGGCATTGGGGAACGCTGGTCTCCACCACCGCCCTGACCGGCCGCCCGCTGATTGTGTTCGAGTACAGCAACGAAGCCCGGCAAAGGGGACTGGAGCTGTCGTCGTACAAGTTGCCGCTGGGTGGTCCCGCATTGCGGCGGGATTTCCCGGACCATCAACTGCAACTGCCCGGCCCTGTGTATGACGCCTTGCCAGACGGCTGGGGCATGTTGCTGATGGACCGCATGTTCAGGCGTCGTAGAATCAGTACGGCACGCATTGGCCCGCTCCAGCGTTTGGCCTACATCGGTGGCAACGCGATGGGGGCCATGACGTTTGAGCCTGTGGCGCCCGAAGGCGAGGCGCCGGAGGTCCACGTCCCGCTGGAGCAGCTTGCCGCCGAAGTGCAGGAGGTGCTCCAGGGAGACGGTGGCGAGTTCCTGCAGACCCTGCTGCTGGTGGGTGGCTCACCCCAGGGAGCAAGGCCCAAGGCACTTGTCTATCGCGATCCACAGTCCGGTGGATTCACCACGGCTGCCCGGCCAGGCTTCGAAGCTTGGCTGGTCAAGTTCCCGGCCAGAGAAGAGCATGCCGAGGTGTGTGCCATCGAAATGGTCTACGCCGAGTGCTTGCGCAGGTGCGGCATCGAGACCCCGGACACGCAGTACTTCAGCCTGCCCAACGGGCTGGCCGCGTTCGCCAGCAAGCGCTTTGATCGCCACGATGGGTTGCGTGTGCCCATGCAGAGTCTTGCTGCATTCACGGGCGCCAACTACCAAACGGCGGGGTCGTTGGACTATGTCAACTTCTTGCGCGCGACCCAGCTGTGCACCAACGATGTGCGGCAAATGGCCGTGGCCTTCGAGCGTGCGGTCTTCAACGTTGCGTTCAACAACCGGGACGACCATCCGAAAAACTTTGCCTACATCATGTCGCCGGATGGGCAATGGCGATTGGCCCCAGCCTACGACGTGACCTTCTGCGAAGGGTCCAACGGATATCACCAGATGGACGTCATGGGGGAAGCGCTGGAGATTTCTCGTGCTGACCTGCTTCGGCTTGCCGAGGAAGCAGAGGTACAGCAGGGTGATGCCAGTCTGGCGATTGACAGCATTTGCGAGGTGGCCAGCCAATTCACGGAAATCGCCAACAGCATGTACTCAAACGTTATTGCTCAAGACACGTTGAGCATGATCCAGCGACGCATCAACGAGAACGTGGCTCTGCTGCGGCAGGTCCGACGCGGCCTGCGGACCTGAGGCCCGGCCCAGGGGCCTGAACGCCGCCGCACAATGCAGGCGAAAATTCCTGTTGACGCCGTGCAGCAATATCGACACAATAGCGCTCCTTCGACGCAGGTCGAACGGAATCTGCGGGAATAGCTCAGTTGGTAGAGCGCAACCTTGCCAAGGTTGAGGTCGCGAGTTCGAGTCTCGTTTCCCGCTCCAGATTCAAGAAAAACGCTCCCGAAAGGGGGCGTTTTTCGTTTGTCACACCGGTTGCACCACCGCCGCGCTAGCGTGCCTTGCCGGGAAGGGGGCTGCACCAGGTCCGCGCATCCTGCCGGTCGAAACCAGGGCAGCGGTTGTCCTGCCGGATGTAGACGTAGGGAACGTCATCTTCGTAGGTGAAGTGGTAGTAGTAGGTTCGATCCATCCCGTACAACCAGTAGTTCGACGCGCCCTGGTTGATGGCATATGGCTCGAAGGTGAAGATCGAAGATTCACCCGGGATGAAGTTGCTGCGCTCCATCAGTAGCAGCATGGCGTTCGAGACCAGTGGGGTGGTCAGAACGAGCACGATCACGCCGACAGTCACTGTCGTGATCGAGCCAATCAACAGCCAGCGGCGGGGATGTTTCACGGTCGGGCAGCATCGAAGCAAGGCAGTGCCGCAATGTGCAATACGCCGTGAAAGTCGTCCAGTGTTCCGTGCCGGGAACGCATTGAAAGCGTAGTGAAAGACTGGGTCGGCGTTGCCTGAACCGCACGCGTGCTGTGACCTTTTTCGGACGATTTCTCCATGTTCGCTCCACAATCGCACGGTAGCCTTCATGCTCCTTCTACACGTTGGCGGGCTGGTGGTCAGGCGTATCACTTCAGTGGCAGTGCCCAGGACTGGGCGCGGACTCTCCCTGCATGCAGTGCTGCGCCCTGGCGCGTTGTTGGCAACCCTGGCCCTGGCCGGCTGCATGTCGGTGCCGGTCCCGGACCTGCCTGATCGCACACCCAGCGCCTGGGCCCAGGTGCCGCAGGGGCAAGGCGTGATGGTGGATGCCAGGCAGTGGTGGAAAGTGCTGTCCGACCCGTCGCTGGATGGCCTGGTCGATCAGGCTGTTGCCGGCAATCTCGACCTGCAGCAGGCCACCCTTCGCCTGCAGGCCGTGCGCATCGTCGCCGGCACCTCCGATTCGCGTTTCCTGCCGGAGATCACGGCCAGCGCCAAGCAGGTGCAGGACGCTGCCGCCGTTGATACTTACTTCCATGCCGGCATCGAGGCGATCTGGGACCTGGGCCTGTTCGGCGCCGCCGAGAGCGCGCAGCTGAGCGCGCAGGCTTCGGCCGGCAATGCCGAGGCACTGCGCAATGCCGCGCAGGTGGCGGTGATTGCCGACGTGGTGCGCAGCTATCTGGACCTGACCGTTGCACAGGCCCAGCAGGACCTGCTGGCCCGGCAGCAGGCCGTGGATGATCGCGGCGAGCAATTGGCCCTGGTCCGCCAGCGCCTGCGCCTGGATGAGCCTGGCGAACTGGATCGCCTGCGTGCACGCCAGGCCGCGACCCGCGCCGCCATCGCACAGGCCCGGGAAAATGCCGAAAACGCGGCCCGCGCGCTGGCATTGCTGCTGGGCCGCGATGGCCCGGATCCGGCCTGGCGCGCGTATCGCACGCCGCCGAAGCTGGGCACGTTCTCGCTGCAGCAGGTGCCCGCGGATCTGTTGCGCCATCGGCCGCAGATCCTGCTGGCCGAATCGGAGGTGATGCAGGCTGCGGCCAGCAAGGGCTCGGCGCGCGCCGCGATGTATCCGCGGGTCAGCCTCGGCGGCTCCATCCTGTACGCCTACAACCTTACCCAGAATGCACGCTCCAATTCCGATTCCAGTCCGTCGATCGGCCCGTATGTCGATATTCCGCTGTGGGACTGGGGCCAGCGTCGCGCGCGTTTCCATGCCGATGAGAAGCAGCTGGACGCGGCGCTGCTCGGGTATCGCAAAGCGGTGCTGGAAGGCGTGAGCGAAGTGGAAGGCGCGCTGGGCAGCCTGGCGCGTCAGGACAGCAGCATCCAGTCGTTGCGTGTGGCCAATGATGCCGCCGGCCAGCAGGTCAAGCGCCAGGCGCGGCAGGTGCAGCTCGGCCTGTCCAGCGAGTTTGATGGGTTGGACACGCAGCGTGCCGCACTGGCTTCACAGGCCGATCTGATCGGTGCACAGGGCGCACGTGTGCTGGCGTTTGCTTCGCTGTACCGCGCGCTTGGCGGTGCACCGCTGCCGGCCGAGGGTGAGGGCGAACAGCAATGATCGCGCTGGCCCGCAAGACCCTGGCCTATGAGTGGCGCCGGTTCCTGCCGGTAGTGCTGGCGATGTGTTTCGCCGGCGTGCTGCTGATCGTGCAGGCCGCACTGGTGCTGGGCATCTTCGGTACCGCCGCGATCTACGTGAAGGCATCCTCGGCCGACATCTGGGCCGGCTTCCCCGGCACCCAGAGCGTCAATTACGGACACGCGATCAGCGCGGATGTCGAAAGCCATCTGCGCATGGACCCGGATGTCACCCGCGTGGAGCCCTACGAATGGGTTGATGGCGAGTGGCGTTCCAGTGCGCAGGGCACCGGCAACGTGTCGGTGTACCTGTCCGGCATCTCCACCCGCGACGACGCGATGATCTTCGCGCGCATCCTGCCCGCCGACCTGCGCGCGCAGCTGCGCGAGCCGGGTGCGGTGATCGTCGACAGCGCCGATCTGGATACGTTGGGCGTGGACCTGCAGAACAACCGCGCGTGGATCAACGGCAAGGCGGTGCGCGTGGTCGCTGCACAGCCGGGCCTGCGTGGCCTTGGTGGTGTCAACGTGCTGGCCTCGCTGGATACCGCGCGTGCCATCGCCGGCACCGACGCGCATGAGGGTAGTACCTATTTCGTGGCGGGGCTGCGCTCGCCGGATCTGGCCGATCGCGTGCGTGACCGCTTGGCCACATCGATGGGCCAGGCCACGCCGGTCGAGTTCTGGACCGCGCCGCAGTTCGCCAGTCGTTCGCAGCAGTATTGGTTGTTTGATACCGGCGCTGGCATCGCTGTGCTGTTCATGGCGGTCATCGTCTGCTTCGTCGGTGCGGTGATCACCAACCAGTCGTTCGCGTCGGTGGTGGCCGGTTCGGTGCGCGAGTACGCCACGCTCAATGCCCTTGGTGCCGGCCGCTATGCGCTGGCACGGGTGGTGTTCGAGCAGGCGTTGCTGATCGGCGGCGCGGGCATGTTGCTGGCGGCGGCCTTCAGCACCGTCGTTCTGTTGATCGCACAGACCCAGCGCGTTCCGGTGCAGCTGACGCCGATGGTGATCCTCGGCTGCGTGGCGCTGGTCGCGGTGATGGCCATGCTTTCCAGCATCATGGCGGTACGCAGTGTCGTCCGCTCCGATCCATCGTTGCTGCTGCGTTGAGGGCCGGCCAATGACTTCCATACGCGCCGTCGCCCCGACTCTGCAGGCCGACGCACTGGAAAAAGGTTTCATGTCCGGCGATGTGCAGGTGCCGGTGCTGCGCGGCCTGTCGCTGGACATCTATCCGGGCGAGCTGACCCTGGTGTCGGGCCCGTCGGGTTGCGGCAAGAGCACACTGTTGTCGCTGCTGTCTGGCCTGTCCGCACCCGATGGTGGCCGCGTGCACGCACTCGGGCAGGACGTGGGGCACATGACCCGCGCCGAGGTGGAGCGCTTCCGCCTGCACCATGTCGGCTTCGTGTTCCAGGGCTTCAACCTGTTCCCGGCATTGACGGCGCTGGAGCAGGTGCAGCTGCCGCTCGGCTACCGTGGCATGAGCAATCGCGAAAGCGAACCGCTGGCGCGCAAGGCATTGGAAGAGGTCGGCCTGACCCATCGCAGCCACATGCGTCCGGCGCAGCTGTCCGGCGGCGAGAAACAGCGCGTGGCCGTGGCCCGCGCTTTCGCCAAGTCGCCGACGCTGATCTTCGCCGACGAACCCACCAGCGCGCTGGACGCCGAGAATGGCCAGCGCGTGATCGACATCCTGCATCGCTACGCACGTGCGCATGGCGCCACCGTGCTGTGTGTGAGCCACGATCCGCGCCTGATCCGGCATGCCGATCGGGTGATCGCCATGGAAGACGGCATGGTCCGTGACGACCGCCGCCAGAACGAAACTGTAGAGTCCGCCCCATGATCAAGATGACGTACCTGCTTCCCCTCAGCCTGGCCCTGTCCGCGGCATTGCTGCTCGGCGCCTGTTCCAAGAACACGCCCGCGCCCGAACCGGCGCCGTCGGGCAAGACCGGTGCAACCGCCGCCGGCAAGGTTGCGGTCGCGCGCGGCATCATCGACGTCGAGGGCGGCCTGATCGCGCTGGCGCCGCCGGTGGATGGCTCGATCACCGCCGCGCCGGTGAAGGAAGGGGCCACGGTGAAGAAGGGGCAGCTGCTGCTATCGCTCGATGGCGCCCTGCTGCAGCAGGAAGTGGCAATGGCCACCGCCGATCTGGCCTTGGCCAATGACCGTTTGAAGGGCAGCCAGGCGCAGCTGCGCGAACTGGAGCGCAATGCCACCCGCCTGTCCACGGGCGCCAGTGAAGGCGTGTCGTCCAACCAGCAGGCCGATGCGGCCAAGCAGCAGTTGGCCGGTGTGCGCGCCGATGTCGACGTGGCCGGTGCGCAGGTGGACATGGCCCAGCACAAGCTGGAACACGCCAGGCTGAAACTGCAGCAGATGTCGTTGAGTGCACCGGAAGCCGGCACCGTGGTCGGCCAAGTGCCGGGACTCGGAGCTTTCGTGCAGGCTGGCAAGCCGGCAATTTCGCTATTGCCGGCGCGCCCACTGCAGGTGCGCGCCGAACTCAGCGCCGCCTACGCCGATGCCGTGCAGGTTGGCATGAAGGCTACCGTCGTGCCGGACAGCGATGGCGCCGAAAACACCGGCGCGCTGCCAGCTGCGCGCGTGGTGCGCATCAGTCCGGTGTTCGCGCAGGCACGCCTGCCTGAAGACGCAGGGCGTGGCGTGGCCAAGGTAGTGGAGTGCGTGCTGGAGTTTGAAGGCGAGGCCAAGGCGCGCTTCGGCCAGCATGTGCGGGTGGAGTTCCGGAAGTAGGCGCGGGCCTCAGTTCCCGAGCCAGCGTCGCAGGCGTGGCCAGAGTGAGGCCGGCACAACTACGAGCAGTGCCAGAAGAAGGATGCCGCTGGTTGCAAGCAACCAGAACAGGTGCACATCGCGCACGGGAGACTGGTGCATGGCGGTCACGCCCCAGAGTGTTGTCCAGCCCAGCCAGGGGAAGGCGCAGACAAGCATCCGCAGCCACAGGCGGTGAAAGCGCCATGGCTGCACGATCAGGCCCAGGACAACAATCTCCACCAGAATGATCAGCGAGAAGGTGACGACTGAATCTGTTGGGTAAGGCAGAGTCCCGGACTCGATGTGACGCAGTTGCCAGTAGTCTGGCTTGAAGCCGGCATGGATGAGCGCGCAGACAAGCAGCAGCCACACAACCAGTGCGAACTGCCAGAAGCCTATTGATGCTGCAGGGGGCTGGGAAGAGGATCTCATCTACTGGGTCAGGTAGCCCTGCCGCTTCCAGAAGTTCATCGCGAACGCATCATCTCTCGCGAAGTACGGGGCTTCTCCGCTCAGCAGGTCAGCATTCGCACTGCGCATTTCCCTCGCGCCACGCTTGTAGGTACGCAGTGCGCCTGCCAGTTCAGCCCCTCCAACGGGATCGAGCTGAGCCGGAGAGTCCTCCAGATCTTGGTCGGCCTTGTAGCGGATTCGGACGCGCTCACTGCCATCCATGCAGGTTTCAACGTCGAAGTAATAGCTTTCGATCACGCTCGTGCCGTCAGGCTGATTCAGTTCGCGAGACAGGCGAAGTGTGGGCTCCACCGGATCTGGTCCCTGCTCTTGTTGGCGAAACGCCGCATGACAGTGACCGACCCAGAATCCGCAACGGTCATCATCGTCATAGTTGTCGTAGGGCTTGCAGATCTCCAGCGCAAGAAGATCCTTGATCTCGCTCGCCGGAATGATCTGCGCGGTCCAATGGCGGCTGGACGCCCCTTCCTGCAGGAATTGCCAGGCCTTTAGGACGAGTGCAACGTGGGCGGGCGGGATCTCATGCGCTTCCACTCGCACCCATTCGCTCTGGTCGCTATTGACATCAGTGCAGATGTAATTCCAGAGACCCCAGCCAGTCTCGGGCCTTCGTCCCTTGAGGCGATCAATTATTCCGACAGGTGTTTCAACCCGCTCCATGACGAAGCGTGCGGCGATATTCCTTGATGGGTCTTCCATCTGCAGGATGTAAGAGGGGGCACCAGCATCCTCGATGTCCGCTCGTACTTGAAATGAGATGCCGTCGCGATGGAAATCATAGCCGCAGATATCCATCGGAAGCATGTCCTCGGCGCAGATCCGCAGGAAGTTGTCTGGACTGATAGTTCCGTCGCCAAACAGATTCACTGTGCATAGCAGCGGGTCCGGCGCTGACAGGCTCTCCGCACGGATGACGCTCTTTCCGGTGGTGAGCCTTTGCAACATGGCTCCCGCATCCAATGACCAGAAGCTGTCCGGATCCTCGGATTCGCGTGACAGGCAATCGGGTTCGATGATCTGCTCAATTCCGTCGTCAGTGATGGCTTCGTCGTCCATCCTGCGCATGCAGTGAACAGAGCCATCAAATTGCATGGAGTAGTCGGTCTGAATGAGAAGCGCTGCCTTGGTGTTTCCGACCACGTGCAGTTCCCCGTGGTTGTAGTCGCCCCAGAACAGCTCGCGGACCAGTAGGTTGCCGCCTACGCGGATTTCCTGTCCGCCGACGATGGCATTGGTTGTCGTCAGGTCGCCCGAGACAAGCAGTCCGCATGCGCCGTCGGTTTCAAGGCTGTGAACATGGCGTGCGATCTCTGCATTGCCGCGAACCAGGATGAAACGGATGTACGCACCAAGATCCTCTTCCCGCCATGGGGCCAGCGGGTCGTCCAGGTCCAGTGTGTCCAGCTTGAGGTCGCCATCAACCAGTAGAACCAACTCATCGGGATCACCCCAGACGTAGTGCTCTGGTGCGTATGTTGAGTCATGCGGTACCTCATCCTTGATGTCGGCGTATCGGACGACCTGAAAGGGGCACTCCAGAGAAAGGTGAGCAACGACTTCCTCAGGTGTCGGTACGGACGGTTGTCGCGTGACGGCAACGAGTTCGCCATTCGATGCTTCCTGGGAAAGCTGGAACTCGACAAGCTGGGCCAGTATCGAGAAGTGCACTGGTGCCTCAACCACCTGCAGTGAGTCCAGTTGCGCGACGCCTCCCAAACCGAGTGCGGGGAAGAATCCGTAGCAATGTCCTACACCCAAGCGGCCTTGCGCCAGCACTGCTGCATCGAACATTGGATGGCCGTCCTGGTCGACCAAGTCCAATCTCTCGTCAGGGAGCCGGAAGATGGAAGTTGCATCTCCGCCGATATCACCTGGCGAGAATCTGTCCTCCGTCAATCGCCTGCAGAGGACTAAGCCGCTCAAGAGATCGATCTGGCCCGGACCGTACTGTGTATGCACGAAGTAGATGGTGCCGAACGCAGAGTAAGCGTAGGCGAGTGTGTCCTCTGGAGCGAGATCCGGATCGTGCCGTAGCGCCAGCTCCATCACCATTGCGAGATCCTGCGGATGGCATAGCTGGATCCGGCCGCCTCTGAAGACTGATCGCCCGCGACGGATCAGCAGGTCGCGAATCGCAGCTGGTATTACGTTTTCGAGTGCGTCAACTTCTACGTTGCTGAGGGGGGCAGAATTCAAAAGGCTCGATTGCTGCATGGACGGTCCTGATTCGACAGGAGGTCACTGCAGGACATGGTCAATCGGAACGCTGCCAGTGCTGGAGACCTCGGGTCAGATACTGTCCGTCATAGATCTACCTTGAGGCTATGCAACTAATCTGAAAAGGGGCGCGTGGGGGTGGCTTCGCATTCACGATTCAGCGCCTTCGACTACCGGTAGTCTGGGGTGCTGGAAGAGGCTCGCCTCAGCGCCCGCCATGCGCTCACTGCCGATACCACGCACAGTGCCAGCAGCAGTCCCACATCCAGCAACAGCAGCCACAGCAGGTGCATGCCATGCACCGGCGGTTGGTGCATGGCCGACAGCATCCACGGTACCGACCACGCCAGCAGCAGGACGAAGGCAATCAACAGGCGCAGCCACAGTCGCTTCAGTTTCCACGGCCGCACGATCAAGGCGGCCACGACCAGCTCGACCGTGCCCAGCAACGCGAACACGATGACGGTGCTGGTCGGGTAGGGCAGCTCGGCGCCTTCCAGTCGGTGCAGCAACCAGTAGTCCGGGGTGAAGCCGGCATTGACCAGCGCAGCGACCAGCGTCAGCCAGGTCAGCGCGACCAGTAGCCAAAACAGGCGGACGTAGCGTCTAGGCATCGGCGGTGTCCGTGGTGGCGGGCAGGCAGTTGCGTGATGCATACCACACGGATGTGACGATCGCGGCCAGTGCCAGCAGGCTGGGCCCGATGGTGAAGTACAGCAGGCGCAGCGGGTGGTTGTGCATCAGCGTCCAGGTCGCGAACGCCAAGGGAATCGCCAGCACCAGCAGCTTGGCGAACAGCGGCCGCAGTACCGCGATCAGAGGCTGGGCGCCGAGGAACATATAGAACAGATAGAACTGGGCGATGCCAAGACCGATGTCGCGATGGGACGCGAAGCCGAAACTGTCGCGATACCAGTTCATCCCTACCGGAATCAGTGCCCAGTACAGCAGCGCCACCACCAGATGCAGCAGCAGGGCGATCAACAGGGGCTTGCCGCGAAGGAACATGGGCGAACGGGGCTGGGCGGGGCAGCGTACCCCAGTGCGGACGCCCGTGACCGCATGATGTGAAGACTGTTGACGGCGTGAAGGAATTTGGACACAATAGCGCTCCTTCGACGCAGGTCGAACGGAATCTGCGGGAATAGCTCAGTTGGTAGAGCGCAACCTTGCCAAGGTTGAGGTCGCGAGTTCGAGTCTCGTTTCCCGCTCCAGATTCTACAGGGCCCCGTCAGGGGCCTTGTTTTTCTCCCGCCACGGCAAGGCGGGGCACGTTGGGCCATAAGGCTTTGCGCGCAGTCAGAAAGGTGAAATCGCTGGTGTGTGTTCCGGGTTTCCGGTACCATGGTGGCTTACGCGGGAATAGCTCAGTTGGTAGAGCGCAACCTTGCCAAGGTTGAGGTCGCGAGTTCGAGTCTCGTTTCCCGCTCCATGTTCGGACAGGCCCCATTGAGGGGTTTTGTCATGTCAGGGCTCCGTTCCTGGCGCGCAGTACGTTGGCCTCATGGCAGAGTGGCTATGCACCGGATTGCAAATCCGTTTACAGCGGTTCGATTCCGCTTGAGGCCTCCAAATAAAGCCCTGATTTATCAGGGCTTTTTCTTTGCCTGACGTTTGGCCGTGCTAGCCGGAATCCCCTGATTCGGCCCTGAAATCATCGGTCTGCCACCCGTTTCCGGGTGGCAAACTCGCGTTAACATGTGCCGAGTGCGTTTACGTGAGTTTGAGCAGGGATGGCAACCAAGCGACGCCGGGGCGACTCCTGGCAGTACACGATCAAGCGGGCAGGGCTGCTGCCCCAGCCGGTCTACCTAAGCTTTGCCTCGGAGAGGGAGGGCGACGAGTACGTGCGCCGCCTCGAGGCGCTGCTCGACCGTGGAGTGGTGCCGGAGGAGCTGGCCAACACCAAGGCCGCCGCGAAGGATCTGCGCAGCCAGGTCAGCGAGTATCGGAGCGCTCAGCACATCTCGGTCGATGACGAGCAGCTGCTGCCCGTCCTGCTCTCTCGGCTGCCAATCGGAATTACCCTGCCGCAGCTGACGTTTACGTGGGCGACCGAGTGGGTCACGACCATGAAGCGTGAGCAGAACCTCGCGCCTTCGACCATCCGGCATTACGTGGGTGCCCTGTCGCGCGCCCTGGACTGGCTGGCTGCGCATGGCGCGCTGCCAATGAATCCACTGCGGCTTCTGCCCCGGGGCTATTCGACGTACACGGCTGACGACAAGGTAGCTGTGAAGCGTATCGACGGGGAAGCGAAAGCTGACCAGGAGCGTGATCGCCGTCTGGAGCCTGGTGAGGAAGAACGCATCCGCGAGATCCTGGCCGGCGCAAAGCCGCCGGGACGTCAGCGGCCGCTCGATCTGCCACAGCGCGAGGCGCTGATAATGATGTTCGACATGGCGCTAGAAACGGCCATGCGCATGCGCGAGATCTACACGCTGGAGCGCAGCCAGCTCGACGTGGCGCAGCGTACGATCTTCCTGGACAAGACCAAGAACGGGAGCAAGCGTCAGGTACCCATGACATCAGTTCTGCTGGCGAAGCTTGCCGCGTACGGGGGTGACTACGAAGGGCGGCTTTTCCCGTTCTGGACCGGCGAGCGTAGCCCTCTGGCCCTGCGGCGTGTATCGAGCAAGCTGTCGCGCCAGTTCGAACGCATCTTCGTCTCGGCGGGGTGCGCGGATCTCGGCTTCCACGATCTGCGCCACGAAGCGACGAGCCGACTGTACGAAAGGACCTCGCTGACGGACATTCAGATTGCGAAAATCACCGGGCATCGCGATCCGCGGCAGTTAAAGCGGTACGCCAATCTTCGCGCTTCCGATCTGGCCGATCAGCTTTGGTGATCGGCCTGTTCGTAGGCGCGGAGGTCGGGCAGCTTTGTGCGACGAGACTTGCTTACACGTCTCGCCTGCCCTGACGCCGAAGCGTTGGCTGCAGGTCGGTTGCCGATCGCCGATTTCTTTCGTTCGGCGGCTTGCCTGCGCCCTTCCGAGCGAAGGAAGTCGATCAGGTCCTCACGTAGCATGACCGTGTGCTTCTGATTCAAGCGTACGGCCGGCACCTCCCCCTTATCGACCAGTTCTTTCATTGCTTCCAGACCGAGCCGCAGCATCCTTGCCGCTCCCTCGAGGCCAAGCGTGTCCTCAACGTTGATTGGCGGCGCCTTCCGCTGCTGATCAGCCATGGGACCACCTGGCGGCGGATGGACCCGTGGCAGAATGGCGACCGGCGCACGAGGAGATCAGGGAATGGACTGGTGGCTTGGCTTCAGTCAATGTTGGCCGCTCGGGCAAGACGGGTGCGTGGTGTGGTGGGACGCCTGGGCGGCGATAGGCGCCTTCGCGGCTGTGATCACGACTGCTGTGCTGGGCGTTGTCACCTATCGTTTGGGAAAGGCAGCCAACGTTGCTAGTCAATTGGCAGTCAGCCTGGCCAGTAAGGAAGCCCAACGACAGCTTGCGCGCGACAGGAAAGAGCGAATTCTCCTGCTGATGCAAATAACCCCTGAAATCAGCGCAAACCGTGAACGCATAAATGCTCTGCATGCTCATCTCTCTAAAGAGGAGAGCGAGGGATTCTTCTTGGCCGACGTCGCCTACCGAAAAGAATTCATGGAGGACATGGGACAGGTGGCATTCCCGCTCACGGAGAAATTGGCGGATCGGTATCACTATCTCGACGACCAAACGGGACCAAGGTTGGTCAGAGGAATGGGCCTGTTTGTCTCTCTGCACAACAACTACGAAGCTCTCCTGAATGAGCAGCCCGTTGCAGAGCTTGTAAAGGCGCGCAATCTTCTTCTTGCGGTGCTGCCGCGCATTGCCGCTGATCTTGAGGTTGTGAGATTGGCGTGCGGCGCTGCGGTAAGGGAATGTGGGGTAGACAACCCGAGGATCGCGGACGCTGCGCCTAGAGAAGGCGGGGTTGAGCCTTAGTGACGGTGTTTCCAAGCCTCGATTGGAATCAGTCATTGATCACCGCCTGGCGATCATTTGTACGATGTCGCTCGGCGGCCATGACATCCAGAACCGAGTGGCGTCGAACTATGTCGTGCCCTTCGATCTGGTCGACCACGGCAGCTGTGGGGACGCGGAAGTGCAGTTCGTCCGGGATCACCACCTGCAATTCCTTGTTGCTGGCGGGAAGGCGCGCCAGGCGCAGAGATTTCCAGGTAAGGGGGTAGGGGCCACGCTTCACCCGCGTGTCGGCAGTGGTCATCGACACACCGAGTTCGTCGGCGATCTGGCGCATCGTGTAGCGCTTGTTCTCGATCACGCGGGCGTAAAGCGCGGCCTTTGCTCTGCCAGCCTTCACGCGGTATCGGTGGTGCCGCTCGCTCAGCGTTGGGTCCATCAGGCTGCCTCCAGCTGCGTCTGCGCAGCCGCGCCTACGTTCGCTTCCAAGATGGCGACCAGCGGCGGCGGGCTCACGCTGTTGCCAACCATGGCAACCGCGCGGCTATTGCTGACCTGTCGGCCATCCTGTGTGCGATCGATGATGTAGCTGGCCGGGAAGCCTTGAGCGCGGAACAATTCATGCGGTTTGAGCATGCGCAGCCCGATATCCACGATCACATACGGCACGCCGCTCAGATGCACCGTGACCAGCGCCAGCCGGTCCTTCGTGGTGATGGTCGCCAGCGGCTCGTTCAGTTCTCCGTGCTGTCCGCCAGTGCCGTAGTAGCGCATCAGGAACGCGGCAACGCGCAGTGCGCCGGCTTCCTGCTCAGTGCTCAGGACGCACTCGATCACCCCATGGTGAGTTGCACCCGCGCAGATGGTGCTGAGCGGCTCAGTCGTAGTCTGGCCGTCCGGGTTCCTGCTCAGCGTCACCAGGTGTGCGGTCGTGAGGCGCTGGTGACTGCCGTTGGCGCAGATGGTCGGCATGGGCTCATCGGCGGCGCTGCCGGCGCCCTGGTAGAACCCGCCGTTGGCCTGCTCCAGAAACGCCGCCATGATTCCCATGGCATGGGCGGCACCGGCTGGACGCGCCGCGCCAGCGCCGCTGGTGATGGTCGGCATCGGGTGGCCGGCGTCCGCACCATCGCTGGTGCCCCGGAACTTGACGAGGGACGCTGCGGCGAGGGCATAGCCGCCGCTGCCGCTGGCTGTGATGGTGCCCGCAGGCTCGTCGGCAGGTCGAACCCCGGCACCCCAGCGCTTCACGCCTCCAGGCTTGCCTTCGCCGTGTGCGGCCTGCACTAGCATCGGCGCCACGACCGCGTGCGAGCCGCCGCGCGGCCAAGCCGTGATGGTGCCCAGAGGATCGCCTCCGCAAGCGACGCCGTTTGCGGAAGCATTCGCGCACTGCACGATGGTGGGCGACACGATCATCATCTCGCCACGGTTGGCGGCAGTGATGGTCGGCATCGGTTCGCCGATGCCATGCGGCCGGCGTTCTCCGCCGTGCGTTGCGTGGACGATGAACGGCTCGGCGGCGTCCAGCACAAAACGTTTGATGCCTCGGACAATACGGGCCTCGGTCGCGGCCGCGAGGGGCTTCTTGCGGCCGAAGATGCTGGGACACGGGATGGACCAGTCGATGCTGGATGCCGCCGACACGTGCGGCTCTGCGCGGGCTGGTCCATGGGTCGGTTCGGGCCAGGTGATGGCCTCACCGTCGCACCGGGCGATCATGTAGAGCCGCTCCCGCGTGGTCCCGGCGCCGTAGTCGCAGGCCCGCAGCACACGCCACTCCACCTGGTACCCGAGCGCACGCAGCACAGCGACGAAGCGACGCCAGGTGCTGCCTTCGCGCTTCTTGTCCGGGATCAGGAACTGCTGCTCCAAGGGGACGCGCTCGCCGGCAGCGGCGACTGTGCCGTCCAGCTTGATCACGCGGCCGGTGGCCTTATCGCGCTTGGCGATTAGCGGGCCCCACTTCAGGATCTGCTTCACGTTCTCCAGCGTGATGATGCGCGGACGCACAGTGCCGGCCCAGCGCGGTACCACCCAAGACAGCGAGCGGGTTGCTCGGCTGCGCGGCTGACCGCCCTTGGCCTGGCTGAAGTGCGTGCAGTCCGGGCTCGCATGTAGTGCGCCGACAGGCCGACCGCCGCACTCGACGCGGGGGTCGGCTTCCCACACGTCCTGGCACAAATGGCGGGTATAGGGGTGATTGGCAGAGTGCAGTCCAACAGCCCAGGGGTTGTGGTTGATCGCAATGTCCACCGCTCGGGCCAGCGCTGTCTCCATCGCGTGGCTTGCGCCGCCTCCGCCGGCGAACAGATCAACGATGATCTCGTCCGCGCGGAGCCGTGACTTCAGGTCATGCAAGGGGAAGCGGAAACCGCCGGAGCCGTCAGCCATGTGCCGTCTCCTTCGCCGTCATTGCGGCGATCGCCAGTGGTCGCACAAACCACGCGGCAAGGCCGTCCTTGGTCTCTCCCAGCCACGCAATCCGCCAGTCCTTGCCGGGCGCCTCCGGGTTCCAGTCGTGCAGTTCCTGCGCGTTGGCGTAGACGCCCGATCCGATGCCCTCTTCGGAATACTCGCCCTCGACCACGACCAGGTCGAAGCCCTGCGCGAGGAACAGCGGCCGCAGCGATACCTCGCGACCGTCGGCCCACGCCGGCACGTCCGGATGGCACAGGATCTCGCCGTAGGCATTGCGCGCTGGGAGGCGACTCGGGTGGTACAGGCCGCGCCACGGGTCTGCCGGATCGACCACGGTGTGTGTCTGATTCCTGACCAGCTCCAGTAGCTCGGTCGCCTGCGCCAGCCGGGCCCGGGTGGTATCGCAAAGCGGCGTGTCGCCGTCCTGCATGCTGCTGCGCAGAGTTGAGACATGGGCGGCAACGGCGGCTTCGAACACGCGCAGATCCTGCAAGCGCGGCAGGCGGTGGTGCAGATCCCGCAGCGCGGTCTGGGCCTGGGCGAGGGTGATGGCCTTCGCTTGGTTAGGCAGCCACACGGCCTCGACCGCGATCGCGTTGATCGTGTCGAATGCGTCGCGCAGGACGGGGCAGTTTGTCGGCAAAGCCGTGGTGTTAGCGGTCATTGGCGGGCCTGATCGAATTGGGTGAAGGTGTTGACGAAGGCGCCGGCGAGCGGTGCATTGCAGACGGAATGCGCTTCGTCGGCAGGGCGACAGGGAAACGGCGGCGTGCGGCGGTACCGGCAGTTGGGGTCGTTGGCGTACTTGCCGTCGTTGAGCCGAATCACCTGGTACTCAGGGAACGCCTCATCAGGCAGCGTCTGACGGGCCTCCTGCATCAGCGCGACAAAGCGCGCCTGCCACTCGACCGGCATCGACTGTAGGGTGCGTCGCGGCGCGACGTGGTAGGCCGCGCGACTGAAGCCGAAGGCGTGCCATGCCGGGCCATCGGAGTAGGTACTACCGGGCCTGCCGGGTTCTGTGACGGTTGCCGGGTGCGATTCGCTTCTCATGGTTGCCTCAGTCGATGTCATGGGTTGCCATGCGCTCTGCATAGCTACCGAGGTTGGCCGCATGACGGCTGATCAGTGGGCGAAGCGGGGTGTGCCCCAGCACTTCGATGCGCCCGCCCGCTGCGAGGAAGGCGTCCAGGTCGTCGGCCAACTGCTGCCGGTCGAGTTCCCTGTGTCGAATCGTGGTCGCCGCGTCACTGACGCCGGTGAGCGGACCTGCCACGCAGCTCGGTCGTTCCCGCACCGGTACCGCACGCATCGGTGCGATCGCATGTTGGGTGTGGCTGGACAAACGCCAGATCCCGCGCACGCCGGAGCGGTGGCAGATGGCCTGGCCGCTGCGTGCCAACCCCTTTAGCGTGTAGCCGATAGCCTGGTGGGTGCTGTTGATGCGGCCAGCGGTCTTGATCTGTTCGACCGTTGCGCCTTGCGGGAACATGGACAGGACCTTGCGCACTTCGGCGGCCCGGCCGATCTGCTGCGGGCGTGCGCTCATGCGCGGGCCTCCGCGAGCAGTTCGCGCATTGCCCAGCCGTGGTGCAGTACACGCGACGAGTGGTGAGCAACGGCATCCGGATTGTTGGTCAGGACGAGCGTGTCGTGGAGCGGATAGGCGGTGTGGCCGTCCCAGTCGTCCAGTACCTCGCGCAGGCCAAAGTGCTCGCGCAGCTCCTGCGCGTTGGTGGTTTTGCCGCAGCGCTGCGGCCCATAGATCACAACTGAACGGCTCATGCGGGGATTCCTCGCGTGCGGCGCGTAGCGCGGTTGGTGGGGGAGATCGACCGAACACGCACGCCCTGGCGGTCGAGCCAGCGGCGCGCGGCCTGTGCGGCAAGTCGGTTGAGGGAAAACGTGACGCCGCCGAGGGTGAGCGAGTGGTGCGATACCCCCACGCTCCGGCTGGCGCTGGCGGCGACCTTCAGGAGCGACTCGCGGGGCGCAGCGGTGTAGAGGCCGGCCCATAGCCAGCCTTGGCACACCATCAGCACGAGCGACTCGCCCTGGTGGCCGGTGGCGAATTGCTGCTCCACTGGCAGGATGGGCTGCACGCTCATGCTGTGAGCGCCAGGTCGCGTGCCCTCGCGATCTCGGCCTCTGCGGCAGCGAGGCCGAGATCGGTCAGGGTCGCCTTGCGCGGCAGTTGCGGGTCGTCGTACCGGATTAGGACGCGCTCATCCAGCCAGTTCATGACGCGGCGCGTGAAGACCTTCTCCGGTCGGTTCGTGGGCGCGAATCCGGCGCGGGTGCGGTGCAATGCGTGGTCCGAAGCGGCATGCGCTGCCAGCAGCGCGGCGCGTTCTTTCGGCTTGAGTGCGGCGGCCATAGCGTGTCTCCTGATCAGGCTGCGATGGAGGTGGAAGGGGCGGCTGAGGCGAGTTCGGCCAGCACTTCGCCGCGGTGGCGGGCGAGGTGGGAGATCGGAATGCGGTAGTGGGCCAAGGTGCTGTCGGTCCAGCGCAGCTCGGCCAACGCGGCACGGTCGCAGGGAACCGGCCGGGTCGCGATGCCGCAGCGGTGGCACTCGATGTGGACCAGGTCGGGGCAAGCCGTCCCCAGGCGATGGCCGGTGGGTGCGCCGCTGGTGGTGACGATCTGCGCGCGATGGCCGTGGCCGCAGGAGGGAACCGATGCAGGCAGCGGGCGGGAGGTCTGGCGCATGGTCAGCCCCTCACCGAACTGCTGGTTGCCCAGCGGGCCTTGGCCGCATTGCGGTCGGCGTGGGCGACGTGGATCTCGGCGATGCGCAGCGGCACGACAACGGCAGCCAGAAGTGCAACTGCCAGCCAGGCGATGCGGAGGCGGCGGCTCATTGCGTCGCTCCGTCGGTGCTGGACTGAGAAGATGCGAGGAGCAGGCGGTTCAGCAGGTTGAGCCACTTGTTGAGGCCCTCGGCTTCCTTCTCGGGCACCCAGAAAATGGTGCTCTCCGCTTTAAGCAGTAGATGGCCGCGGTTGTCCCTCCGAATGCCCATCAGGCGGTCCGGTAGAAGGGTGAGCTGGGTCAATGTGGCGCCATCAATGCCGCGCGCTTTCTGTCGGGCCGTCGCATTGCGGCGGAGGGCCAGCGAGAACTGACGCTCGCCCTGGTCATATGTGATCGTCAGGGTGCACGAACCGGGCATGTGTACTTCGTGTACCTGTTCCCGTTCGCCCACAAATGCGCAGCGCGTCATGCCCGCACCTCCGCAGACATGTCCCGTGAACAGGCTTCCAGGCGGAGGCTGGCGACACCCATGCGCCGGGAGCGGCGCAGCTGGTTGCGGCTGTGTTCGCCCTTGCTGCGAACCCACAGGGTCCGGGCGGTGCTGTGATCGCGTGCTGCCACGGCCCGCAGGGCCTTCACGGCCAACAGCGGCAGCAGGCAGGGGCTTGGATCGGCGTAGCGATGAGACATGGCGCGCTCCTATTCGAAGGAGGGCGCCGGCGGGTCAGTTGCCGAGGGGGCGGCTACTGCCGGTCAGGGGAGGGGCCGGCAAGGTGGCGACCCGCCGGTCGCCCGCCGGTCGTTGGCCGGCGAGGCAATTTATCCCACAGCTAAATTATCATTGCAATAGCTGTGAGCTAAATTTTCGTCAGGGGCTGAAAAAGGGAAGGGCACGCCTGATAATTCCTAGGCATACAGGGCCAGGGAGGCTGCGATGTTTAACAGGTTGGTGATGCTGGGGGTTGCGCTTGCAGTTTCACCTTGGGCTTCGGCAGAGGTGTTCAAGTGCAAGGGGGCAGCCGGGGAGACGGTCTACTCGCAAGCCCCGTGTTCCGCAGGCGCAGCGCCGATGAAGCTGCGCTCCAATCGAGCTTCAACAGAGAGTGCGGGCGAGGCTGCCAATCGTGCGGCGGTGTATCAGACGACAGAGCTTGCAGATGCTGGCATCTCCGAACGGAACTGCTTGTCCTCAGAGCAAAGTAGGATTTACGGCCCGGTCAACGCCCGTGGGCAGGATGTGTCACGTCAGATCGCTGCGCTAAACCGTGAACTGGCTACTGCAAGGAATAACCTTGCCGGCGCAACTTATGCGTCTGGGATAAGGTCTCAGATTGCTAGCCTGCAGCAGGCCCAGACAGCCGACAGAATCTCTGCAGATAGCCAGATGGCCGAGGCCAGGAAGCGATGCGGCGACGCTCGTGCTGAGCGAGAACGAGCCACGCGGGAAAAATACTCAGGTGCCGGCACGCCATAGGTGTGGGCGCGTTGCGCGCCCACTTGCTTTGATTCAGGGTCACGCGTCCTGGATGGAAACATCTCGGATGAAGCCAGCTTCATCCAAAGGAACTCCGTCCATACAGCATTCTCTGGCGGCTTCCATCTCCCGATGCAGACGCACCAGCGCGTCGTTTTCAAGGCAATCGATGCCTGGCGTGTTGAATGTTGCCTGGTCGATCAAGCAGCCCAAGTTGTAGTGATCCCGGAGCCAGCGGATACGCCGGAGAATGCTGTCTCGCGTTACGTTATCGATGGCTGATGGCCTAGGTGCTTCGACTAAGCGAAGCTTGGGCTTTTGCCCGTCACGCCTTGCGACGCGTTGCGCGATCACCTGAGCCAATGCTTCGAGCGTCCCGGCGGCCGGGGGTTCCTTCTTCTGCTTCTCCATCCTTCTCCCTGAGCCTTTGTGCAAGCGCCTTGCTGAAGTCAATCAGGTTGTCGGGAGTTACCGTTGCCTCACCCCGCTGGTATAGGTACTCGTAGGCATAAGCCAGTGGCGTACCGTCTTCTTCATTGCTGAAGTCATCAATCCCAAGGTTGGCGAACGTTAGCCTCACGAGCCTGATCGCGGAGGCGATGATCTCAGGGTCGATTCGCAGATCCTGAGAACCAGCAGGGGCCCCAGCACTAGCGTCGTCGTCGGACCTCGGCTGGTCCAGCCAGCCATGGGATAGCCCGGCCGCGCGTTCGATCTTGCGCGCAACGTCATCCCCCATCTTCTTGCCGCTCAATAGCTGGTTCAGATAGGAAGGCGCCATGTCCAAGTGGATGGCGATCGCTTTTTGCGTCCCCAGCTGTGGTTTGAGCGTGGCGACCAGGGCCTGGAGGTTGAGGTGTCTGGCGGTGATGGCATCCATACGGCAAGCGTAGCTAGTAGCTAAACGACGAAGTTGCGCTGTGTGCTTGACATTAACGTTTAGCTCGGGGCTAAATACTGGCCCTATGGACCTACTCACCTTCATTTCGGACCCCGAACGTAAGCGGCGCCTCGCTGCCTTGACCGGCAGTTCTGAGGGATACCTGTGGCAGTGCGCGACCGGTTGGAGGAACAAGAAGCCCAGCCCGATCCTGGCGCGAAAGATTCAGCTGGCGTCAGTGGAGATCGGTGGCGAGCTTGGCTGCGAGCCTTTGGCTCTTGCTGCGATCCGCCCTGACATCTGGCCGGCTGAGACGGCATGAATCGGTCTACATACAAGAGCCTTGCGCGCCGGGGCGAACAGGACCGCTACCACGCCGCCGATGCCGGATGCGGCGTCGTAGGTTCGGATCGCGGTGAAGCGCATGCGCTGCGGGAAGCTGATGATCTCTGCCATGGCGCCAATGTTGCCCCGGCCGCAATCAGCCTTCCCACGATGATCGTTGGCCCGTTTCAGGGGGACGCATGACCTGCCTCCGCTCTGATCTTTACTGGCGGGATGCCCTGCACAACGCAGTGGCCCGCGCCCCAGGTGGTCTGCAGGATGCGGCCGCACACATCAGCAAGCGTAGGGGCAAGTCGATCTCGGCAGAGACCCTGCGCAAAAAACTGCGAGGCATCGATGGTGAGTCTATCTCCATGGAGATGGCCGAGATCCTGACGGACTACCTGCAGCAGTTCGTGGTCACGCAGGAGATTGCCACCGACTGGGTGTGCTCCCTCGCAGGTCAGTACGACCTGATGGTGGATTACGTACCGCCGCCACCCGAGGGTGGTTGGCCGAACGAGCTGGCCGCGATCCAAGCAAAGCTGCTGGAGCTGCACAAGCTGACCGGCGCGCTGGCTGGCGCCGGTATCGACGCTATGGCCGACCAGCGCTTGACCGTCCCCGAGGCGGATCGAATCCAGGACCTATCGCGCGACGTGCGCAGGCTCTGCTACCGACTGGAGCGCAACGCCTGCCGTGCTGCTGGTAAGCAGGGGATGGAGGACTGACGTGGCAACCCACCACGCCCATCGATCCCGATATCGACGGCGTGGCATAGCCAGCGCAGCTGCGCGGCAAGCAATGGAACTGGCCGCCTTGGCGCTGACTGACGCGGTGCCCGGTTTGGTAGGTGAAGAAGCATTGGCGGAGCGCGAGCGCATTCGCCAGCGACAAGAGCGGCAAGACAACCGGCAGCACTGCCTGCCTTTGGGGAATCCAGATGTACCAAGCAAGCACTGATTCGGCCCCATCCCCCCGGGTGGCTTGTGAAAGGCCGCGTGCTGCCCGCGCTACTGAATCCGCCCTGGCATTGCGAACCATTCGCGATACCAGCGACGGGTCCTCCCTGGACCTGACGGACGCGGGTATTCCGACGCGCATTTCCTGGGTAGATAGCGGCTCGGGAAACTACTGAATGTCTGAGAACTATGGGGATGTGCTGCAGCAGTTGCAGTCAGCCGGCCTGCTGGTCACCGAGTTGGACACCACAGGGCGCATGGTTCGCTGCCGCGTCGAGGGCTCACGCGAGCGCCGTGGCTGGTACGCGCTGCACGAACTGAATACCTCGGCCGGCGAAGTGCTGGTCGTCGGCACCTATGGCGTCTGGCACGGCAACGAAAACGGCGCGACCAAGGTTGATCTGCGCAAGCGCGACAAGACCTTCTCTGATGAACAGCGCGAAGCGGTGCGCAACCGGTTGGCCGAGGATCGTCGCAGGGCCGAGTCTGCTCGCCAGACCCAGGCGAAGCGGGCGGCCGAGCGGGCATCGTCGGCCTGGGCCAAGGCGAATGCAGCCGGCGAGGCCGACTACCTGGTCAGCAAGGGCGTGCAGGGATTCGGTCTGCGCTATGGCACCTCCGGCGCGGCACTCGTCCCGCTGCTGGACGTCAACGGCCAGGTGCATGGCTTGCAGGTGCTGCGCAGCGCGAAGCTGGCCGCCGCAGGACGCAAGCCGGCCAAGGAGTACTGGCCGGCAGGCATGGTCAAGAAGGGCCACTTCCATCTGATCGGCGGAAGTCCCCAGTGGATCTTGCTGGTGGCCGAGGGCTATGCCACTGCGGCCACGCTACACATGGCGACGGGATACCCGGTGGCAGTGGCGTTCGACGCCGGCAACATGCTGGCCGTCGCCTCGGCACTGGCAAAGCGCTATCGCGGCATCAAGATGCTGCTGTGCGCCGATGACGACGTGCTGCAGAAGTGCCGACACTGCAAGAGCCGCCTCGTCCTTGCCGACCATCCGCAGTTCTGCCCCTCCTGCGCGCAGCCTCATGGCGCATCGAATGCAGGTCTGCTTGGTGCCGAGGCCGCAGCGCTGGACGTGGGTGGAGCGGTGCTGCATCCGGTCTTCGCCGATGAGTCGGGCAGGCGTGAGCGCTTCATCGACAGCGGCCGCAAGATCAGCGACTTCAACGATCTGCACGCCCAAGAGGGCCTGCATGTCGTGCGAGCGCAGGTCGAGGCCCGTCTCACGGAGCTGTCCTGGCGGGTGCCAGCAGAAAAACGCGCGCCTTCCATCACCAGCAACGGGGGCGAGGGGAATGATCGCCTGGCACCGATCCACTCGCTGAACGAGTTGCTTGAGCGCTTCGCCCTGGTCTATGGGCAGGGCGGCACGGTGTTCGACCACAAAGAACACATGTTGGTCGCACTGGGCGACATGCGCGATGCCTGCGTGCGCAAGGAATTGCACCGGGCGTGGATGGAGCATTCGGATCGGTCCATCGTGCGGGTACGCGAAGTTGACTTCGACCCCTCGTGCGAGAAGCCAGGGGTGACATGCAACCTCTTTGCCGGTTGGCCGACCGTACCGCAAGAGGGCAACTGCGACCGGCTGCTGCAGCTGCTCTGGCACATGTGCGGCAACGAGGCCAACCAGAAGGCGCTGTACGACTGGGTGGTCAAGTGGCTTGCTTACCCGCTGCAGCATCCTGGCGCCAAGATGAAATCGACCATCGTCATTCATGGTCCGCAGGGCACCGGCAAGAACATGTTCTTCGATGAGTACATGAAGCTCTACGGTGACTATGGGCGCGTGTTGGACCAGGCGGCGCTGGAAGACAAGTTCAATGACTGGGCCAGCCGCAAGCTGTTCCTGCTGGCCGACGAAGTGGTCGCACGCACCGAGGTGTACCACCTGAAGAACAAGCTCAAGGCGTTGATCACGGGCGACCGCATCCGCATCAACCCGAAGAACATTCAGGCCTACGAGGAGGACAACCACGCGAACCTGGTGTTCCTCTCCAACGAGGCGATGCCTGTCGTGCTGGAGGAGGATGACCGGCGTCACGCGGTGATCTGGACGCCGGACAAGCTCAGCCAAGAGTTCTACACCGCGGTGCTGGCCGATATCCGCAATGGCGCCACGGCGGCACTGCACCACTATTTGCTGCAGGTGGATCTGACTGGCTTCACCAATGGCACCAACCCGCCGATGACCCAGGCGAAAGAGGAGCTGATTGGCCTGAGCCAGGATAGCCCGCAACGGTTCTTGGACGAGCTTTACGGCGACGACATCCCCGGGCTCAAGCCCATGCCAGCGCTCTCGAAGGAGTGGTACGAGGTCTATAAGGCCTGGTGTGCGCGAGAGGGCCTGCCGCGCCCGGCGCCGTCACCAAAGTTCATCAACGCGCTGGTGCGCAAGCGCCAGATCACCCATCCCGATCGGGCGCGCAAGCGCTACCAGATCGAGCAGAGCGTGAACGGACCTCACGGCTTCCTGATGCTCGGCAACTGCACCGTGCCTGACGGGAAGACAGAGGCAGCATGGCTGGGAGACCAGGTCGTGTCCTTCCGTCGCATGTTCTCCGACTACAAGGGGCGTGCGTGATCACTACACCCATCAATGTGCGGCGCGTGCGGGATGTGCGGGCCGATGTGCGGGCATTGAATTGCCGTGAATCTCTTGCAGCAGTAGGCGCGTGCGGGACGTGCGGGACTCGGCCTACATGGGCGGGCGCGGGCGCGAATGGGCGTCATGCCGTCGCACGACGATGCGCCTCGCGTGCGTATATGGGTGGGCGCACATCCCGCACACGCCGCACACGACTTGTGCCACAGCCATTCAGCGGATATCGCATCCCGCACACGCCACCGCACAGCCCGCACATGCTCGCGCGCGCGCGTTTTTCCGCTTTAACGGTCTTCGAAGGAAATGGAGTAGGGGGTAGCAATGGCTGAAGATGACGTGACGATCACTGGCAAAGAGCTGGCCTCCCTGATCGGCTGCAAGCCGTCCTACGTGGTCGAGTTGAGGAAGAAGGGTAGGGTGGTGGTGGGTACTGGCGGAAAGGGATTCCTGAAGACCGCCTCTCTGGATCTCTACGCTCGTACCGCAGATCCGGTCTATGCCGGCGTAGCCCAGCGCCACGCCGATGAGCGTGGCGGCTCGCTGGTGGGCAGTGGGGAGGGTGCCAATGCTCTCGACCCCGACATCGATGACGATGAAGAGGACAGCGACGAGGACGATTCCAGGCCCTCACGGGCCGGCCGGCCGCAGACTCCGGATTCCGCGCGCAAAGCAAAGGCGCTGGCCGACAAGGCAGAGACCGACGCGCACATGGCGCACATTGCGCTGCAGAAGGAGCTGGGTTTGCTGCTCCCTCGCGCGGACGTAGAGGCCTTCCTTGCTGAGCACGCAACGACCTTCCGGGGGGCGATGGAGCGCTTGGCCGATACGCTGGCGCCGCAGCTGGCTGCAACGCTGGATGAGGCTGGGTGCCGGCGTCTGGTGTGGGATGAGGTGAGCCACGCACTGGAAGAACTGAGCCAGGGCTTCCGCACGTTGGCGGCAAAGGCAGCGGAGGCTGCGGAATGATGGAGGCACAGAGCTGTCTGGCGTCGGTGCTGGCGCGCTCGCTGCAGCCGCGGCGGCCCATGAGCGTGTCGCAGTGGTGCGATGAGCACATGCGCCTGTCCACCAAGAGCGGCAGCAAGCCCGGGCGCTGGGTGACGGACCGCAACCCGCCACTGCGTGAGCCGATGGACAACATGTCCGCGCGTAGCCCGGTGCATGACCAGGTCTGCATGTTCCCGATCCAGTTCGGCAAGAGCCAGCTGGCGACCAACGCCATGGCTTACTGGATGGACTATGCGCCTGGCCCGATGATGTACGCGCTGCCGGGCGAGGTATCCATGAACAAGTGGATCGCTCAGAAGCTCAACCCGATGATCGAGGTGTGCGCGGCGGTCAAGAAGGCGCTGACCAGCACCGCCAGCCGCGACAGCGCCAACCAGCGCACGTTCAAGGACTTCGCTGGTGGCCAGCTGTTCGTGGAGCATATGGGCAGCCCGCAGCGCCTGAAGTCCTCGACGGTGAAGTACCTGCAGGTGGATGAAATCGACGAAGCGCCGCAGCAGCTCTCCACCGGCGACGATCCGGTGAAAATGCTGGACGGCCGCACATCGTCCTTCCCGACCACCTACAAGCGGCAGTACATCAGCACGCCTGGCATCGCAGGACTCAGCCGGATTGCGAAGCTGTACGAAAAGAGCGATCAGCGCCGGTATCACGTGCCGTGCCCGCACTGCGGCTACTTCCAGGCGCTGCAGTGGAGCGGCCTGGTGTGGTCGCCCGACAAGAGCCACGCGTGGTATGCCTGCTGCGAATGTGGGGTCGCCATCGAGGAGCACTTCAAGACCGACATGATTGCGAATGGGCGCTGGGTGGCGGCCAACCCTGATTCGCCGATTCGCGGCTACACCATCAACTGCCTGTACTACCAGTTCGGCCTGGGGCCGCGCTGGTTGGACCTGGTAAAAGAGTGGCTGGAGGCGCAGGGTGATCCAGCTTCGCTCAAGACCTTCGTGAATGACCGCCTGGCCGAGACGTGGGAAGACCCCGCAATGCGGGCAGTCAAACACAACGTCATCAAGGATCGTGCCGAGCCCTATGCGCTTCGCTCGGCTCCGCAAGGTGTGCTGGCTATCACCGTAGGTGTGGATACGCAGGACAACCGTCTTGCTATTCACGTCGTCGGCTGGGGGCGGGGTATGACCGCCTGGACGCTGGACTATGTGGAACTGCAGGGCGATCCAGCCGAGGAAGCGGTGTGGGTAGCCCTGACCGATTTGCTCAACCGCGCAATCGAGCGCGAAGATGGCGCGCTGCTACGGCCGATGGCAGTGGCCATCGACGCTGGTGGCCACCGCACCGAGGCCGTAAAGAACTACGTCCGTCAGCGACGCATCACCCGACCAATGTGCATCTTTGGTGCTGTACCCAACAACGCTCCTGTGCTGTCCAAGGGCAAGCTGGCTGACGTCACCTGGAAGGGCAAGACTGACAAGCGCGGCATCACCATCAACCACGTGGGGACCGTTGCAGCCAAGCACTACCTCTACAGCCGTCTGTCGGCCGACGCCGAGCGCAAGCCCGAGAATCGCATGGTCCACCTCAGTGACCAGCTGCCCGAGGAGTTCTTCCCGGGCCTGGTGTCGGAGGTCTACAACCCAGTCAAGAATAGATTTGAGAAGAAGGTGACCCGAAACGAGCCGTTGGACACATGGGTGTATGCCTACGCGGCGACCCATCACCCAGAGGTCCGTATCAACCGCTTCACGCGTTCCGATTGGGACCTTCTGGAACAACGGCTGGCTGCGCCGCCAAGCGTGAGCGTTTCACGCGAAACGCCATCTGCTGCGTCGGAGGCCGACGCTCCCACTGATTCCCGTGAAACATCGAGTGTGCCTCGCCGGCAACGGCCTGCGCAGCCTCGCGGCATGGGGAGGCAGTGGTGAGCAGGAACACAGTCCGAAACAAGGTGCGAATCAGTGAGCTGACGGAGGAACTCGCGGTCGGCGCCGCGCTGCGCCTGCGATGCGACAGCGACGATATACGCAGCGTTGTGGAGGCCGTGGTGGCCTATCTTGTCGAGGAGTACCCAGCCCAGGATCTGTACATCCCCGCCAGCATGCAAAGCAGTGCCTACCCTGTGGATGAGATCCGGAAAGGAATGCAGGAACAGGAGTCAGTACGGTCGCTGTGTAGGAGGTTCAGGATCGACAGGCGGACGCTGTACCGCTTGCTTGATGAGCCTTGCGCCAATGAGTAGGGGGTGCGGGTGAGTTCCCCGAGACTCACCCGCACTTGATCAGGAAACTGGCATCCATGATCTCGCGGATGCCTCACTGATGAGCTGGACTAAAGACGATGTGCAGAGGCTGAAGGCCGCCATCGCCAGCGGCCAGTTGTCCGTTCGGCATGGTGATCGTCAGATCACGTATCAGTCCGTCGAAGCAATGTTGACCGCATTGGATCGTATGGAGGCTGAGGTTGCCGCCACGACGGCTGGACGACGGAAGTCGGCCACGCGCCGTTACCGCTTCACGACGCTGAGGGGCTTCTGACATGGCGGCCTCGCTGCTGGACAGGGTCATCGGCGCCATTTCTCCGCAGGCAGCCCTGAAGCGTCACCGCGCCAGGGCGACGCTGGAGGCGGTACGTGCCTACGAGGGCGCCTCGCGCACTGACGGTTGGCGTGTTCGTAGGGCGGGGGCCAGCGCGAACACCGATCACCTGGCGGACGCCCGCGAGCTGCGCAACCGCGCTCGGGCACTGGTGCAGAACGTTCCGTACTGCGCGCGGTCCCTCCAGGTGCTGGTCAGCGCAACGATCGGGACTGGCATTACTCCCAAGGCCGAAGGGCCGAACGCTCCTGCGCTGGACACCCTATGGGGCCGCTGGGCCGACGTGGCGGACGCGGATGGAAAGTCGGACATCTACGGCCTCATGGCTACTGCGTATCGCGCGATGGAGCAGGACGGTGAAAGCATGATTCGCCGCCGTACCAGGCGTCAGTCGGACGGTCTCGCGGTCCCGCTGCAGCTTCAGGTACTGGAGATCGACTGGCTGGACGGGAACAAGAACGGGTCTGCGTCGGGCGGTGGTCAGATCATCAACGGCATTGAGTACGACGCGATCGGTCGGATTCGCGGCTACTGGTTGTTCGGAGCGCATCCCGGTGAGGCTGTGCGCGGCTCTGTACGCCTGAGCAGTTCGTTGGTGCCGGCATCCGACATCATCCACCTCTACAACCCCGTCCGCCCCGGGCAGGGACGCGGCATTACGCGCTTCGCCCCGGTGATCGCACGAGTGCGCGACCTGATGCTGTACGAAGACGCCGAGCTGGCGCGGAAGAACCTGGAAGCGCGGCTTGGCGTTATCGTCAGTGGCGACATCGACTCGATGTCCAACGCGGACGATGACGGCCCTTCGCAGCTCGGCTCAGATCGCGACCAGGTCACCGACCTTGGGCCACTGCCCAGCGGTGGCGTCACCCACATCACTGGTGCCACCGCCTTCCAGACTGTCGAGCCAAAGCCGGCAGGGGGATACGTCGAATACTGCAAGTTTAACGCGCACATCATCACTGCTGGCATCGGTGTCCCCTACGAGTCGGCCACCGGTGATATGCGTGAGGTGAACTTTTCCAGTGCCCGCATCCGGCAGATGGAGTTCCGTCGTGATTGCGAGCAGATGCAGTGGCTGGTGCTCGTCCCGCAGATGTGTAAGCCGATCTGGCGCTGGTTTGACGAAGCAGCTGCGCTTGGCGGTGGGGTGCGTTCCACGGGAAGCACTGCCGACTGGAGCACGCCGCGCTGGGACTACGTCAACCCCAAGCAGGACATCGAATCGGAAATCGCAGCGATGGGTGCCGGTCTCAACTCACCCAGTGAAGCGCTGCGTCGGCGTGGCTACGACCCGGATGCGGTCTACGTCGAGATGGGCAAGGACTTCAAGCGGATGAAAGAGACCGGCGCCCTCGGTCTGATGACTTTCCTTCAATCCAGTGGCGCCCGGACCGGCCTGGTCGACGCCTCACCAACCAACGAGGAATGACCATGCCCCAGCCAATCCAGGCTCCGACGCAGGACGGTACGACACGCCTCATGCCCCCGCAGTTGCGTGAGGCCGAGCTGCAGCCGACCAGCTTCGATAGCGAGGCACGCACGATCGAACTCCAGTGGACCGCCGGTACCCGAGTGCGCCGCTACGACTGGTGGAACGACACGTACTACTGGGAAGAGCTGGTAGTTGATGAGGCTGCCTGCAACATGGAGCGTCTGTCGTCTGGCGCTGCACCGGTCCTGGACAGCCATAACACCTGGGGTATCGGCTCACAGATGGGAGTGGTTGATCGCGCCTGGCTCTCCAATGGCGAAGGCCACGCCCTTATCCGTCTCTCCGGTCGCGAGGAGCTGGCCGGCGTAATCGCCGATATCGGTGCCGGAATCATTCGCAATATCTCGGTTGGTTACACCGTGCAGCGCTATGAGATCGAGCGCGCCGTCAACCCCGGCGATTTGCCGATCTACCGCGCGGTGGAGTGGACGCCGAGCGAGATCAGCTTCGTCACTGTGCCGGCAGACCCGGCAGCAGGTACCCGCAGCAATCAACCCGCACAGGGGACCCCCTGTGTATTCACCCGTAGCGCATCGTCGCAGGAGCACACCATGCCTCAGCCCGCCGCCCGCGCCGCCGAATCGGCGGTCCAGCAGGAACCCATCAACAACACCCCGGCTCCGGCAGCGCCGGCCGCAGCTCAGGCTCCGGAAGGTGACACGCGCGCAGCCGACATCGTGGAGCTGGCAGCCCGCCACGGCCAGACCGAGCATGCAGCTGGCTGGATTCGCGCTGGTCACTCGGTCGACCACGTGCGTGGCCTGATCTTGACCACGCTGGAGCAGCGCGATGCCGCTGCTGGCGGCAACATCAACCGCATCAGCGTCACCGAGGACGAGCAGGATCTGCAGCGCTCCGCTGTGACGCATGCGCTGCTGCACCGAGCCCAGGTGATCGATCCCGCAACCAAGCGGATCTTCGCGCTCACCGGTGACAATCCAGTGCGCGGCCTGACCCTGATGGACCTGGCCCGTCGTAGCCTGGAGCGCTGCGGCGTACGCACCGATGGCATGGCGAAGCTGGAGCTGGTCGGCCGCGCGTTCACGCAGAGCGGCAGTGACTTCCCGGTGCTGCTCGAAAGCACGATGCACAAGGCGCTGCAGGCGGCCTACGCCGTTGCGCCGGACACCTGGTCCCGCTGGTGCGTCACCGGCACCGTCAGTGATTTCCGCGAGCATTCGCGCTACCGCGTGGGCAGCATTGGCAACCTGGACAAGCTGACCGAGGCTGGCGAGTTCAAGAACAAGAAGATCCCGGACGGCGAGAAGGCAACCATCACCGCTGGCACCAAGGGCAACACCATCAACCTGACGCGTCAGGCGATCATCAACGACGACCTGGGTGCGTTCCTCGGCTTGGCAACCGCCTTCGGTCGTGCCGCAAAGCGGACCATTGAGGCCGACGCGTATGCGTTCCTCGCCAGCAATCCGAAGCTGGATTCCAACAAGACGCTCTTCCACGCCGACCACGGCAACATCCTGGCGGCAGCAGTGCCGAGCGTCACCTCGGTCGACGCGATGCGCGTCCAGCTGGCCCAGCAGAAGGACGTCGGCGGGAACGATGTGCTGGATCTGTCGCCGGCACTCTGGCTCGGTCCGACCAAGTACGGCAGTGCCGCGCGTGTCACCAACAAGGCCGAGTACGACCCGGACGCTGAAGGAAAGCTGCAGCGCCCGAACGCGGTGCAGGGTCTCTTCCGCGACATCGTCGACACAGCGCGCATCAAGGACGACAAGTGGTACCTGTTCGCCGATCCGAACGACTGTCCGGCCATTGAGGTCGCATTCCTTGATGGGATCACCGAACCCTTCCTGGACTACGAGGAAGGCTTCACCGTCGACGGTGTGCGCTGGAAGGCCCGCCTCGATTTCGGCATTGCCGCCCTCGACTATCGCGGCGTGCAGCGCTGCGGCTGATCCCCAACTGGAGCACTGAGACATGGCACAGAACTTCGTATCCGATGGGGACGTGATCCCCTGGACCAACACCACCGAACAGCAGGTTGCATCGGGTCAGGCGGTTGTCGTCGGTCATCAGCTGGGGGTTGCCCTGGTCAACATCGCCGCCGGCGCGACGGGCAGCGTAGCCCTGGGCGGCGTGTTCACGCTGCCGAAGGTGCCTACGGCGGTCTTCGAGCAGGGTGAAAAGCTGGTGTGGAGCGCAAGCGCCAAGGCAGTCGACGGTAGTTCCGCGACCGCCGTGGCCGGCGACATCACCGGTGCGGCGTTTGCCTGGGCTGCCGGTTCCACCGGGCAGACGACCGCCGAAGTCCGTCTTTCGCCCGGCAACGCGACCAAGGCGTAATCGACAGGCCGGCACCGCTCACAGATGCCCGGGTGGCGTGAGCGGTGCCGGTTCTTCCACCGCGACATCGGGGAATCGCATGGGCACCACCAGCACGCCGCGCGGCGTACGCAACAACAATCCTGGCAACATCGACCGCACCAGCACGCCGTGGCAGGGTGAGGATCGCTCCGTCGCCGCTATCGCGCGCGAGCAGCGCTTCTGCGTGTTCCTGACACCGCAGGCCGGGTTCCGCGCTCTGGCGAAGACCCTGCTCACATACCAGCGCAAGCACGGCCTGCGCACGGTGAAGGAGATCATCGGGCGTTGGGCACCCCCGGTGGAGAACGATACTGGTGCATACGTCCGGCAGGTTGCCACTGCGGTGGGCGTTGCGCCTTCGGAAGTCATCCGCCTGGACAACGCGGTCACTCTGAGCCGTCTGGCTACCGCTATCGCCAAGCATGAAAACGGCGGAATGTACTGGCGCCCGGACGTGATCGACGCCGGTGTTGCAGAGGCGCTGCGCTGATGGTCGGCGGCGGCGTCACCGCTACGGCTCCCTGGTGGGCTGCAGGCAGCGTGGTAGCGCTGTGGCTGCTCCGCGAGACGTGGACGGCGTTCCTCTCTCGTAGGAAGGAGCGTACCGAGACCGACGCCAACGTGGATCTCATCAAGGGCCTGTCCGACCGTGTCTCCTTCCTCGATCAGAGGGTCACCGCCCAGGATGAGCGGCTGCAGGCTGAAATGCTGCTGCGGCTCAGAGCGCAGGAGGAGGCCAGCGCCCTGCGCACGCGTGTGCGCCAGCTCGAATCGACGCTGCGGGGCCTTGGTGCGGTTATCCCGCCCGAAGACCCGGTGGTGTCCCCATGATCCGCGCTCTGGTCGTCGCCATCCTCCTGCTGCTGGGCGTCATCGTCTGGCAGCGCGGCTCGGTATCCATCGCGCACCGTGCGGCCGACCAGGCCGAGTCCAGCCGTGACGCTATGGAAATCGAGCGTGATGCCGCTCGCGCTGAGGCCGATGCCGCAGCCGAAACCCTGAAGGCAGAGCGTGGCAGCGCCGCCGCCGCGAACAACCTGGCGTCCAAGTACGAAAAGGAAAAGAACGATGCACAGAAGGCATCTGATCGCCTCATCGCTGATCTTCGCGCTGGCAACCAGCGCCTGCACCAGCGTTGGCAAGCGTCCGTCGCCACCGCCGCGCTGTCCGCGGCCGCCGCTGCCGGCAGCCAGCCTGATGGTCGAGCCGACGACCGAATTGAAAGTGCGGGCCGAGCTATTGGCGCCGCCGCCCAGTGCGACGCCCAGGTGAGGGCACTGCAGGCTTACGCGATGCTGTGTTCGGGAGGTGCGCGGTGAGCGAGGTCGACTTCCTCCGCGATCTGGATGGCACCTTGCACGCCGCCTTTGCGCTGGCGGGCATGGCGTCGCAAGGTCGGTACACGGCCAAGGATGGTCCGATCACCGAAGGCGTGCGTGCCTATGTGGAGCGCGACGTTGAGACCATCGGTGAACTGCGCCAGTTCAGGTCAGGCCGTGTGGAGATCGCGTACCTGCGTTCGGACGTAGCGCCTGACCAGGGCGATCGCTTCGAATTGGTTTCGAGCGCGTTCGGTACTGAGGTCTTCGTCAACAGTAAGAAGATCAGTGATGACGGCTCACAGAGCCGCTGGCTGGTGACCCGTGGCTGACCTGGCAGAGCCGCTGTCGTGGCAGCTGGTGGAGTTCCTGGCTGCTCGCGTCCGCCTGATCTCGCGCAGCAGTGGCTTCCGCACCGACATCGGCGCCGGCGCCGTAATCATCGATGAAACCGAGATCAGCGAGGACAGCACCGAGCCAGCGACGATCATCTCTGTCCGCCAGCTTTCGCGCAGTGGTGGTGGTGTGGCCCAGTCCAGTTCCGACGCGGCCATCACCATCGAGTTCGAAGTTCCGCGTGGCAGCGATGAGGCGAATCCCAGGCTGCTCGTTCATCGTGCGCGCCACGACCTGATCCGCGCCCTGACGTTCAAAGAGAAGTCGCTGCCGCTGGGGGTGACCAGTTTCGAGCTGCTGGAAACCCAGCTGGCGACCCTGGAGGACGATGCCGGGCATACCGCCGTAGTCGCTCAGATCACCGCGCGGGCTGGTCTGACCGAGACCTTTGAGCCCGTGTCCAACCCGTAAAGGAACCAGAACCATGGCACAGCCCAAAGTCCGCAAATTCGCAGGTGACCTGCGCTTCTGGGAGCACGGCTCCGAGGGCGTTCGCGTCCCCGTCATCCCCGAGCCCGCCGACAAGTTCGGCAACCAGCCCCTGGAGCAGTCCTCGCTGACCTTCAGCTACGAAGCCGGCGATTCGGTGGAGATCAAGAGCAAGCGACGTGATGCTCGCTATCAGCAGATCATCCACAAGGACTCGAATCCGGGCGTCACCAACGTCTCGATTACCGCGCTGGAAGTGCCGCCGGCCTTCTTGGCTCGCATGCTGTATGGCACCCTGGTCAACACCACCGTGGCAGCCGGATCGGCAAACGCTGTGTCGGTCACTGTTGGCAGCGTGGATACCCCCGTCAAGCTGCCGCATAACTTCATCGAAGCAACTCCAGCCCCGGTGTTCAAGAAGGGCGAAGTGGACCTGGTGAAGGGCACCGACTATGACCTCGAGCCCCGCCATGGTTTGCTGATCCCCAAGAAGGGTGGCGCGCTGCAGGCCGGCGATGTTGTGGCTGCCGATTACAACTTCGATGCCTATCTGGAAACCGCGATCAGCGGCGGCACCACGCCGAGCAAGTCGTTCCAGGTCTTGGGCGATATGCAGGACCGAATCAGTGGCGACGAAGGCCTGCTGACGATCCCCAATGTCGACCTGACCGTCGATGGCGACGTTGACTGGTTCAGCGATGAGCCGATTCAGGTGACCTTGACTGGCCCGGTCATCTTCCAGGCCGGCGAAACCGATCTCTACACCTTCAAGATCGCCGCGCAGTCGGCGGCCTGAGCGTACCGGTGACTCCGGCTAGGGGAGGGCGCCTGGAAGGCGCCCTCCCGGTTTGAAACAGGAAGGGCACTGTGGCATCCAATCGCAACAACAACCTGCTCAAGTACTACGTCAGCGGTCGGCGGGCAAAAGGCTTCCATGGCCTGACCGACCTGGCCGGCGAGGTGCTGAATCGGTACGACCTGTCGGTGCAGCGGGCGTTCGTTGGTCTGCAGCGCCGGGCTGGGCCGGCTACTGCGCAGGAGGTCCGTGCCTCTTACAACATCCGCGCCTCTGCGCTGCGCGGGAAGTATCGCGTGGAAACGGGCGAGCGTGGCTACAGCACCGGCAAGCGTGGCAGGGACGACTTCCTTTCGATCTGGGCCAGCACGCGGCAGATCTCGCTGATCGAGTTCGGTGGTCGCTGGGCCGGTCGCAAATCCCGAGGTGCTACGGCGGGCATTGGCGTGGGCGAGTCGAAGACCTACGACGGCGCCTTCATTGCGACGATCAAGGGCCGCAGGGCCATCCGGGTGCGTAGCTGGGATCGGGCGCAGCAGAAGCGCCACGGCCGTGGTCCCGTTCGCATCCTCCGTGGGCCCAGCCCGTTCGAAATGCTGTCGGGTGCTGATGGCAACAGCCGTGCCCTGGAGGCACGTCGCCGGCTGATCGAACGGTTCCACACCACCTACCTGACTGAACTGCGCCGCCAGTGGCGCGTCAACGGAAGCTCCAATGGCTGATCGGCTGGAAGAAGCAATTCGGGTCGTCATCGAAACGCAGGGCCGCGAGGGCGTGGATGAACTGCGCGCGGCGTTTGGCGATCTGGGGGATGTCTCGGTCGAGACCGCTGGCAAGGCGACAAAGCTGCTCGACTCGCTCACTGGGCTGAACGAGGCGGCGGCGAAAGCGGATGCCTTCGACGGCATGTTGGCCGATCTCGCGGAGCTGGAAAAGCAGTTTGATGACAATCAGAAGGCCGCGCTGGCGCTCAGCCTCGGCATCGGGGAGATGGAGAAGCCCTCCCGCGAGGTACTGGCAGCCCAGCGCGATCTTCGTAAGGAAGGCGAGCGCCTGAAAAAGGCGCTCAACGAGCAATGGGACGCCGTAGGCAAAGCCGACGAGGAGCTTTCTTCGCTCGGCGTCAACACCGCGAACCTGGCCGATCACCAGCAGCGCCTGCGTATCGAGGCGACCCGCAGCGCGGCAGCGCTCACTGAGCAGGCCCGGGCCGCTGCGGCAGAGGCCGAGGCGGGGCGTCGGCGCAAGCAGCAGATCGAGGAGGGCGAGGCTGCCTTCCGCAAGCAGGCTACTACCAGCAAGGCGGCCGCGAAGTCGTTGGCTGAGTACAGGGAGCGCGCCGCTGATGCCGCCGCCAGCAGCGGCGACCTGGCAAACGCCACGGAGAGCACGGTTAGCTTGTTCGGCAAGCTCAAGGCGGTCGCCGCTGGTGCGATCGCGTTCGTCGGCCTGAACCGAGTGGTTGATGGCATCAAGGCCATCGTGAAGGAGGGCAGCGACGCTGAGCAGGAATTGGCTCAGCTGGAAGCAGCCTTGCACGCCACGGGGCGCACCAGTGAGTTCACCGCGCAGAGCCTGGCCGCCATGCGCCAGCAGTTGCAGAGTGGGCTGTTTGACGATGGGCAGATCAGCGCCGCCCAGGTGCGTCTGCTCTCCTATACCAACATCGTGGGCGAGCAGTTCCCGGCAGCGATGCAGATCACCATCGACCAGGCCCAGCGGCTGGGCATGTCGCTGGAGCAGTCTGCCGAGGTCGTAGGCAAGGCTCTGCAGACGCCGTCGAAGGCAATGGAGAGCCTGAGCAAGCAAGGCTTCACGCTGGATGACAGCCAGAAGTCGCTGATCAAGAGTCTGGAAGCGACCGGTCAGGTGGCTAAGGCTCAGGCGATCATTCTCGACCTGCTGGCCGAGTCGTATGGTGGCGCGGCTGCAGCGGCGAAGGTGGGCACCATCGCCGGCCTGTGGAAGGCGGCCACCGATCGCTACAAGGATTGGAAGCAGGAGGTCGCAGACCAGGGCGTGCTGACCTACTTCAAGGAACAGCTCAACAGCCTGCTGACGACCCTGGACCGACTGGCCGCCGATGGAAGCCTGTCGCGCTGGGCCAAACAGACCGCCCAAGCCATCATCACCATGGCAGAGGCGGTGAAGGGCACGACGCAGTGGGTTGTGGACCATGCTCGCGTGATCGGCCTGATGGCTGCTGCGTATGCGCAGTTCAAGATCGTGGGGGCCCTGCTCCAGCTGAACGCATGGCGCGCGGCGCTGATCGCAACCACGAACGCGCAGATTGCCAACAATGCAGCGGTCGCAAGCGGCAGCCGGGGAATCGGTCGGTTCGGTGCGTTACTGCGCGGTTTGCCGAAGGCAGTCCCCATTACTGTCGCCGTCCTGGGGCTCGAAGCGGCGATGGGCGGTCTGGATGTCCTCAAGACCGTTGCGCAGGACATTTGGAAGCAGCACGACCCGGCGCTGAAGCGTGCCGGTGAAGCGCAGCGCGCTTACATCAGCCAGGTCCGCGATTCGGCGCTGCAACTGCGTGAACAGGCAGTGTCCTTCGTCGCATACCGTGACGTGGTTATCAAGTCAGCCGAGGAAGTCGCCAAGCTGGGCGAGGCGGAGCGGCAGGCTTACGAGAAGCGCCTGTCCGGTCTGGAGGAGTACCTCACGGCGCAGGAAGGCTTCCTACTGATGCAGCAGAAGGCCGGCGTCGCGACGGCTGAGCAGATGCAGCAGCTGGGCCAGGTCACACAGAAGCTGCTGGAGGTGTCGACGGGCTTTGCGGCGCTCCGGGGTGGCGTCCAGACGGCTGCGGACGCGCTCACGAACGGAATCGGCCCGGCTGCCCAGCTTGTGGTGCAGCAATTGGCGGGGATCGATGGAAACGCGAAGCTCGCGAAGGAATCGATTGGCAAGGTGTTCGAAGGGCTCAACTTTGCAGACACGGCGAGCCTGGAGGCGGTCGGAGCGGCATTGGGCTACATCGCCTCCCAAGGCGCGGCCGCAGAGCGCAATGTGCGCGATGGGTTGCTGGAGACGCTGAAGAAGCTATCCGGGGAGGAGCTGCTCCGCTTCCAGGCTTCGGCCCAGTCGGCGTTTGAGGCTATGCCGCAAGGCGCCACCAATGCCGCCGCCGTGCTGCAGACGACGCTTGTTGCAGCAATGGAGCGGCTTGGTGTTTCCGCATCGCGCATGGGCGTCAGCTTCAGCGCTGGTGGTAAGGATGCGATCGCCGCTTTCGGTGCGGTGGCTGAAAGCGCGGTCGCGACCGGTGTCCAGATCGAGACGGCCTTCAAGGCAGCGCTTGGCAAGGTCGCGACGCTGGACGAAGCACGCACGCTGGGCGCGCTGCTGGAATCGGCAGGGCGGCAGGGCAAGGTCGGCTTCGATGCGGCCGCGCGGTCGGCTGCAGCGCTGAACGCTCGCATCCGCGAGATTCAGGTCGCCATTGACCCGCTGGCTGACGAGTTTGCCAGGCTTGGCATCCAGTCCCAGGCCTCGCTCAATGCGACGCGCGACGCTGCCAAAAGCGCCTTCGAAGCGATCCGTGACGGCGCGGCGCGCGGCAAGGCCTCTGTGGAAGACGTTCGTCGTGCCTTCCGGGCATATGCCGATGCAACCCGTGCTGCAGCCGCAGACAGTGACCAGTGGCGCCGGGACAACGTCGATAGCCAGCTCGCAGTACAGGAATCGATCTACGACACCGAGCGCAGCATGCAGCGGCTGGGCGACGTGAGCGACGTGGCAATGCGGCAGCTGCAAGACGGTGCCAGCCGCAGCCGCGAGCGGCTGGAGGAAGTGCGCGAGAGCGCGGGAGGTGCGGCGGACCAGGTTGACCGGGTAGGGAGTAGTTCCGAACGAATGGGCAAGCAGATGGGGCAGGCCGGGGCCGCTGCGCAAGGAATGGCGTTCAGCATTGGCGAGGTCTCCGATGCAGCGCTCAAGGCGATGCGCAACCTAAGTGGTCCGAATCCGCTTCAACAGTTCGCGAATGCCCTGAATAGGGTCACCGCCCAGCGCAAGCAGCTGGCGGAGTACAAGAAAGAGCTTCAGGGATTGGCGGAGACCGAGGACGAGTTTGCCTCCTCCGCCAAGAGCCGATTGGAGTATCAGTACGACTTCCTTGGCAAGCAGGAGGTTGCCGAGGTCGCGGCGCTGGAAGCCCAGGTGCAAAGAAAGCGCGCCGAGCAGGATCGTGCGGCCGCCGATGCGATGAAGGAGCGGCGCAGGGCCGCTCAGGCCGAGGCAGATGCTCAGGCGAAGCTCGATGCGGGGCGGATACAGGCAGGCGCCGACAAGGAACAAGTGCTGATCATCGACTGGAAAGTGCCCAGCAAAGAAGTGGTGGCCGGGGCGACCGCCCAAGAGCTCCAGCAGGCCCAGAGAATCGCGAACCTGGTGACGCCGATGGTGCTGACTGCTGTCCAGAAAAGCCGCTCGGTTTCGGTCAGGGGGCGTCGCTGATGACCCGCATTCTGCTCGCCGGGATTGAGCTGCCGGCCGATCTCCAGTGGACCGATGAGTTCACAGCATGGAGGGTGGGGCAGCAGGTTCGAAACAGCCTCAATGGGGCAATGATCGTGCAGGAGTCCGCGCGTCAGGCCGGTCGCCCCATCACGCTGCAGACAACCCGCGACGGCACTGCGTACGTTGGTGTGGTTGCCTTGCCCATCGTCCGCGCACTTCAGGCCAGTGAGAGCGAGGCGCGCCTGTCGCCTCTGGAGTTGGTCATGCCTGCCCATAACGGCGGCGATCGCACGTTCCAGGTTCGGTGGCGTCGTGTCGATGCGCCAGCTATCGAGGTCGAGCCCACTCGATTCGCTGTTCCCGCGCTGGATTCGGATCTTTTCTCAATCACTCTTCGCCTCATGACGGTGTAACTAATGCCCATTTCCGCAACCGACATCAAGCTCCGCCAGTCGCAGCGCCTCACAGACAATCCGGATGGTGGTGGCCGGATGATCCAGGCTGAAGTTCAGGACGGCGCCATGAACAATCTTTTCCCTGACATCGGCGATGAGGAGCGGACGACCGGTCGTGCCACGCTGCGCAAGATGTTCGTGCACGTGGACACTTCGAACGTTGATGTGCTGAAGGATGCTATCGGCGTCCTCATTGAGCCGCCCTCTGACCCGAAGGTGACCGTGAGCATGTTCGCAACGGGGTCCTACAGTGATGTGCGCCTGGACGCTAAGAACAGGGTCGAGAGCTACATCACCCGTGGAACCGAGTCTCGATTCATTCTGATGGGGAACCACTTCATTGGCCAGATGACGCTGCTGGTGTACACGACCGCAGATGCGCCGAGCCCTGACATCAATGACAACCTGTCGCTGTTGACGCCCGCCAGCTCGGGGCACGATGAGGGAGAGCAGTACGTGCGGGTGAAGTCGGTGCTTTCGCGCACGACCCGAACCTTCACGGACGATCAGGGTGCTTTCGAGCGGGATGTTCTTGTCATTGAGCTGGTCAATGCCCTGCTGCGGAATTTCTACGGTCAGGAAGTCGTCCGCTACACCGCGAGCAAGCCGGCCACCCGTGTCTACGACACGAACGTGGTGGATGCCAACAGCTATCACAGCGTGAAGCGCCTTACAGCTGCCGGCAAGCCTGGCGATCTCTCCGTGCTGGTGGATACGCCGTACGTTCCAATCGTACCCACTTCTACCGCTGAAACCCCAGTGAGCGACGTGCTTGCCGGTCTGGGCATGATGAGTTTCGTACCTTCCGGCGCGGCGGGAAGCCTGGCGCTCAACTTCGCGTCCAGCTTCCAGGCAGGCGTACCGGTCACCCGCTACCTCGGCACAGGAATGGCCGTCGGCAGCGTGAAGGTGGTCGCCGGGAGCGTGGAGCTGGCCGACGATGGTTCCGGATCGTTGACCTCGGTGGCGGTCACGCCTTGGGGTGGAACGGTCGACTATCAGGCGGGCGTGATCTCCGTCACCCATGCTTCTGGTGCGAGCGCCACCTCTATCAGTGTCACGGCAACCCCGGCCGGCGCGATCCCCATGCAGGGCTTTACCGATGAGATCGCGGTGACGCAGAACAACCAGGGCATGGTGTGGTTGATCCAAGCGACGCCCTTGCCTGCACCTGGAACGGTGATCGTCGACTACCGGGCCCTCGGTCGCTGGATTCGGTTGACCGATAACGGTCGGGGGCAACTTGTTGGGAAGCCGGGGCAGGGCAGTGGCACGGTCAACTATTCGACTGGCTCCATCGTGCTCACTGCAGGTGCGTTGCCCGACCTGAAAAGCAGCATCATTGCCGCGTGGGGGACGCCTGTGATCGCTGAATCCCGTGTAGGGGATGCGGCCATCCAGCCGCCGTCATTGCACTTCGTTCTCGGCGAGGGCTCGGCTGTTCCGGGCACGGTCAGCATGACCCTGCGGATCGGCGGTGCGGACGTTGCTATCACCGACAATGGATCGGGCGGCATGTTGATTGGTGGTCAGGTGCGCGGCTCGATTGCTTACTCGACGGGCGAGGTATCGCTCCGGCCTGGAACACTGCCGGATGCCGACAGCCTCCTCGCAATCACCTACGACTGGGGGCAGCCACTGCATGCTGCGCCCCAACCGGTCCCGGACGCGTCTGGCGTCGTCTCCTTCACCCTGCCGCAGGGCCCTGTGCGCGCCGGCTCCGTTCTGCTCGATTGGTTGGTCAGCGTTAGCCGTGACCGGGATGACCTGACCTCTGCACCTCAGCCGATGCGCGTTATCGCCAAGGACGATGGGAACGGCAACATCGTGGCCGTATCGGTAGGCGACACTGCGTCCACGACGGTACTCGGTTCCGTGAACTACAGCACCGGGGCGGTGTCCGTTCAGGCGGGAAAGTTCATGGTGCGCCAGGTTTCCTACCCACAATACGAGAACAGGTCCGGGCGGCTCAGGGTTGTAGGGTACGGCCGACTGGACGTGCTTTCACAGTTCTCGGCAGGCACGATCATGTCTGCGGCGTGGCTGCTTGCAGGGGACAGTTCGCAGCAGGCGCAGGAATCATTGCCGCTGCCAGCCATGCAGCTGCAGCTGACACCGACCATCAGTGATAGCGTTGTGCCCGGCAGCGTTCGCTTTGGCTTCCGTGGTAGGACCTACATCGACCGGAGCGGTGGGCTGTACCACAGCGTCGACCCGCAGACTGGCGCCGGTGTGTACGCCGGCACGGTGGATTACACATCGGGCATCGTCAACCTGGCCCAGTGGCAACCAGGTGGCGGCAACACCGTACAGGTGCTTTCGCTGCTGACCCGGATCGCTGACCCGGGCGTGGCCTTCTCGTTCTTCCGCGCGCCAGGCTCACCGCTTCGGCCGGGAATGTTCACGCTACGGGCCAACCGCCTGGACGGCGAGCTGCTGACGGCGACAGCCGATATCAACGGTGATATCGCCAGCGCCGAGATCCGCGGCCACGTGGATTGGGAAAGCGGTGTGGCGAAGGTGAAGTTCGGTCAGTTGGTACCGGTCGCTGGTAATGAAGGCCAACCGTGGTTTGATCCCGGTCAAGTGGAAGGCGACCAGGTCTGGCGCCCGGCGCTCGTGCTTGCCGGCTCTATCTACATGGGGGCGGTGGTCTACAGGTCCATTCCGCTCTCCGAAGTGGTTATCGGCTTGTCATCGGTCCGCCTGCCGAGCGACGGACGTGTGCCGGCATTCAAGCCGGGTCAAACGGTGTTGATCCATCACACGGCCAAGCACAGCATCACATCGCCGCAGGCGGGTCAGGTTGTGGCCTTCGGCCGCACGCGAATCGCCGGTGTGGAGGTTAGGGATTCCAAAGGGGCTCCCGTCGACAGCGCCTGGTATGTCGTGGACCTCGCCTTGGGGCGGCTGACCTTCAGCGACCCTCTAAATTTGTCCGCGTATACCCTGCCCATCGTGATCAATGAGCGTGTCGAGGATCGCCGGCTGGTAGTCCAGCCTCAGATCACGGGGGAGATCGAGATCAACAGTGGGCTTACTCATGATTTCCCCGCTGGGGAGGCCATGATCAGCGCGGCCCTGCGCCTTGGTGAGGCCAACGGGTCGCTCGACCTGCAGGCACGCACAGTGAACCTGTTCGACCAGGCAGCCTGGACTGGCGTGTGGAGCGACCTGCTGATCGGCAGCGCCGCACCTGGCACGTTCAACGACACCGACTATCCGCTGGTGGTAGCCAATGCGGATGCGATTACCGAGCGATGGGCGATTCGCTTCAACAGCTCCACGACGTTCGAGGTGATGGGCGAGACGGTCGGCACCATCACGGCAGGGTCGGTCACCGCCGATTGCGCACCTACCAATCCGCGCACGGGGCGTCCCTACTTCACGATCCCGCGAGCAGGCTGGGGCTCCGGGTGGTCTACCAACAATGTGGTTCGCTTCAACACAGTCGGAGGCTTGGCGCCGATCTGGTTGGTACGGACCACGCTCCCAGGTACGCCTGAAAGCGTCGTGGATTCGACTCGCTTCCAGGTCATTGGCAACGTCGCAGGAGTTCAAGCATGAGTCTCGTTCCAACTATTTATCGAAGCACCGATTCAGGTGCGCCGCTGCTTTCGGGTGTGCCGGGCGCACTGATCGCGCTCCTCGATGCCGTCTTGGTCGATGGCTATGGCGTCGGCGCGGGAAGAAAGGATGGTCTGGGGTGGACGAAGGGGTTCGGCGGCGTGAACATTCGTGCCTACCAGAACTCGCAAGTGTCCGGCACCGGTTACTTTCTGAGGGTCGATGACACAGCTGCAAGATCGGCGTTGCTGCGTGGCTACTCGTCCATGAGCGACTTGAACACGGGGGAAGACGCGACACCCTCGCCATCGCTCAAAGCGATTGGATCAATGTGGGAGAAGTCCAACGTAGCGAGCGGCGCATTGCGTCATTGGATAGCTATCGGTACGGAGCGGTTCTTCTACCTATTCGTTGACACAGGCGGAAACTACGGAACCCAAGGGTACGCAGGAACGCATGGTCACTACGCTGGTGACATCACATCGATGAAGCCCGGTGATCGACATCATTTTGTTGTTTCCTACAAGGGCGGCGACAGCGAGGGAAGCAGTAACGTCGGGTATGGATTTAAGGCTCGGCCGTGGTCTGATTTCGGAAATGCGGATTCTCATACGGCGGCCTTTATTGGACGCTCAATGTCTGGGATTCCAGGTTCGATGCGATCCTTTGTCTCTGCTGCAGCCGCTACTGTAAACACCACGTTGGGGAACCAGTCCAACTACCCAACCTATCCGTACATTGGAAACGGCGGCCTGCTCTATTCGACCGTTGATGTCTTGGAATCAGTAATGCAGCCGCGTGGCTTCTTGCCTGGCATCTACGCACCTATCCACCGACGGCCTTTCCCAGAGCTGACCCTTGTATCCGACGTGGATGGGCTGCCTGTCGGTACTCAGCTGCTGGCGAAGTGCGTCACCGCTGACAGTTTCACGCCCGGCTTCAATGAAACTTACACGGGCCAGATTCTCATCGACATCACGAACGCGTGGGGATGACCGTGGGAATCCCGTCAACCCGATACGGTGCAAATTACGCTAGGGTCACCTGGAACGTTCCGCGTGCGGCAGTGCGGATCGGTGTTCGCAGCTCGTCCGGCCAAGCGTGGGCGGGGCCCGGCTATCTCGCCGGTGAGGCGCCGAAGACGAACGATCCCGCTGAGCCAGACGGTAGGCTTCGCATTCTGAATGAGCCCGCCCAGGGCCGCATCCTGGTCTTTGAGCGTGGTAGCGGTCTCTGCGTGGCGTCCACGATGAGCCGGGCCGACGGCACGTGGAGAGTCGATCGTCTCCACCCGGCATTCCGTTTCACGGTCGTCGGCTTCGATGACCTGGGTCGGCAGAATGCCGCGATCCAGGACTGGATTGCGCCGGCGGCGCGTGAGTAGCGAATGGACAAGCTCGGCAACAGGGTAGTGCTGAACCTGGGCCCGCCTGCTACGGCTGGCGGTGCGTTGGTCGGCCTAAATCTTGGCGTCGATTGGTGGTCGGAGGAGCCGCCGGAACCCGAGCGCGCCTACCTTCATACCAGTGCGTCGCTCTCATGGTCGGTGGCTCGCCCGCGCACAGCCATGATTCTGGTTGGTTGGGGTGGAGCAGACACTGCGTCGATTGTGACCTCTTCCGCTTGGCGTGGCGCTCAGCGCTTGGAGGGGAACGCCATCGCCACAGGGTGGGGTCTTACTCCCCTGCTGAGCCGTGAAGGCACTCTGCGGTGGAGGACTTCGCAGGGGGTCCTTCGGAAGTCGAATGCCCAACCCTGGCGGTCCATGGGCTCCCAGAGCGTGTCGCTGCTATCCCGGTGGACCCGGCCAAGCCTCTTGGGCAGGTACAGCGCTTTGCACTGGTCGTCGCAGGCGCAGGTGAGCGTATCGATGGGGGCGCGTTGGCTTTCGAGCAGTTCTGCGCGGAACCAATGGCAGGGGAGCTGGAGGTGCGGCGAACGTTTGCCCAGGTCTTGGCGGCTTCGCTGGGGGAGTGCAGCCAAGCTTCCATGGATCGTTCGGCCTCTAATTCCCCCCGATCCTGATCCCGAGCCTGGTTGGCCGGCCGGCAACACGGTCGGGCTGAATCTTGGCTGCCCCGTGGTCGGTGGCTTCGGGGTGGTTCCACTCAATCTCGGCGTTGTCGCGTGCTACGCGGTGCGCCCGCAACGAAGGACGTATGTCGTGATTAATACCGTGTCATTCGTACGACTGCCGGACCGTATGCCGATCGAAGTAACAAGAATCACCCTGCAATCGGGCCGGAGCGCGTGGGGCTGGACGTTCGACTTCGAGCTTGCCGATCCGGCACAGCTTGATCTCCTGAAACCCACGGCGGCGGGCCCGCGCCAGTTCGAGGTTGTGCTCAACGGCCATGTCTGGACTGGGATTGTGGAGAGCTATCAGAAGCAGCGCGAGTTCGCGGATGGGGCGGTGCGCCTCAGTGGCCGGTCGCGCACCGCGCTTCTCGCTGCGCCCTACGCGCCAGCGCGGGTGAAGGTCACCGGTGACGACCGGAGCGTGTCGCAACTGGTGGCGGAGGAGCTTGCCGATACGGGATTCACTAGCCAGTACGGGACTGTCGACTGGATCGTTCCTGCCGGTGCTTGGTTCTACGACGCGAACACGCCTCTCGATGCCATCAGTGGCCTGGCTGGGGCAAGTGGCGCGGTGGTGCAGTCCGACCCAGCGCAGCCGATGTTGCGGGTCCGGGCCAGCTATCCGGTCAGCCCGTGGCTTTGGCGGGACTCACCTCCTGACCACGTTGTGCAAGAGGACATTGTCCTTACCGAGAGCCTCCAGATGCGCAGCGCGCCACTGTACGATGCGGTGGTGGTCACCGGTGAGCTGCCGGGGAAGGGCATCACCTGCAAAGTGCGCAAGGACGGTGAGGCAGGTCAGCTGTTCGCGCAGCAGGTCAGCAGCCCGCTGATCAATGTTGCTGCTGCTGCCGCCGAGCGCGGTCGGAACATCCTCAGTGATCGCGGTGAGCAAGCCGCCGTCGACCTCACTATGCCGCTGTTTCCCAAGCCGCTTAAGCCAGGCGAGATCGGCCCTATCATGCCGTTGGATCTGGTGGAGGTCGTTGGCGCTGCGGGGCGGTGGCACGGGCAGTGCGAGTCGCTGCGCGTTGATGTTGTGATCGATCAACAGGCAGTGGTGATCGAGCAGACCGTAACCCTTGAAAGGCACTATAGCGATGCGGACTGACCTTTGGGATCAATTCGGCGAACTGGTCAGCAGCAACCCTCGATTGCTGGCGACCGTCACCGCGCACAACAGTGATGGCACCAGCACGCTGACGACCTATGACGGTGTACAGATGCGAGCGTTCGGCCAGCTGCAGCAGACCATCCCATACAACGTCTGGGTTCGCGGTGGTCGATTGGTCGAAGCGGCTCCGAATCTTCCGGTGATGGAAGTCACCATCTAGCAAGACAGGGCGCTGCCCAGATGCCTGCAAGCATCCAGGCAGCGCCGCAACACAGGTGGTCTCAGCACCTGGCATTGGCCGTGGCCCCGTCGCCCTCGCGAGAGCGGCGGGATTGTCGGCTTCCTCTATCGCAAATACTGAGAAACCATGCCCAAGCCCATCATTTCCTGGCCGGGCGGCAAGCGCCGCCTGCTGAAGCACCTCTATCCGCACTTCCCAACCCACGACTGCTACGTCGAGGCATTTGCCGGCGGCGCCGCGTCGCTGCTGATGCGGCCATACCCGGCCCAGATGGAGGTGCTCAACGACATCAACGGCGAACTGGTGTCCCTGTACCGCTGCGTGCGCCATCACCTGGACGAGTTCGTGCGCATGTTCCGCTGGTCCCTGGTATCGCGGCAAATGTTCGAGTGGGCGCAGATGGAGCGGCCGGAGACCTTGACCGATATTCAGCGCGCAGCGCGCTTCTACTACCTCCAGAAACTCGCCTTTGGGGGGAAAGTACAGGGCCAATCGTTCGGAGTGGTCACTGCCGGAGGCCCGCGACTGAACCTCCTGCGCATCGAGGAAGAGCTGAGCGCGGTGCATCTTCGGTTGTCGAATACGGTGATCGAGTGCCTCCCGTGGCAGGAGTGCGTGCGGCGCTACGATCGGCCCGGCACTCTGTTCTATCTGGACCCGCCGTATTGGGAGACTGAGGGATACGGCGTCGACTTCCCCTTCAGCGAGTACGAGGCGATGGCAGAGCTGATGCGCGGTGCTGCCGGCCGATTCGTGGTGTCGATCAACGACCACCCGCAGATCCGGGAGGTGTTCGCCGGCTTCGACCTAGTGCCCCTGCAGCTCGACTATACAATTGGCGGCGGGCAGGGCAGGGGGCGCAAGTCTGGGGAGCTGATCATCAAGAGCTGGGACGATCGCCAGGCCGCCCTGTTGTAGCGGTCAGGTGCAAAGCTCTAGATCATCCTCCTTCAATAGCGGCATGCGTCAAAGGATTGACTGGCAAAGCCAGTCTGCAGACATCACCCTCAAGTACCGCGCTCTGTAGGAATTTCCCTACAGGAATAAAGTGCTCTTTGATGCATGATCTAGTGGGGGCTATAAGCCCAAGACTAGGACTAGAGAAGGGGGGATGATGTCTGCAGGGCCGCGTCTTGTATATCGAAATGCTTATCTAAAGCGAGTCAAATTCAATTATGGTCGGCGAAAAAATCCGCCGATTCATAATCTTGAAGACTTACTGCTAGCTGTTCGAGCTGCTACCACTGATTGGACTAACCGACATTGGCCGGAGCGCCCCGCTAAGGGATTGCCTGATGCTGGGACTAGGTTCATGTACTTCGGTAAGATGACGAGGCGGCTCACTCAACCTGATGGTTCAGGAGGAGGTTTTTATTTCACCGTTGGTTCGTATATCTATGGCCAAGGCGAGCATCAGATTGCAGTAGATCTCCAAGACCCTGAGCCCGATATCAATTCGGGTCCGATGTATGATGCCAAAGGGCAGAAACGATCAATCTTGCATGAATTTCGATGCGTCGCAATTGGTGAGACGCTGATCGTCCAAAATGAGCAGGGCGGCGGAGGATTGCCGGCTCTTGCAGTATTCTTGACAAACATCTTAAGAAAACATAACGCATCTCTTCAGTTGCCTAACCTGGTGTTCATGGATGTCTTCGCGAATAATTTGCGGAAGATAATTGAGCAGGGCGGTGGTGTTAAGAGTATGCAGATAAGGGTTGTACAGGGGGCTCCGCCTACTGAGACTGCCACTCTCGCGATTGCTACCCCTCTTTATGATGCAAAAAATGCCGTTGCAAATACGGGTAAGCTGGTGGTGAGATGGGAGGCGGATGACGAGGATGGGTTGGATATTGATACTGTTATAGACACGTTCACTGCTGGGCGTGAAGTCGTGTCAGACTTGGATAAGGTAGACTTGGAGACAATGACCGGTGGGCCCATCCGGAACATCGGTAAATATAAAGCCAAGACAGAGATTCCAGTGACTATTGATGCGAGTGGAATAGAGCATAAAAATGAGATAAAGCAGTTGCTTTATAATTATTTGGATGATCTGCGAACGCCCGATAGCGAAGATTGGCGTATAATAGACGACGAGGGCATGTTTCTAACTGGGCGCGTCCTCTCAACCGAAGATTGAGGTCTATGGAAAGTCTGATGCTTCCCCACGATATAAAGTCAGCTTTTGCTACTTTAAAGCACCTGCGTGCCCACGTAGGGAAGCATCAGGAAGCGCGGGCGCAGTGTTTCTTTGCATTGCTGCTGTTGGCGCTAGGGAGCCTGTTGACTTGGGCGCTGATCCCAGCTGTGCCCGATGTGACGAAGGATGGAGTTAGTTCGTCGCTCTTGGCGGTGGCAGCTGGCGCATTGGCGTATGCGGCTATTTTGATCGGCTTTGTTGTGAACTTGATGCTGTTCAGTGGCCGAGTCGAGAATTCGCAAAGTTATAGCCCGGAGGAGCTGGATTTAATTATTCCAAGGCTTAGATATCTTTTGTACTCTCAAATGGTTACGTTATTTGCTGCTATTGGACTGTCGGCGATGACTTTGCTAGGCAGTCTTGTGGTTGCTGCAGGAATAGATCGCTTGGCAATTGGGCCTATCCTCTTTTTGTGTGGTGGCTTTGCTTTTTTGTGCGTAGTTCGTACTGCACTGCTACCTCTGCAGATCTACGAACTACATGAGGCGTCATTTAGCTCGATGGCAGTTTTAAATCGGAAGGCTGCAAAAGCAAAACATTCGCGTCGTACTCACGAAGAGGACTGATGATCACAGTCCGAGCGGTCCTGGACATGCCGACCCTGGCACCTTCTAACCGCTCTCCCGAGGACGTTTCAGCAGCGCCAGAGTCAGAACGTCAGCAGCGAGCAGCGGGAATTTCGTGCACTGACGTGGTGTAGTTGGGGGAAAGTAGGTGCTGTCGCATGCCCCAAGCAGGACGTGTCTGCCACCCCGAAGCGCCAAGGCCGGCCGTACCGCGCCCGAACTTCTGGTTGATCTGGTCCATGGTGGCCATCAGTCGGTCATTGCCAACAATCGTTGGCCCAAACAGATCAGCCTGAAGCTCGTCCGGCCGGGCTAGGTCGAGCAGTGCCACGCCTGCTTTCTTGTATCCGATCCCGTCGCGGAGCAGGCCGCCTAGCAGTTTGCGCACGATGCCCAGCACCACCTTGGTGTCTGCGGTCGACGAGGACAGACCCACGGTCTTGCTAGCGTTGTGCTGCGGCAGCTCTGGCCGGAACACGTCGGAATGGGCGAACACCCAGACGGCGGCGGTGACCAGGCCCCGGGCACGCAGCGTCTCGCAGGCGCGCACTGCGAAGGTGGTCAGCGCCTGGGCCACGGCTTCGTGGTCCTCGACTCGGTCGGCGAACGATCGGCTGACCATGATCTGCTGGCGGTCTGGCTCGACTTCCATCAACTCCATGCAGGGATGACCCTGCAGCTCGCGCTGTGTGCGCGCTAGCGTCACCCCGAACGCGGCCAGGATGTCGTCCGCCGGCGCATCGCGCAGCGCGGCAGCAGTGGAGATGCCCATCGCCTCCAGCCGCGGGGCCAGCTTGCGGCCCACGCCCCACAGATCTCCGGCGGGGAAGGTGCGCAGCACCGCTTCGCGGTAGCCTGCGTCCCCGAGGTCGATCACGCCGTCGGCGCTCTTGGCCACCTTGTTGGCCAGCTTGGCAAGCGTCTTCGTTGGCCCGATGCCAACGCAGTTGGGAATGCCGGTCCATCGATGCACGCGCTGTCGCAGATCCCGGGCGAACCGCTCGCGGTCGCGCACGCATTCCAGGTCGATGAAGCTCTCATCGATGCTGTAGACCTCCACTCGCGGCGCGGCTTCTCGCAGGATGGCCACGACGCGCGCGCTCATGTCGCCGTACAGGCCGAAGTTGGCCGAGCGCATCTGCAGCCCGTGGCGCCGCACCAAGTGCTTCAGCTCGTGGGCCGGCTGGCCCATCTTGATGCCTAAGGCCTTGGCCTCGGCCGAGCGCGCGATTGCGCAGCCGTCATTGTTGCTCAGCACCACCAGCGGCGCGCCGCGCAGCGCCGGCTGAAACACGCGCTCGCAGCTGGCGTAGAAGTTGTTCCCGTCAACGAGCCCGAACATGGCCGCCCCGGCGTTTGATCTGGCGGACGACGCCCACCACGGCGAACACCTCAACCTCGGTGGCCTGTTCGAGCACGATGGGCGGGAAGTCAGGGTTGGCCGAGTGCAGCTCCATGTGGCTCTCGAACAGTTGCAGCACCTTGCAGCTGGGCTGGTTCCCGTCCCAGATGGCAATCACCAGGTCACCAGCCAGCGGCGTGACTGACCGGTCCACCACCAGAATGTCCCCGTCGCTGACGCCGGCGCCGCTCATGGACCAGCCATCGGCTCGGTACAGAAAAGTGGCGGCGGGATTTCGCACCAGCAGACGATGCAGGTCGATCGCATCGTCCATGAAGTCGTCGGCGGGCGACGGGAAGCCCAGCCGTGCACGAACGGCGGCCAAGGGCACGAACTGTGCGGGGCCGTCGATAAGTGCCGGGCCGATATGTAGGGCGAGGGTGTTGGGGTAGGGAACGGACTGCATGGCGAGCACTCTGGGATCGGCAGGTCTCACCCGCCGCGACGGCGCGGATGTTAGTACAAATACTAATTCGCAGGCAGGGGCGACAATTTCGCGAACATGAATGATTCGGCCCTACTGTCGGTGGCAAGTCGGGCGGCATAGATTGTTAAGGCTATGATTTATAAAGAAGTGCGTAGGATTGCAAATCCGTTTACAGCGGTTCGATTCCGCTTGAGGCCTCCAATTGAAAAGCCCTGACTCCGGTCAGGGCTTTTTTGTTTGTCCGCTGCCAGCACCTGCCCGGATTGATATCTGCTACAGCCTGGCCAACGCCTGCACCGTGGCCTGCGTGAGCGGCTGGGGCAGGGCATCCAGCGCGAACCAGCCCAGCCCGGTCTGCACACCCGGCTCCTGGATGGAGGCCTCGGCACCTGCGGGTGCCCGTGCCTCGAAGATCGGCGCGACCCAGTGCTGCGCAAACGCGGGCTCGAAATGATCGGCCACGCACAGCAGGCGCAGCAGCGCCACTTCCAGCGCCGTCTCCTCGCGGATTTCGCGGACCACGGCAGCCTCCACCGTTTCCATCCAGTCGACTTTTCCGCCGGGCAGGCCCCAATGCCCGCGCTCCGGTTCACGTCCGCGCTGGATCAGCAGGATGCGGCCGTTGGCATCACGGACGACGGCGCCGCATCCAACGCGGGGAATCTGCAGTTCAGTCATGGCGGAGAATGAAAGAGGGACCATCTTCATTCTTGCATGCACGCCGCTTCAGGCGGACCCGCGCTAGGCTGAGCATCTGTGCATCAATAACCTCACAGGTGCGTCGCATGCTCATCCGGCAACTCGGTGCTGAAGACGCCGATATTCTTTGGCAAGCGCGATTGCAGGCGCTTCGCGAGTCGCCCGCGGCGTTCCTGTCCACGCTGGCCGAGTCGCAGAACGATACGGCGGACGTGATGCGCGTCCAGCTTGCTGATTCCGGTACGCGCTACTTCGGCACTTTCGTTGATGGCATGCTGGTGGGTTTCCTGCGTTACGTACGCCCGGCGCGGATGGCGCGATGGCACACGGCGGAACTGCACAGTGTCCACGTGAGTGTTGAACATCGTGGAAAGGGAATCGCCCGCCAACTTCTTCTTGCAGCGCTCGCGGCTGCGCGCGCGGACGGCATTGAATCGATCACCCTCACGGTGCTGGCTGACAATACTGCCGCACGCGCGCTGTATGAATCGCTGGGCTTCAGCGTATTTGGTACGGAGCCGCGGGCAGTCAAGCGCGCGGGCAGCTACACGGATATCGTCTCCTACTGGATCTCTCTGCACTGACAGTGGAACGTCGCGGCGGGTACGGTCATGTTTCGTGGCACGATGGGGCTCGGCACTCCTTCCACGAAGACCGGGCAATGCACGTTCAAGTATCCAGCTGGCAAAGCGTGGCGCCGGATCACCGTCAGCAGGCGGTGGAACTGCTCTGCCAGGCGTTCCCGGACATGCAGGGCGACGGCTACGCCATCCCGGGGCCGGTCGCTCCGGTGCTGGCGATGGAAGGCGATCACGTGGTCGCCCACCTCTCACTGTACGAACGCAACGTAGTGCTGGACGGCAAACCGGAACGCATAGGCTTGATCGGCGGCGTGGTGGTGCGTGCTGACGTTCGCAGGAAGGGCGTCGCCTCACGCTTGATCGAAGCTGCACACGCTGAACTGCGCCAGCGCGGGATCAATTTCGCCGTGTTGTTCGCCCTGGATCATCGGCATTACGCCTCGGCCGGATATGCGCCGATGCAGAACGAGACCTGCTTCATCGAAGACGGTCATGCACGCCGCTTCGTCTATCGAGGCGGCATGGTGGCCGCGCTGGGGGAGCGCCGCTGGACCACGTCCGTGCTCGATCTGCAGGGCGAAACGGTCTAGACCGCTAGGCAGAAGCGCCCGTAAGGGTCTCCGCGCGGAAGTTGTGCCCGACCGGTTCGCTCACGCCCAGGTAGTGGCGGAACAGGTAGATCAGCGGCTTCCATCGCGCCACGTCGATGTGCTGGGTACCAGCCACAGTGATCGCTTCGTGGGCGTGCACGCAGCGGATCCGTCCTTCGACGATCACGAAGCCCTGGCCGTCATCCTCGCCGGGTGGGTGCATCGCTATCACGCTGACTTCCACCTGCAGCGGGCACTCGGCAATCGCTACCGGCGCGACGTGGGTCGAGTCGACCGCACTGAATCCACCCAACGCGAACTTGTCGCGGACGTGCACGTAGCCCATCGCCTGTTTGGCAGTGGGCACCGGGTCGCAGCCGGTTGCCCGCGCGATGGCCTCAACTTGTGCGGCTTGCGCGGATGAGGGGAAGTTCAGCACGCACTCGTTGCGTAGTTGCAGGTTGCGGTAGCCCTGGCCCTGCACGCCGAGACCGAGCACCACCCGGTTGCCCAAGGCCCAGAACGAAGAAAGCGGACTGATGTTGCTACTGCCGTCGTCGTTCAGCGTGGTCATCAGCAGCACCGGCGTGCCCGGGTACAGGACCGAAGGGGTGATGCGGCGGCGGGGGATCGAAGCGGTTTTCACGGAAGGCCTTGCGGTATCGGAGTGGCCACTGTGCCTTGGCCGAGGGCGCCGACGCTTCGGCCTGCATCGAACTGTCGGCCCGCAACGGCGTGCCACAATGCGGGCATGGTCCACACCTCTGGTTCCCTTGTCAGCGTCGGTGCCCTGGTCGGTGACCAGGCGCGCGCGGCCATGCTGCTGCAGCTGATGGATGGGCGCGCCTATACCGCGATGGAGCTGGCCCGCGTGGCCGGGGTGACGCCGCAGACGGCGAGCACGCACCTGCGCAGACTGGTCGAGGGCGATCTGCTGGTCGCCGTCGCACAAGGGCGCCACCGCTACCACCGGTTGGCTTCGCACGAGGTTGCCGACATGCTCGAGGGCATCCTGCGCGTTGCCGACCGCACGCCGTCCTGCACCGCTGCGGCATCACGCAGCATGCCGGCGTTGCGTCAGGCGCGTTCCTGCTACCGGCATCTGGCCGGCGTGCACGCGGTGGCGATCACCGACCATCTGCTGCAGGCGGGGCATGTGATTGCGTGCGAGGGGCACTGGCAGGTGAGCGCCGGCGGTGCCGACTTCCTGCGGGGGCTGGGCCAGCCGCTGGCCCATGCACTTCAGCGGCCGCTGACGGTCAAGCCGGCACGCTATTGCCGGGGGTGTCTGGACTGCACCGAGCGGCGGCCACATCTGGCGGGCGTGGTCGGCGAAGCGATGCTGGACAGCTTCGTGAAGAACGATTGGCTGCGGCGCGTCGAGGCACGGCGAGAGCTGCGGCTGACGCCGCCCGGGCGCGAGGCGCTATGGAGGCTGTTCGGTCTGGCGACCTGAGCGACGCGATCAGTCTCATCCGCCTGCGACATGGCAAGGCGCTATGGTCGAGGTCCAAGCCTCAGGGAGCAGCAATGTCGAGCACGGACATGATGGATCGCGGCATGCAGGCAGCAGGCCGACAATGAACAAATCTACTGCGGAAGTCCGCTGGCTGACGTTCCGGCTGATGAATGGTCAGTCGATCGGGCCGGATCAACTGAAGGATGGGTGGGTGAGCGCTTCGGAAACCCGCCATTGTGGTGTGCGTCGCGAATCCATCGAAGGCGCGGGCGTGGTCTATGCGCTGTATGGACCTGCCAACCTGGCCTCGCCGCGACGTGCGGAAATGCGCATGCGCGAGTTCCTGATGAGCTCAGGCTACACCTTCACCATGGGCACGCTGGGCGGCTGACGCCGCCCGTCATCGTGGTCACGGACGTACCGTCAACGCCTGGCCGAGCGTCCCGATCGGGCCGCGCGCATCGTGCAGCACCGTGCTGGTCAGGCCCAGGCCCTGGCGGCCGAACGACACCGAGGTGTCGAAGCCCAGCCACTCGCCTTCGGGAGTGCCGAACAGGTGCGCGGTCAGATCGAGGTTGGGGAAGGCGACGTCCTTCGGATCGGCGCGCACGGCCATGCCATTGGAAAGATCGAACAGGGTGGCGGCACGGGCCAGTGGACTGACTGCTTCGCCGTCCAGCAGTGCGTGCTTCGCGCGCGCCCAGTAGGTGGCGCGTCCAGGCCCCTGGTCGTGTCGGCGGATCTCTACGCTTTGGATGAATCCCCCTGGCCAGACCGTGCCCGGATCCCACGCTGGCATCGACTCTGGCGGTGCAATGGTTGTCAGCGGTGTGCCCGCAATGGCCTCGGTATCGTTCGGACGCATCAGCCAGGCGCGCACGCGCAGTGCCGGCCGGTCGCCATGCCGCAGCGTGGCTTCGACCAGTTCGATGGTGCGGCCGCCGCGCAACACCTGCACGTCGGCTTCCATCGCCTCTATCGGAATGGTGCCGAGAATGTCGTAGGACAGGCGCGCGATCAGGAAGCCGTGGCCACGTGCGATGGCATCGCGTTCCAGATGATGTGCCAACAGGCCGATCGCAGGCGCGATATGTTGTTCGCGGACGTTCCAGGCGCCGCCGGTATGTTCGGTTGGCAGGTAGCGGGTGTCGCTCAGTCGTTCGAAGAAGGCCATCGTGTGCGTTGCTTCAGCAGGGAGGGAGGCGGCAGGTGCTGCACCGGTCCCTGCATCGTAAGCGTTCGGCAACGTGGCTGGCTGAGCCGGCTCCCGCAGGAGCCGGCCGGACGCCGGTCAGGGAGACGGGCAATCCATTTCGCGGCACATCTTGTACTCGGCCAGACACTGCTCAGAGGTCTTGCCCAGCGGTCCATGTGACGTGCGCAGGCACTGCTCGTACTTCAGCGTGCAGAACTCGCAGGTTCCTGCGGCGAAGGCCAGGCCGGTCACGGCCATGCCAAGGAACATCACGGTCTTCAAGGTCATCTTGATCATCACGTCAGTCCTTTGTCTGCCCTTCATTGGGCCCGGCCACCATAGCAGTCCTCATGACATGCCCCTGATGCGCTGCGGCACACGATGGGCTCAGTGCTGCACCGCCTTCAAGGCCTCGACCACCTGTGCTTCAGAGAAGCCACAGTGACCTTCGCAGGCCGGCTGCAGCACCCGTGGCCGTGGTCGCGGTCGTGCGCCGGCGCGTGTAGCCAACTGCGGATACACCGCCTGCATGTGCGGCACGATGGTCGGGTCGTTGTGGTTGAACTGGATCACCCGCGGTCGCTGCAATGCGCCGATCAATGCCAGCGTGTTGCGAACGTGCGCCGGCGTTGAATGCGGTGTCATTGCCGAAGCCGCTGTAGATCACCTCGATGTTGCCGACCGGCATGCCGCCGCTGCGCGTAGCCAGTTCGTGCAGGACCAGCGCGTGCAGGCTGATCGTCGGTGTGGCGTACACGCTTGAGTTCAATCAGGGCATGTTGGCGCAGGCGTTGCATGTCGGTGATCGCATCGGCCACCGCCCAGCCCTGGCTCGCATAGGCACTCTGCGCGACCGCGTAGCCCGCAGCCAATAGTGGCGCGGTGCTGTCATTGGCCGTCATCGGCGTGGTACGCGGAACGCCCACCGGTTCGTAGCCATGGGCCAGCATTACCAGGTCGCCGTTCCAGGCTGCGGGTACATCCAGCCGCCACGGTGCGCCCTGCAGTTCGCCGCTGAGCGTACGCGGTGCTGGCGGCGGTGCAGCCGGTGATGTCGTCCAAGGCAGCAGGCAGAGCGCAAGCGCGCATCGAAGCAAGTCTCGCATCGTGGTCATTCCATGCGGGAATGGCGCCGAGCATAGATCCCCGCGCGACCTTGCGCGCGCTGCACTGCCGCAGGCATTGCCGGTCGACCGTGCTGCGCTCTACGCTGGCGACATGGTCCTGCACACCACCGCGTCGATTATCCGCATTCCCCATGGGAAGGCGGGGTAGCGCGCGGTCGTCACGGCCATGCAACCCGCCCGGGAAGGCGGATTGCATGCAGCGCTCTCCCGGCAGTGGAATCCACCAAGGAGAACGCAGATGCAATACCTATCATCGAGCGACGACGCCCCGACCCTGCACCTGGTGTGCGGCAAGATCGGTGCAGGCAAATCCACCCTGGCGCAACAGCTGGCGGCGCCGCCGCGCCACGTGCTGATCAGCGAAGACGCATGGCTGGCGGCGCTGTATCCGGGCGAAATCCATTCCATTGCCGACTATCTGCAGCGCGCAGCCACGTTGCGCAATGTGCTGACCGGGCATCTGCAGGCGCTGCTGCGGGCGGGGATGTCGGTTGTGCTCGACTTTCCGTTCAATACGCCGGCCACGCGTGCGTGGGGGCGTGAGGTATTCGAATCGGCCAGCGCAGCGCATCAACTGCATTTCCTCGATATCGCCGACGAGGTCTGCAAAGCGCGACTGCGCGCTCGCAATGCGCGCGGCGAGCATCCGTTCCAGGCCAGCGACGAGGAGTTCGCACAGATCACCCGCCACTTCGTTGCACCGGCCGCGGGAGAGGGTTTCATCGTGATCCGCTATACCGAAGTCGGTTCGATGTAACGGCGCGGCTCAATCGACGAACGACGGCTTGCCATCGGTAGCGGTCTGCACCAGCGTCCTGCGGAAGGTCTCGACCAGCGGGCGCAGGTTGATGCGGTGCCAGGCCGCCCACAGCGGCGTGCGGTAGCTGAACCACGGCAGCTCGCGCAGTACCACGCCCTCCGGTGCCTGGTGGTCCAGGCTGCGCTGGATGGTGGTCAGGCCCAACCCAGCGGCGACCAGTCCAAGCGCGGCCAGTGGTTCGGTCGCTTCCATGGCGATGGTCGGGGTGAAACCGGCCTTCGCGCAGGCGGCGATCAAGGTGTCATGGCGCAGCGCGCTTTCCTTGTGCATCACGCCGATCCACTGCTGGCTGGCCAGATCTTCGGGCGTGATGGTCTCCGCGCTGGCCAGTGGGTGGCCGGCCGGCAGGGCCAGCAGCATCGGATCGTTCAGCACCTGCGTGGCTTCCAGGTCCGGATCGTCGAACGCGGGTGGTTCGCAGACCAGGGCGATGTCCAGGCTGCGCTGGCGCAGGCCTTCCAGCTGCACGTCCGACTGCTGGTTGTACAGCGCGATGTGTACGGCAGGACGGTCGCCGCGCAGTTCGCGCAGGGCGGTGGGCAATACGCCGGAGTGCATCGCGTACTCCAGATAGCCGATGCACAGGCCGCCTTCATCGCCGCGGCCGAGCCGGCGTGCCAGCGATTCCAGCCGGTTGGCGTGGGTCAGCAAGGCGCGCGCCTCGGCGAGGAAGGTGCGGCCATCGGCGGTGAGCCGGATGCGCTGCTGCGAGCGTTCGAACAGCTGCAGTTCAAGCCGTTCCTCCAGCTGGGCGATCTGCCGGCTGAGCGGGGATTGGGAGATGTGAAGGCGCTCGGCGGCGCGGCCGACGTGTTCATCTTCGGCGACGGCCACGAAATAGCGCAGTTGGCGGAGATCGAGCATAAGACCATTCGGGACTCAAGATGGGTAAATTATGTCTTGGACAGTCTTATCGGGCAAGCCTAGCCTATGCTCAACCTCAACAACCTCCCCAAGGGGAACCCCATGAGCATCAACACTCTGCTGGCTGGCAAGACCCTCGGCTTCGGGACCGCGCCGCTGGGCAACATGTTCCGTGACATCCCGGAAGCCGAGGCCCAGGCCACGGTGGACGCGGCCTGGGAACAGGGCACCCGCTACTTCGATACCGCCCCGTTCTACGGCGCCGGCCTGGCCGAGATCCGGCTCGGCGACGCGCTGGCCAAGCGCAACCGCGACGACTTCGTGCTCAGCACCAAGGTCGGCCGCCTGATCCTGGACGAAGTGGAAGACACCAGCGCCCGCGACCTTGGCGAGAAGGGCGGCCTGTTCGTCGCCGGTCGCCCGAACAAGCTGGTCAATGACTACTCGGCCGATGCCACCCTGCGGTCGATCGATGACAGCCTCAAGCGCCTGAAGACCGACCGCCTGGATATCGTCTGGGTGCACGACATCGCCCAGGACTTCTACGGCGATGAGTGGCTGTCGTACTTCGAGACCGCACGCCGCGGCGCCTTCAAGGTGCTGACCCGCCTGCGCGAGGAAGGCGTGATCAAGGCCTGGGGCCTGGGCGTGAACCGCGTCGAGCCGATCGAGCTGACCCTGGACCTGGACGAAGCCCGTCCTGACGGCTTCCTGCTGGCCGGCCGCTACTCGCTGCTCGACCATGAGCGTGCGCTGCAGCGGGTGATGCCGAAGGCGGCCGAGCGCAACACCGGCATCGTGGTCGGCGGTCCATACAGCTCCGGCGTGCTGGCCGGTGGCAGCCACTTCGAGTACCAGAAGGCGTCGCCGGAGATCCTGGCCAAGGTCGAGCGCATCAAGGCCATCGCGGCCGAGTACGGCATCAGCATCAAGGCCGCCGCCCTGCAGTTCTCGCTGGCCAACCCGGCGGTGGCGGCGGTGATCCCGGGCGCCAGCCGTCCCGAGCGCATCGCCGAAGACTACGCCGCACTGAAGGAAATCATCCCGGCCGGGTTCTGGCAGGAACTGCGCGCCCAGGGCCTGGTCGCGGCCAACGCCCCGCTGCCGATCGACAACATCTGAGTCCCCGAGGAGACCTTCCCATGGCAACTGCTTCTGTATCCATCATCGTGCCGACTCCGGCCGGCCAGGTCTGGAACCTGATCGGCGGCTTCGATTCACTGCCCGACTGGCTTCCGTACATTCCCCAGAGCACGCTCAGTGAAGGCGGTCGCGTGCGTCATCTGGCCAATCCTGATGGCGACGCCATCGTCGAGCGCCTGGAAGCGTTCGACCAGGCCGGTCGCAGCTACACGTACTCGATCCTGCAGGCTCCGTTCCCGGTCAACGGCTATCGCTCCACGCTGCGTGTGGTCGAGCAGGGCGGCGGTTCGCGGGTCGACTGGTCCGGTGAGTTCACCCCGGTCGGCGTCAGTGACGAAGAAGCGTCCGCATTGTTCCAGGGCATCTATCGCGATGGCCTGAAGGCACTGGAAACCACACTGGCCGGGTGAATGCCCGTGTGGCGTTGATCGCATGCAGGCGCCCCGGCCGGTCCGGGGCGTTTGCATGTCAGCGTGCGGGCGTCGGTCCACCGCAGGCGACGCGATGCATTGGAAAGTCCATTGCCTGCTTGGGATTGTCCTGGGCGATCTCGATGCGCGCATGCGCGCGCTGGTCGTCGAGGCGACGGTAGTGGATGCGCTGTGGGAAGTCGTTGGCGGGATTCTCGAACACGGCTTCATTGCCATCGACCCGAGTGGCGTTGAAGTCTGTGGCGTTCTGGCCAGAGGGCAGGGCGGTCAGCACCAGGCGCCCATCATCGTGCTGGCGCAGTTGCATGAACTCGAAGCCTACTGTGCGGCCGTCCCGCAGGCTGCGGCTGCTGCCGAACAGGGTGTTGCCAGCCAAGGTGGACCACTGCTCGCCGGCACCGGCCGGCTGGCCATCAAGCTGCCAGCAACCGGCCAGCCAGGCCAGGTGTTCAATCTTCGACGGTGCGGCGGACGATGCGTGCGGGGCTGCGAGCAGCAGCGGCAACAGGGCCAGGGCGATGCGGAGCGACATCGGTGCCTCCATGCGCGGGGATGTGCGGCCTGTATAGCGCCCCAGGGAGGAGGCGGCCAGTGCTGTCCTTTCCAGTGTTGATTCCGATACGATCTGTCGCATTGAGCCCGCCTTGCTTGACCCGGAGTCCCGTCATGGTCGACCGTCTCGCCATCCTGCTTGAACGCTTCGCCGTCACCGCCTCGGTATTCCATGCAGGTGCGCTATGCGGCATCAATACGCTGGACGGTGAAGACGAGGCCGGCCAGCTGCATCTGGTGCGGCGCGGCCCGCTGCAGGTCAGCCACGGCCAGCAGACCGTGCAGGTTGAAGTGCCAAGCCTGCTGCTGTATCCGCGGCCGATGCGGCGCCGCTTCAGCTCCGACCCGCAGCACGGTGCCGACATGGCCTGCGCCAACCTGCATTTCGAAGGTGGCCGGCTCAATCCGATCAGTGCCGCGCTGCCTGATTTCATCTGCCTGCCGCTGGCTGATCTGTACGGCGGCAACGCGGCGTTGGAGCTGCTGTTCGAAGAAGCGTTCGAGCAGCGCTGCGGGCGTGCGGCGATGGTGAACCGGCTGTTCGAGGTAGTGATGATCCAGGTGCTGCGCCAGTTGATGGAAGGTGGCGAGATGCGTGGCGGCCTGTTCGCCGGGTTGGGTCATCCGCGGCTGCGGCTGGCGCTGGTGGCGATGCATGAAGCGCCCGCACAGTCCTGGACCCTGGAAGACCTGGCCGAGGTGGCTGGCATGTCACGCAGCGTGTTCGCTGCCAGCTTCCGCGAGGCGATGGGCACGACTCCGGGCCAGTACCTGCAGGGCTGGCGGGTGGGTCTGGCCCAACAGGCGCTGCGCCAGGGGCGGCCGCTGAAACGCATTGCCGACGACGTGGGTTACGGCAGCGAAGCCGCGCTGTCGCGGGCGTTCAAGTCGCACACCGGGCAGTCGCCGCGGGAATGGCGCGGTCAGGCCCGTGCCAGTGCGGCCTGAGCCTCAGCCCAGCACCACCCGGGCCAGCTTCATCCCGCCGAACAGGCCGGCCAGGCCCAAAGCCACCGAGCCACCGGCATACAGTGCCGCCAGTCCATGCTGGCCACGCTGCAGCAGCAGGCCGATCTCCAGCGCGTAGGTGGAAAACGTGGTGTAGCCGCCGAGGATGCCCGTGGCCAGCAACAGGCGCAGCTGCGGCGAGGCGCCATTGCGCATGGCGAAGACCTCGACCACCACGCCCATCAGCAGCGCACCGCTGATGTTGATCAGGAAGGTCGACCAGGGCCAGGGACTGCCGACCGCCACCCGTGCGCCGATCAGGTTGCAGGCATGGCGCAGGCAGGCGCCGATGCCGCCGCCAACGAAGACCAGGAAATAGTTGTTCAAAGCTTGCATTGCGTGCCTCGAGTGCGGGTTCGCAGGGTCGATGGCGAACGCCGAGGGCAGGCACGGCCTGCCGTCGACGAACACCCGGTTCGTCTTGGCAGGAGCCATCAGCCCTCTCAGGCGGTTATCGGGGGAGCCCCATCCCCATCGTCGTCCATGCTACCAGCGGTGGCGCGTTCACGTCATCGAGGTCATCAGCACGCGGGCCACCTTGCTGCGGCTGAAACCGTCCATCAGTAGTTCGAAGGCCAACAGATCCAGTGCCGCGTGGCGGCGATGGTCGATCTCCAGTCCGTTTTCGGCGACCAGGTGGCTGACCAGTTCGTAGGCGTCCTGCCAGACGTCCAGATGGGCCTGGCTGGGAATGTAGGCGCTGCCGGGTTCACCAACGCCGAGCCCGCTGATGCCATACAGCAGTTCGCGCGCGTCCAGCTTGGCCGCATCGGCGATGCGGAACAGCTGTTCGGCCTTCACATGCGAGGGGCTGACATGGTCGTTGAGCCAGTTGCTGATGGTTGCCGTCGTCGAGTGCGCGGCGCGGGCCAGATCGGCCGGGCGTGGGTGCCCGGCTTTCTTCATGGCGGTAGCGAGTCGTTGGCCGAGAGTATTCATCTATGCAAGCCAGCTTAACGCGTGGAATGCGAAGAATCCTTGTCGCAAGAATAAGGCTGGTTAACAGAAGGACCGACCATGACCGAATTCTGGAGCAAGGGGCAGGTGCGCACCCGGCTGGGCTTCCGGACCGACGCTGAACTGGCGCGTTTCTTTGGCATAAGCCGATCGGCAGTGTCGCAATGGCCCAGGGACTTTCCCATTCCTGCGTTGCGGCAGTACATCCTGCATCAGCGCTACCCAAACCTGTTCCCTGCAACTGAGGCTGCGGAAGGTAAATCCATCTGATCTGCGCCGCATTCTGTCGTATCTAGCGCTCTAAGCACTTTTTGTTAAGTATACTTAGCAACATAGGCAAATTCGATCAACCCGGGCTTGCCGATCAGTGGTGTCTACTGGCGAGAAGGGCGGTCGAGGCCGGCCGAGTGTCGGCTTAGACCCGTGTGGCGACCTTGTGCTTCCGTATGCAGTTTCGTGAACGATTAATAATTTCGATCACGAATGTCGCTGCATGTAATTGACGTGTCGTGAAATCTATGACTAATTGGCATCAACTGGGCGTGAAGCCCGGGAGTCTTTCAGTAGCACGCAAGTGAATCGGTAGACCGTCAACGATGCAGAACAAGTCCAACGGAGGTCGTATGGAATACGGCATGCATGGCTTGGCTGAACGGGTACGCCGCGAACTGGAAGCCAGTTATCACAAACACGGATGCGGTCCGGCGTTCTGGGATACCTACCAGCAGGTGCTGGACCGCCTCGTCCCGCAGGGGACCGAGCGTACCGAAGTCACCAACGAAATGGCGCTGATCATCGAACAGCTGGGCATTGTCCGACGTGCGCAGCTTGTCCCGCCGAACGCCAGCGGGCCGCGTTGATTCAGAGCAGGCGCCACGCGCCGCAGGCAAGCAGCGCCAGCAGCATTGAAAGCAGGCCCAGGGTCCGCGGTCGCCACCAGCGCCGCGGTTGCCCGGCCATGGCCTGCGGACTGCAGTAACGCACCAGCCCCGGACCGAAGCCGGCCCGGTGCTGCTGCTGTGCGCAGGCCTCCAGGCAGGCACCACACGCCAGGCAATCGGCCTGCGGCCCCTGGCGGATGTCCAGCTGCATCGGACAGGCCCTGACGCAGGCAGCGCAATCGGTGCAGTCACCGAGACGGTCCGCGCTGAAGGTCGGCATCGGTCCGGCCAGCAGCGGATGTGCTGCGCGGAACACGTAATCCTGCGCTGTGGTCGGATCGAGCAGGCCGCGACGGCGGCCAAGCACGCCGCCCAGGCCCGATGGGCGGGGACCGCGAGGTTCCCCGCGACGTGCGTCGTACAGCATGCGCGGCGTGTGTGGATCGGTCAGCAGTGGCTGCATGCGTGCGAATGGGCACAGCGATCGGCAGACCTGCTCGCGCAGGAAGCCTGCATTGCCCCAGGTAGCGGTCGCATAGAACAGCACCCAGAACATTTCCCAACGGCTCCAGCCGGCCTGCGGCAGCGCCGACAGCAGCTCCCCGATGGGACTGAACAGCCCGACGAAGGTGACGCCGGTCCACAGTGACAACAGTCCCCAGGCCGCCTGCGTGGCGGGGCGCGCCGCGGATGCCGGCAGTACGCGCGCCACCGCCCGTGCGATCCAGTCGAAGGCTCGGCGCCACAGCGTCTGCGGGCAGGCATGGCCGCACCAGATGCGCCCGGCGAGATGGGTGAGCAATGCAAGGCCCACCGCCAGTGCGGCCAGTAGTCCGATCAGCACGCCGACGTCGCCCGGCCACAGTGTCCAGCCGAACAGGTCGAAGCGTCGCGCGTTGATGTCCAGCAGCAGGGCCTGGCGACCGTCCCAGCGCAGCCATGGCAGTGCGTAGAACAGCATCAGAAGGGCGGCGCTGAGTGGGCCGCGCCAGTGCCAGGGACGGGATGTCATGGTGCAGGTCGTGCTCATCCCAGCGGCAACTCGTCGTCATCGTCGCTCGGCATCGGTCGCTGCAGATACCAGGTGACTGCACTGGACAGCGCCGTCACCGCCCAGAACATGAAGAAGCCAGCGGTATAGCCCAGCTCACGGCTGATCGCCGTGCCGGGGAAACCGATGGCCTGCAGGCGCAGCGGGTCGACGAAGGCGAAGAACACCACGCTGGCCACGCCGGCGGCGATGAAACTGGGCCAGAGGATGGCACCCCAATGCTGGATCAACCGCTGGCGTTGGCTGGGAGAGGGTCTGTTCATGCTGTCCCGGATTGAAAAGGGGGCGGCGCGTATACTTCGCCGGGGCTGGCGCAGCATCCGCAGGGCATGCTTCCTGCAAGCGTGCCAGCGTAGGTGCAGCCGACTGCGCCGACATTGATCTGGATCAACGGTGGTGGCAGCCGGCTGCGGCACACTGCCGGCAAGCTTTGGGTGCCTCGATGAACGCAATACCCCCGTCAGTCCTACCCGTTGCCTCGCCCGAGTTGTGCAGCGAGCAGGAAGTGACCCGCCTGGTCCACGACTTCTATGCCCGCGTGCGCGAAGAAGATCGGCTGGGGCCGGTGTTTGGTGCGCACGTCCACGATTGGCCGGAGCACCTGGCGCAGCTGGTCGATTTCTGGTCGGCGATGCTGCGTGGTACGCGCCGTTTCAAGGGCTCGCCGATGTCCAAGCACATGGCCATCGAGCTGGACAAGGACCTGTTCGACCGTTGGCTGGTGCTGTTCCGGATCACCACCGCCGAATGCAACAACCCACCGATGCAGGAACTGGCCAACGATGTGGCTGCACGCATCGGTGACACCTTCTGGAAGCGCTACCAGATGATGCGCTGGCCGCAGGTTGGCCTGCCAGTGCTGGGCAGCCCCGCCAAGGATTGATCTGGGTCAAGGCGGCGCAGGCCGCCCGGCGCGATGCTTGCGGCATGGACACGTTCTCTCCCGCCGCTGGCGGCCTGGCCTGGAACTTCGACCCCGATCTGCTGCGTCGGCACGACCGCCCGGGGCCGCGCTACACCTCATATCCGACCGCGCCGCATTTTCACGATGGTTTCGATGCGCCGGCCCTGCGCCAGGCGATCGCCGACAGCAACCAGATGGCCCGTGCACTGTCGCTGTACGTGCACGTGCCGTTCTGTTCCAGCCCCTGCTTCTACTGCGGCTGCAACCGGGTGATCAGCCGTGATCGCGGCCGTGGCCACAGCTACGTCGCGCGCGTGCTGGCCGAGGCCGATCTGCTGGCGCCGCAGTTCGAGGATGGTCGCGAGGTCATCCAGCTGCATCTGGGCGGGGGGACGCCGAACTTCCTCGATGCCGAGGCGATGACCACGCTGGTGGAAGGCCTGCGCAGGCGTTTCGATTTCAGCGATTCGGCGCAGCGGGATTTCTCGATCGAGCTCGACCCGCGCTTCATCGATACCCGCGACGTGGGCATGCTGGCCAGGCTCGGGTTCAACCGCGCCAGCCTGGGCGTGCAGGATTTCGACCCGCAGGTGCAGGAATCGATCAACCGCGTGCAGGGCGTGCAGCAGACGCTGGACATCCTGCGCGCGTGCCGCGACAGCGGCATGCGTTCGGTCAATGTTGATCTGATCTATGGCCTGCCCGGGCAGAGCCTGGAGGGTTTCGGGCGCACCTTGGAGCTGGTGCTGGCACTGCGCCCGGATCGCTTGGCGGTGTACGGGTATGCGCATCTGCCGCATCTGTTCCGCGCGCAGAAGCAGATCGACGAAAGCCGTCTGCCGTCACCGGAAGACAAGCTGGCGCTGCTGGGCCTGGCGGTGGAGAAGCTCTCTGCGGCCGGCTACCAGTACATCGGCATGGATCACTTCGCGTTGCCGGAAGAGGACCTGTCACGCGCGCAGCGTGCCGGCCAGCTGCATCGCAATTTCATGGGCTACACCACCCACGCCGATACCGATCTGCTCGGTCTGGGCGTCAGTGCGATCAGCCACATCGGCGCCACCTACAGCCAGAATCCGCGCGACCTGCCGTCGTGGGAGGACGCGGTGGACCACGGCCAGCTGCCTGTGTGGCGTGGCGTGGCGTTGAGTGCTGACGACCAGCTGCGTGCGGAACTGATCCAGCAGCTGATGTGCCAGGGCGAGGTGGATGGTGCCGTGTTGGGCCAGCGCCATGGTGTCGACTTCGAGCAGTACTTCGCAGAAGACCTGCGTTCGGTGCAACGCCTGCAGGAAGATGGTCTGGCCGAATACCGTGGGGGCGTAGTGCGCGCCAGTGAACCTGGCCGACCGCTGCTGCGGCTGCTGGCGATGTGCTTCGATCCGTACCTGCGTGCAGCGCATGAGCAGCCGCGCTATTCGCGGGCGATCTGAAGGCTCGTTGCGTTGTGCGTGCGTGGTGCCCGGAGCCGGAATCGAACCGGCATGGGGTTGCCCCCGGCGGATTTTAAGTCACCTGATGCAGCGCAACTAGTTGATTCGTATAGGTCGGTGCAGGACTGAAATGACCTGTTTTGACCCATCTACTGCACAGAAACTGCACAGGATCAGGCCATCTTCCTGATGGCCTCTGACAGGTGTTCCGGTGACAGGTGAGCATAGCGCCGAGTCATCGCCATAGAGCTGTGCCCAAGCACCTCTGACACGGTGTGAAGGGGCACGCCAGCCTGGACCAGCCATGAGGCGCACGAGTGCCTCAGGTCATGCCAGCGGACGTGCTCCATGCCGCACGCAGCCCGTGCCTTTGCCCACGAATCCCGCACCTGATCGTCTGTGGCACCCAAGGGGAGCCGCGCAGCAATACCCTCTACCTTCGGGTGCAGCGGCACCAGCTGCAGCGTCTTCGTCTTGCTGGTGCGGTCCAGATGGATGAACCCTCCACGCACCTCGTGAGCAGTCAGACGTAGCAGATGCCCGCGCCGGATGCCGGTGTACGCCGCCAGGCGCACGTAGTCGCCCGCCGCAGGGTTCGGACAGGATCGCGCCAGCGCCTCGACCTGTTCGGTTGTCAGGAACGTCTCGCGTGGCTTCTCCGGCAGCAGCCCGATAGCGGCTGGCCGCTCCAGCCACCCCCACTCGCGCCACGCCATCCTGCTGATCTGCCGTAGGATGCGCCCTTTGTGGTTGACCGTGGCCGGGGCCTTCCCGATCTCCGCAGCCTTCACCTCCGCCCATACCTGGGCAATATCCCCAATCTTCCGACCAGCGATATAGGGCAGCAGTGCCCGAACGTGAGCCTTCGTCTTGGTAGCCGAGCGCAGGCGCGGCACGTGGTCCGTCAACCAGCGCTCCACCGCCTCAGCGATCAGCCGTTCCGGCTCACGACCAGCCGCAACGTCTTTGACGGACGCGAGCCACTTGCGCTCGTACTCCCGCGCGTCCTTGAAGGACCAGTGGCGAGAAGTCTTGCGATACGTTCGTCCGCCGTATCCGATGGTGACTTGATAGTGTCCGTTGGGACGCTTGGTGACGGGCATACCTTTACCTTGCACTTGGCCCACCATACAGCGAGGTCGGCGGGGTGAATTCTGTCAGATCGGGGGCCTTGGCCTAGCCGTGCCGCTGCAAGCTGCCCGGCATCGATGGCGCGCCTCAGCGTCTTGACTGAGCAGGCGCAGTGGTCTGCTGCCTGCGCCAGAGTCATCAATTTCTCAGCCGCGCCCATCCGGCACCTCCGGCTTGATCCAGTTGTTCCAGACGCCACGGGCCCAGGCCACGGTGTAGAAGCAGCACAGCACAACGATGCCCCATTGCTCAGCGGCTATGGCCGATGCAAACCAGAATGGCTGGCCTGCCAATCCGAACAGGCACGCGAACCGCCGCACGCCGTCGCGCTTGGACTGTGTGAGCCAGATCGCAGTGAACCCGGTGAACGCAATAGCTGCCTGTACGATCACGGCTTCACCTCCGGGCGCGCGGAGAGAGCTGCCGATATGGCGAATCCCATGTCGCCGAACGGCATGTGCGCCTCCTCCGCCGCAGCGATCATCGCCTCAGTCGGCTGCAGCGGAACCAGTACGAACCCCTCGGGCGGCGTGAGGGCGGCGATTACTGCCATCATCAGGCGCCCATTGGGGCTATACGGATCAAACTCGCGTGTTTCAGGCCGCGTCTCATAGCCGAACTGAGGCGCAAGTCGCTCATAGGCCTCATGGAATTCCCTGGCCCTCTGTTCAACGTCCATCGTCGGTCTCCTTCTCAGCCCGCAGTGCGCGCTGCTTCCAGTAGTCAATGGTCTCTTCGGTGGTGGCTTCGCGGACAAGGGACTTGGCCCAATGTTCTAGCCGTCCTTCTGGGCTCCGGAGGACATAAGTCGGCTCAATCATGTATCCGACCACTTCGCTCATGTACTTGATTCCGCCGTCGCCGTAGAAGGCGACAACGATCTTCCCGCCATCAACGAACCCGTTCATTCGGTCTCCTTCGGCGGCTCGGGGAAGGGCTGGAAGTGCGTCGCCTTCTGCCACTTCTCCCATTCGCCAGTTGATCCACTCTGACCCCACCACGCCTGATGCAGGCGGTGCCAGTACGCAAGCAGGATCTCTTTCCGACCAACTATCCCGAGCATCACCCAGCTCCCATCCCTCGGCGCGCTGCTGATCGGCTTCCAGGTCATGCGGCTTGCTCCTTAAAGTCTGGCGTGTAGCTCTCGGAATGCTCGCGCAGCCACTCGCGGAACTTGGCCGTTTCCAAGGGCTTTAATTCGGTCCACCCTTCCGGCAACCCCATGAGCCACTCGGCCCACGTTGGGTTCAGCAGGCCACCGATTGCCTGTGGGAGGCACTCTCCCGACTTGCTGCCAGTCCTCTCCAGGCGACTCCTGCCGATCCCTCGATAGTCCCTGGCACAAACGGTTGGCCAGAATCCAGATGCGCTCGCGGAGGTGCGGAGCGCCGGTGTCGGCTGCTGATACAACTCCCCATTCCGCATCGAACCCCAGCGCGGCCAAGTCTCCAAGAACTCGTCCGAGCCCCCGAGAAGTGAGCATTGGGCTGTTTTCCACGTAGACGAATAGTGGCTGTACTTCGCCAACGATCCTGGCCATTTCCGACCAGAGTCCACTCCGCTCGCCGTCCAGTCCATCGCCCTTGCCAGCGATGCTGATGTCCTGGCACGGGAAGCCTCCAGAAACCACGTCAACAGACCCTCGCCAAGGGCGTCCGTCAAAGGTGCGAACGTCATCCCAGATCGGGAAGGCCGGGAGAAGTCCATCATTCTGTCGTTGGGCAAGAACGCTTGCGGGGTAGGGCTCCCACTCGACAGCGCAGACTGTGCGCCATCCGAGCAAGTGGCCTCCCAGTATTCCGCAACCAGCGCCTGCGAATAGAGCCAGCTCACGCACGTTCACTCCTTGGCTTGGCTGATGTTCTTGCTTCTAAGGCGGCCTTGATAGCGGCCCTGGCATGCTCAAGACTCAGTTCAAATGGGTAGCCATCCCCGATAATCGCATCGGCTGCAGCCTCAACCATTGCGTCGGTAACCTCCACCGGCTCCCCCACCGGCTGGCGGGCGGCGAGGGCGGCCTCCACAAACTGCTCCAACTGTTTTTCTGAAAAGTCGTAGTAGGTATCGACCTGCTGGCCGTACAGATAAGCGCCAACAGTCTTTGCAATATCAACCAGCGACGCCCCTTGGACAACAGTGGATGGCTTGGCGACATCACCAGCGTAGGCGGCACCAAGATCACAGTCAGGGCAGAAAACGTTGCGGCCTTCATCGTTCCGGCGGATGCCGGTTCGATGGCACGCATCGCAGCCCTGCGGAACAGTAGCAGCCGTATTGCTGGAAGCGATGGGGTTGTGGCGGAATCCATCGTCAATGTCGCAGCTGTCGTCGGGGCAGATGACGCCATTGTGCTGGGATGCGAGGCACACGTCCGCTCGCCCGTTCTGGCAGTGCTCGGCACAACGTCGCGCCTCCTGACCACCCGGCTGGCGGGCGGCGAGGCGTGGCAGCTTGTCGATGATTTCCTCAGCGAGCGCCCCAGCACCGAGCGAGTGATTTCCATCAACCTGTCGGATGACCTGTGCCAGGTCGTCCACGGTGATCAACCCCTGACCACCCGGGGAGGGCTGGGCGGAGAGGGCGGCGCGTGCGTAGTCCTGCATCTGCTCTGCGGTGTACAACGGTTCGCTTCCATCGCCGTACGCGTTGTAGTGCGTGCACGGCAGCGGCGGCAGCTGATCCCCCAGCCTCACCCTCCCACCGGGCTGCACGTCGACCAGAGTCTTGTCAGTGCTCATGCTGATTCTCCTTTGACGCGGGCGAGGGCTGCTTCAATCTGCTTGTACTCGCCGCATGCCCGCAGGCCACGCTCACGAAGAGCCAGCTCGGCGACCTGAAGGGCACTAAGCATCTCGGCGACGGCGGCGCGGACGGCTTCCGACTCTTCCTCCGCGTCGTCTGCGTACTCGGCATCCACCGTCATTCGGTGACGCTTCGCCTTCTGTGCGTCGTCAAGCATCACCGCCAGCACATCGACAGCCAGGGTCTTGTTGTCGGTGGTCATGCGGATGCTCCCATTGCGGCGTCGATGTTATTAAGAAGGGACGTGCGTGCGTTGCAGACGGCTTGCATGAGCCCATCGTCATTCCTGCAAGCCTGCTCATAAGCATCGGAATTGCTGCGGCGAGTTTTCGCCACAATTTCCTTAACCTGCTTCAAACCCTCCACCTCAGCGCGCCGCTCCGCTACCTTCTCTTCCAGCGGCGCGACTTCGTAGCCGAGCACCTTCTCCACCTCAGCGCGCAGGCGGGCTACCTCTGCCTCGTGGTCGGAGTGGAGGACGTAGGGTCCATCATCAGCAATCTCGCAACCGTCATTTGAGTCATAGCGCTTGATGGTCATTCCATCTCTCCCAAGATGCGGCGCAGTTCCAGCGCGACCCGGTTCTGCTCGATCTGCTCGTCACTGGCATTGGCCCACTTTCCGTCGTAGGAAAGCTGATCCGCGTAGTCGGAGACAGCAGCGACAACCTCGTTCAGTCGCTCGATCTCGTCCTGTAGTTCCTCCAGATTCTGCTTATCCTTCTCCCGGCGCTCGTCCTCCACGAATTCCCGATAGGCGGAATCGGCCACAGCGCTCCAATCGGTATCGGCGCTCATCACCAGCCCCCCTGCATGGAGACGAATGGAATTTCGTCGTCGGCAAACTCGTTCTGCGGCGCATTGTCCGTAGCCCTCTGCGGCCGCTCGCGCTGCTCCTGACCGCCTCGGCGGGAGCTGGTGCCGCCTGACTGGCCTTCCTGCTTGCCGCCGAGCATCTGCATCTCGTCGGCCACGATGTCGGTCGAGTACTTCTCCACGCCGTCCTGACCGGTGAACTTGTCGTACTTGATGGCGCCCTCAACGTAGACGCTCGATCCCTTGCGCAGGTACTCGCCAGCAATCTCGCCAAGCTTCCCGAAGAAGACCACACGGTGCCATTCGGTGCGCTCGACCTGGTTGCCGTCCTTGTCTTTGCGGACACTGGTTGTCGCCAGAGAGATTCGCGTGATCGCCATGCCGCCCTGGGTGTACTTCGTATCAGGGTCATTCCCCAGGTTCCCAACCAAGATCACCTTGTTTATCCCGCGTGCCACAGGCCTTACTCCTTTGTCAGTTGTTGAACCTTCGCCTCAACCTCGGCGTCGGCCTTGCGGATTTCTTCGGACAGTTGCTTGATCGCTTCCTCGTCGCGGGTGACGCGGCGGATAGCCTGCTGTAGGTTCTCGGGCCAGCGCGGGTCATAGCTGTAGGCGTCAACCCATTCCCTACCGGTGACCAGCAGTTGGTGCTGCAGCTGCCAGCGATACTCGTCGGCGTGTGCGCCAGTAAGGAGTGCATCCAGGTGCTTTCCCATTGCGGACGGGCACTTGATCTCGACCAACCCTTCATCGCCAACCAGCCCATCAGGGGAGCAGCCCGTGTTGGGAAGCCAGCCGCAGGTGATGAATCCGGTTTCGACAACAGCCTGTCCGGTGTTGAAGCTGTAGGCATCGCGTGCCTCGCCTTCAAGCTCGATACCGCGATCCATGGCCGCATTCCGGTAGCCCTCGACCGCCTGCCCAGTGATCCGCTCTGCCACCAGAGTGGCGATCAGATTGGCGCGGGCAGCACCTGGGCCAGTCTTGGTGCGTGCCATCAGGTCAGCCGCTCGGGAGGCCGTAAACTTGCCTGCCCGTGCCTGCATCCAGTCCTGTGACTCTTGGGCGGCGTTGGCCTTCACTTGGCAAGCTCCTTCGCCTTAGCCGACCACAGGGCGCGAATCTGACGCAGTGCCAGAGCCGGGATGCCGGTCTGCGCCTTCAAGTCAGCGCCAATACGGTCAAGCTCCGTCTTGTCAGCGGCGCCATTGATGGCAGAGGCCCATTCGCTGATATCGAAGCCGGTCACCGATGCAAAGGCATCGTCGTCCTCACCATGGCTCGTCAGGTTCAGTAGGGCCGACGCGGTGTATCGCTTGCCATAGCTGACGCTTGATGCCACTGCCTGTACGGCATTCTTGTTGCCGCTACCGTCAGCTGGCAGGTTGATGGTCGTCTCTTCCCGGTGGCCGCTGCGGTGGGTCAGGACGCCCGTCACGCTCACGCCGTTGGAGCAGTCGGTACGGAACGACAGGGCGAAGCCAAAGCGCTTCATGATCGGCTTGATGGCGGCGTTGATGTCTTCCCACAGGGCGTAGGTGTACCGGCCTGCTGCATTGCCACGCTCACCGATGGAGGGGAGCGTGTCCTGCATCTCGGCCAGATCGGCTGCGAACTCAGCCTGGGCACGGCGGCTCTCGATCCTCTCGTACATGCCCATCAGACGCTCCATCTTGTCCACGTCCGTGTTCGGGTCGGACGCGGCGCGGGAGATGACGGCCAGGATCGCGGAGCCTTCAGCTACCGTCTGAACCGGATGATCGTTTTGGGTAGCGACTACTGCGTTCATGTGTGCCTCGTTGAATTAGTGCCAGCTTCTGGACCCGGCTGGCGCGGGTCCCTGTCGTGGGGAGCGACAGGGCAGGGGATTGGGTGGAGGGGCCGGTGGTGCGTTTCCGGCTTTGACCTGAGTGGCTCCAGTCACGTGCAGAACCTGATGGCCGGGCTCTCTCACTGCGGCTAACTGCCTCGCTGCGGATCACCACTCCGCATTCCCTCCGTAGAACTCAGCCCCGCTCGGTGGTGAGCGGCGGCTGCTTGAATCGGTCGTTGCGCTTCTTGCGGATCACTGTCAGTTCGTCGGTGCCGAACAGAACGGCCAGCACAGCCAGTGCAGCGAAGATGAAAGTCAGGTCGAAGCGCTCGATCTGCTTGCATACCCACGACAGACCAACGCACGCCAGCAGAGCCGCAACGCACCAAGCCAGTACCAGGTAGTGGGCCTTCATTCCTCATCCACCTGTGCGCAAGGGCCATGGTTCGTCTCGTCGGCGTCTACCTCGTCGCCCAGCGGATCGGGCTTCGGGATGGCGGGGAAGAGGCGGGCGAGTTCGGATAGCGGGGTCATCACTCGGCTCCGCACAGAAAACCTGGGCTTGACTCTTCCAGCCACGCCCGCATGGTCGTCATCTCGCCAGTCGGAAGTTCGTCTTCTCCGAAATCAGGGATAGAGCGGTCCAACTCTGTTTCGGACACTTCTCGCGGATAGCCTTCGTCGCAGGGATCGCCAACGTCTTCCTCATAGAGGCGTTCAGCCTCTTCCGCCGACTCGGCGGCGTAGATGGTTGGCATGTCATCGACATAGAACGCTTTCAGATTCATTGCACAACTCCATTCATAGCCAGCACAAGCTGGGTCACTGTTGCGGCGGCAATGACTGCTTGCACTGCCAGCGGGAAGTAGGGGGAGCGCAGGAAGCGGGTCATGGGCGGGATTCCAAAGTTGAGCTCGCATCGGTCTCATCGGGGTTGTAGTCATAGCCGCCCAACTGCACCGCTGTGTCCTCAACCTCACGGCCATACCAGCAACCATCGGCCTGATCCCAAAATGGCTCGGCTTCATGGAAGTTCCAGCCGCCATCGGAATCCATCGCAAGCCACTCCGCCCACTCCGGCGCATCCTTCCAATCCGGCTTCATCACGCTGCTCCTTGCGGCCCGTGGCCCTGGTTCATGCGCTGGCGGCGGGCGGCCTCAGCAAGGTCGTTCATCTCGCTACGCTGGCAACCGTGCTGGATGAAGGCGCGGACAACTGACACGCCCCATCCATGACGCTTCGCCAGGCCGCGCACCACGTTGATGTCGTGGCGCTCCGTGGGGTTCGGGAACTGGATGACCATTAGCTGTTCCTCGGATCGTGATAGGAGGGAGACTTCATCTCGGACTCGATCTGGCACTTGATGTCCCGCTGCTTGTTGAGCAGGGCGCGAAGGTCGTGGAGCAGGTAGCTCGGCACATCAACCCGTGAAATCAGGTAGTCCAGCGCCGACTCAGCCCCAGCGATCACCGCGACCAGCTCGGCCGTTTCGTGACACTTCGCGACCTCGTTGACCGCGTCCTGGTAGGCGGATTCGTTGTCATCCGGAAGCAGGCCGTCAAAGCTCTTCTGAGCGTTCCGGGCGATTTCGTTGGCAGTGTGGGGGGTCATGCTGCCTCCATGGCATCGAGCGCCTTGGTTGCCTCTTCCAGCTCCATTTCCAGAGATTCGATTTGCTGGCTCTTCTCCGAAATTCGCTCTTCCAGTTCTGCGATGGTCTGCTGGGCCTCGACCAGCTCTAGATAGGCGCCTTCCAGAGCTTCACGGAGTGGGATCGTCGCTTCGTCCTTGATGCTCTCAACCAGATCCTTCAGCACATCCTCGATTGCGGATTGGATGGAATCGATAGCCCTGTCCCTCAACTTGTCGAGCTTCGGGCAGGTTTCCCCGATGGCGCCAAAGGACATACGCCGTGCTTCTTGCTCATTGGCCCGACTCATACCTCACCCGCCTTACCAGCAGCGATCAGCTGCTCGCCTATGGTCACGGCTTCGGAGGGGAGGACGGCGATCATCAGGGTCAGCAGACCGCTTGCCGAAGACAGCCAAACCTCGTTGTCTCGGCGCTCGATGGTTACGACGGATTGCTCGTCGGCTCCTTCCGATGCCCTGATCAGCTCAACTTCAAAGGTCTTGTCCATTCAACCCTCTCCTGTGGCCTGAGCGATAACCGCTTGCATCTCTGCAAGTACGCTGCTTGGCTCACCTTCGGTCACGCAGTTCTTCCGATAGACACACTCGACCATCTGCAGGGTCCTCAGAAGCATCGGGGCCGCCTTGATCAGGCTGGCATTCGCCCTCCTCTCTCCCTCTTGGTGGGCTCCCATAGAGCGCGGCACCTGGTGGATCTGAACGGAACAGACGTATTTCCCTGCCCCGCCGTCTCCGAGAATCAGAATTCGGTCATCGAAGTTGGTATTTCCGAAACCCCACGGGCCCGGTGTGTGCCTTTCGGTCATGGCTCAGTTCTCCAGCACGGTGTAGGCCGGGGCGAAGTTCACCGGCGACGAGGTGCGGATACCGTAGGCCAGCGAGAGCAGGCGGCCACGGTTGGAGTCGTTCAGTTCATCGCCGTAGGCGGTCGGCTGACGGACGGCTGCATTGGCTTCCTGGGCAACATCGGCGCCGATCAGGTTGGCGGCGAGGTAGTCGGCGATCAGCTGAGTGGCGGTTGCGATGTTCATCTTCGTCTCCTAGCCCCTGGTCCCGGTGTTGGGTGTCGTGGGGCGTTGGAGATAAGGTAAGCTCGGCTTACCATCGAGTCAAGCAAAACTTACGTTTTTACGTAAGCGAATTATGAACGATCCTGATTTCGTTCATAAAAAAGGCCCCGAAGGGCCTTTGCACACTATCTGATGATCCTATGCCTCGCGCCGTAGGCTATGTAGAAGATGATCTTCTGCAGGAATGCGATCAGTAGCCAGAGGACAATGCTAAATAACAGCGCGTATCCTCCGTTCTTCCGCATTTCGGGCCAACTTATTCGCTGTTCCCAGGATGTCTTAATGGGGTGCTGCTTTGAAACCGCCTCCAGAACTCTAGCATCGCTTACCGGAGTGCGCGGCGTGGGGATTTGCTCAGACTGGGTGATGTATCCGATGCTCACCATGTCATCAACCGCGCTTCTGGCATCCCTGAATTCCCCGCAGAAGAAGCTAGATTCGTTGATGGAGTAGTAGATCGAAGGCTCGCATGTGGTCTCGTGACCAGTAGCAGCGTATGGAAGCCGCCAGCTGTACGAATACACAGTCTTCTCAGAAACGGCCCATGCAAAGTAAGCGGCTGCCAATGAAGCGAGCAGCCAGAACCAGCCCAAAACCACTGCTATCAATCGGTGCCACCATGTTTCTTGGATTTCCTTGATTTCCATATCAGCTCCCTCAGTTGAACCTATCGATCCGATTGCGCAAGTACACCTTCCCGCCGATCAAGGTCCCATCGGGGATAGGGAAGGGAGCCCCATAGCTGGGGTTCTCACTCGCAACATGGATCACACCCCTATCGAGCAGTCGCTTGATCTGATGGCCGTTGCCCATGTTGATCAGGTAGACGCCGTCCCCGTCGAAGGACGTTACTCCAGTGTCCACGACAACCGTATCGCCAGGCTGGATGAGAGGCATCATGGAGTCGCCGCGCCCGGCGATCAGGCACAGCCGACCAGGCGGAGGCATGTAGCCCACGATGCTACGGATGTAGCTAGATTCAAAGTCAATCGCCCGTATCACTTCAGGGGCGTCCACGTTTTCAATCTCGCTTCCCATGCCAGCCTCCGCGTCAAGTTGACGGACGCGAACATACCCCTCTCCACTCTCAATCTCTGAGACTTCTGAGACTGAATGTGAAGAAGGGATCAAAAGGTCTGAGTCGTCGTCATAGAGCCACCCCAGTGGGGCGCCAGTGACCCTGGAAAAGTCCTTCAGATTGTCCCTAGACGGAGTAGTCCGCTTGTCTTCTTGGATGGCTTCCCATTGAGCTACAGCAGCACGGCTGATTCCTAGCTTTGTGCCGACCTGTTCTTGAGTCATCCCCGCTGTTGTGCGGGCCAGCTTGATGCGTTGCCAGAGGGAGCTTTTCATCCCGGCATTGTGTAAGAACGCCTTACGCGTTTCTACGTAAGCGTGGCTTGACACGTAAGGTAAGAGGAGCTTACTGTGCTTACCCATGAAGAACATTTCCCTCAAAGCGCTTGGTGGTCCCGCCCATATCGGACGGGTGTGCGGTGTTTCCTCTCAGGCTGTGAGCCAGTGGAAAAGGGTGCCAGCGGAATACGTCTTGGCGATTGAAGAGGACACCGGCGTCTCTCGCCATGACCTCCGGCCAGACGTATTCGGCCCGGCCCCCAAGAAGCGGGCTGCTGCCCGGAAGGTGGCTTGAGTCATGAGCGCCGAGGCCGAGATGGTCAATGGCTACTTGACTGGGTATGCCTCTAGCTCCATCGACCTTCCTGATTGTCACAAGCGGCAGTCTCCAGCCTTCAAGCATGGCTGGCTCAACGGACGAGACGACAGAGAGCGCAACCCCAGGGAACGCGGCAGCGTCCTGCGCGCACGGGCTGAGATCATCCTCGGCAATTCGGGAGTTACCCATGCTCCAGCATGAGCCCGCCAAATCGTCGCCTCGAATCACTGCGTGCGTCGCAGTTGCGTACCGACAGTACCAGGACGGCAAGACCCTCCAGCAAATAGCCGACGAGTACGGGGTAACCCGCCAAGCGGTTGGCATCGCATTCAAGCGCGCGGGCCTGCAGGTCAGGCCGCGTGGTTGCGCCCCTCGATTGGGCGCTAAGCGGTCGGATTGACCGCAGCTTTCTGAAATCTCTCTCACTGACAAGGCTCCATCTATGTACGCAGACCCCACACACCTCCGCGACAACCCGATCAAGGTCCGTTTCAACGACTCCGAAAAGGCAGTGATCGAGGCTCTCGCCAACTTCAACGGTCGTCAGCCCGCAGTGTTCGTGCGGGAACTGGTCCTGGCTGGGATTGCTTCTCTCGAACAGCGTAGCTCCGACCGCGATGCCGCCTGAAGGTCCATACAAGTCCCCGGGGAGGGCCTATGGAAATACAGCTGTCGCGCGATGAGCGCCGAAGGCTTGAGAAGTACGCGGAAGCATTGGGGCTTCCGCTGGAACAGGCACTGAGACATGCGGCGGGCGCTGAGATTGAACGGCGTTACCGCCTCCCGGCCCGAGAGGCCTCAGTAGTACCGATTAAGGGCCTCAATCGTGACGACCGCGACCCCTAAGAAGAAACCACTTCACCCCTTGCGCAACTTCTCCCCCGGCTGGTTGCAGCAGGAATCAGACAGACAACGCGCCGAACGAGTCATCCCGCTCCACGCCCGCCCGATCAAGGGCTGAGGAATCCACATGAACCATCCAGCTCGCTACACCGATCCCAGCAGCAGCCACGAAGCCGCAGCGCACATGGTGTCGTCTGGCGCTCAGGCTGTGCAGCACTCGCAGGCCGCTTCGGCGGTAAGCAAGTATCCGGGCCTCACCAGCCTGGAACTGGCCCGTGCCACCGGGCTGGATCGCTTCATGTTGGCCCGTCGCCTGCCCGAACTGGAAAAGCAGGGCCTCATTCTGCGCGGCATGGTCCGCAAGTGTTCGGCCAGCAACGGCCGCAGCGGTTGCACTTGGTTCCCGATCAGCAGTGACGAAGGTCCGAAGGCCGCCTGAGCCATGAATTATTTTGAGCATCACATCGGTGACTACGCAGCGGCGACGGCTCATCTGTCGCTGATCGAGGACGCCATCTACAGCCGCCTCCTGCGGCGGTACTACCTGCAGGAAGAGGCGCTGCCTGCCGATGTGAAGCAGGTTGCCCGACTGGCCGGCGCTCGCTCTCAGGAAGAGCTGGAGGCGGTCCAGGCAGTGCTGGAAGAATTCTTCAGCCTGCACCCCGATGGTTGGCACAACAAGCGCGCCGATGAAGAGATTGAGCGCTATCAGGCCAAGCAGGACAAGGCACGAGCCAGCGCTGCTGCTCGCTGGAACAAGGACGCAATGCCATCGGATAGCGAACGCAATGCGAACGCAATGCGAACGCATAGCGAAGGCAATGCTCTCCAGACACCAGACACCAATATATCTACTTCACTTCGTTCAGTAGATAAGGCGCGCAAGCGCGCTGCCGCCCCCGATTGCCCGGATGACGTTGATCCGCAGACATGGGGCGACTGGCTCGCCCTGCGCAGAGCGAAGAAAGCTCCGGTAACCGAGACGGTGCTCGATCAGGCGCGCCGTGAAGCCCACAAAGCCAACCTCACGCTGACCCAGTTTCTGCAGGTCTGGTGCGCTCGTGGATCTCAGGGGCTGCAAGCCGAGTGGCTCAAACCAAACGAACGGGGAGGGCCTCAATCGGTTCCTCCCAGTGCCCAACAGCCCAGCAAGACACGAGCTGGCGTCGAACTCCTTCAGAGCCTGAAACCCAATGCACAACGAATGGATCCACAGCGAGATTCTGGATGGCCTGAGCCGGTTGCTTTGCTTGGGCCTGGATCGGACCCCGGCGATGGACATGATCCAAGGGACCGCCGCTATGTGGGTTGATGCGCTGACCGATGACAAGGTTTGGGAGCAAGAGTTTGACGCCCCGCGCTTCCGCAAGGCGTTCGTGAAGCTAAGTCAGACGCGCCGGCAGTGGCCCGCTCCGGCTGACTTCTTCGAAGTAATCCCGCCGCGAGAGCAGCTTGCACTGACGAAGCAGCCGCTTCCGGCCGACCCTGATTCACCCGCGATGAAGAAGCGCTTCGCCGAGCTGGCGAAGGTGCTGGGGATACCGAAATGACCCGCCTGAACCTTTCCGACGTAGACGTGTTCCGCCTGTACTGCGAGGGCTGCAACGCCAACGAGATTGGCGCGGCCATGCAGATCCCGGCGCAGGCTGCGGCGGCGCTGATCGCACGTAGCCGCGTCCTGTACGCCCGAGCGCAGGAGTTTCGCCGTCCTGGCGTCCTGCAGCTGTCTGAAAGGAGAGCTGCGTGATCGCCGCCTACGAACTGGAGCGCGCCCGCCAGACTGGCCGGTGGATGCGCGACGCACACAAGGACCGGAGGCCACCCCTCTACGCCATGGGCGAGGACGGGGCGGAGATGCGCCGGGAATGGCTGGCTGGGTACGACGAGCGGGACGAGCAGATCAAGGGGAAGCGGAAATGAGCGAGCAAAAATGGATCGGCGAAGATGGCCCTCAGGAAATGTGGGTGTTCCTCGACCAAGGGACGAATGTAGTTGGGTATTCGGAGACTGGCCCGGAACTGGCACGGCCCAATGAGCGCGCCGTCCACTTCACCCGCGCCCCGCAGTGGCAGCCGATTGAGTCGGCGCCGAAGGATGGGACGTGGGTCCTGATATGGGAGGAATGGAATCCGGAGCGGAAGCACAGGAACTGGACTATCAGCCGGTTCATCAGGGGCAAGTGGTCAAATTCTCAGGCGTATCAAGGCCCATCACATTGGATGCCCATGCCCGCAGCGCCGGAGGCGGAGGGATGAAGATGACCGTCAACAGCGACCGCGCCCTGCAGGACGCCATCGGCGAGCTACGCGGGGCATACGCGGCTCGACGCTACGTGACCATGACCATCGATGACGGGAAGCCCCGCAGCCACGACCAGAACGCAATCAGCCACGTCTGGTACGAGCAGGTTGCCCGAGAGCTTCGAGAGGACACCGCGCTCGGCGTGAAATCGTTCTGCAAGTTGCACTTCGGAGTGCCAATCCTGCGCGCCGAGGAAGACGACTTCCGCGCCATGTACGACCGCGTGGTCAAGCCGATGGGCTACGAGGACAAGATCGCGCTGATGGCGTTCTTCCCGGTCACATCGCTGATGAAGACCCCGCAGCTTTCGCAGTACCTGGAGGCCGTGCAGGCCCACTACCACAAGCATGGCGTCTGGCTGCAGTTCCCAGAGCCGACCTCCAAACAGCAGAGGGCAGCGTGATGATTTGGCCGTTCTTAAGTCCGCCGCCAGCAGTCTTCCACATGCCATCGATTGAGATGCGGTGGGTGGTTCATGCGCGATGCGCTGATATAGCGAAGGACAGGCTTCGTGCGATTGTCAGGATCGATCGTGAGGCCTGCGGCGATGGGAAGTGGCTGAAGGTTTCAGAGGGCTACTACTTTGAGTGGCCGTTAAGCGAGCCACAGCCAGTTTTCGTGGCGAAGAAGCCCCGATACCGTTGGGAGCGCCGCCGATGAGGACCAAAAACGCGAAGGCATTCACTGCCGCCGAGCGCGCGCACCTGCAGGCGGTCAAGGATCTGCCTTGCTCGGTCTGCGATGCCCCGCGCCCATCCGACGCCCACCACATCAACCAAGGCCAGCACTACACCACCGTAGCCCTGTGCAAGGACTGCCACCAGGGCAGCTTTAACGGGATCCACGGACAGAAGCGCATGTGGGCCATCATGAAGATGGATGAGCTGGCCGCTCTCAACGTGACTCTGCGCCGACTGGGTCTTGGAGTGGCGGCATGAGCCTCGTCATCCTCCCGTGGCCGCCGTCAGTGAACCGCTACTGGCGCACATTCCGTGGCCGGATGCTGATCTCCGCAGATGGTCGGACCTACCGGCAGGAGGCAGTAGCTGCGGCTGTCACTGGTGATCGGTTCGGGTCGGCAAAGGTCCGGGTCAGCATCGACGCATGGCTGCCGGACAACCGGCGCCGCGATGTCGACAACTTGCTCAAGGCCCCGTTAGACGCCCTATGCCATGCAGGGATCTACGACGACGACAGCCAGATCGTAGAGCTGTCCATCAGGCGGGCAGGGTTGGACAAGGCCAATCCGCGCCTAGTAATCACGCTGGAGGCTGCATGAAGTTCTATGTGTTCCGAAGGGCAGAGGGCTTCTATCCGGTCGCACTTAAGGATGACGCCGACGCCGTGGCAAATGCTGAATGCAATCCTGGGACGCTGAGGGTTGAGGATCTCGATGGTCGGCAGGTATGGCCATTGGCCCTGCAGCCGGTAGAAAGCGAATGACTCCAATCTTCAGTCAATACACAACCCCAGAACTGGAGGTGGTCGCGCGGCTCGACCACGCGCTGGCCGACGAGATCTTCAGCCTACACCGGCAGGGCTACGACGTGCGCGAGGTGCTGCACGAGGCCCGCGCGTTCAAGACCGAAGCGCAGCTGATGCGCCGCGAGATCAACCGCAGGAAGGCACGCCCATGAGCCAGGTATCCCAACCCCGCACCGGAGGTCGAAACATGGCCGCATCCGTTGAAGCTCCGCGCCGCACCGGTACAACTGAGGGTGTTCCGTTCCGGCAGGTCTGGAAGCCGCGCGTGGTCTGCGTGGTCGACCCGACCAACCCGGCAGATGCCCTGAACGCCATCCTTCCACGAATCGCAGAGAACCAACGCGGATGCACGGTAGCCAGCTACCTACTGATCAACCCGGAGACCTCGCAGGCGTTCGTCCTGGCCGAGGACAAGCCGGTGGCCGTGGAGATGGCCCGCAAGGGCGAGAAGTCTCCGTACTGGCCGTGGTTGGTGGGCAAGTACAGCTTCCCCCGTGTGACCGCCGAGGCCGCAGCAAACGTGCTGGAGGACATTCTGGAGCACCTGGGCATCGCCACGCCGGCGCTACGGAAGCGGCCCATGCCCGTGCAGCTCGACTTGTTTGGCGCACCGGAGCTGGCTGCATGACCGGGTACATGCGCCCGTCTACCGAGGGACATATCGGTAGCCCCAGCTGGCAGGTGGGTAACAGCCAGCGCCGAGGGAGCGGGTTGCCGCGTTGCGGCGGCGGGGAAGGGGTGCAGCCCGGAGCCGCGTCACTCATCGCCCGTGGGACCGAGGAGGCCCTGCCGTGAGCCTGGACCCGATCACGCAGGGCCTGCAGCACTTGGCCGGCCAGTTCAGCCTGACCCGTCAGGAGTGGCGGGACCATCACCGCGGCGGCGACTCGCTGCTGGACTCGCTGGTGAGCCACGGCTACGCGCAGAAGCAGGGCGAGCGATTCGGCATCACCCGGCAGGGGCAGGTTCGGCTGCAGGCGGAGGTGGGCAATGGATAAGGCGCCCCCGATCCCAGGCTTCACCACGCAGTTCACGCATGTGGTTCTGCAGAGCCTGATCGAAAACTACCGCAAGGCGCATGGCGCGGCCCCGGCCTTCGTCATGGTCACGCCACCCCAGCTGGCGATGCTGCATGCGTCCATGGCTTCGCGCCCGCAAGGAGTGCGCAAGAGTCTCCAGCAGTGGAGGGTCCTCGCCAGCAAGGGGCGCCTCAAGGTGCTGAGCCTGCTGATCCTGGTCGTGGAGCCGTGTGATGGCCGGTAAGCAGCCCAGGGCCAGCACTGCCAAGAAGCCGGGTAAGTCGGCTGGTGGGCGGCCAAGCACCTATAGCGCCAAGCTGGCAGCAGAGATCTGCGCCTACATCGCTGAGCACAAAACCCTTCGCGATGCCCTGAAGCAGCCCGGCATGCCATCTGAGGCCACGGCCTATCGGTGGCTGGCTGAGCGGCAAGAGTTCCGGGAGATGTACGCCCGCGCGCGCGAACAGGGCGACGAGCTGGATGCCGAGCGCATGCGGGAGATTGCCTTCGACCAGGGAATCCCGCCGGACCAGAAGCGGGTGATGATCGACGTCCTGAAGTGGCAGATGGCTAGGCGCTCGCCCAAGAAGTGGGGCGACAAGGTCCAGCATGCCGATGCTGACGGCGAGAAGCTGCCGGCGCCGCCGCCGTTCTACGTGATGGGCGTGACTCCCGCCAAGCAGGGCGAGTGACCGTGGCGGCCACGCCGAACCCACTGGCACCGCACACCCCGGTGCACATCCCGGCCAAGCTGCTGCCGGTGCTGAAGCCCAAGCAGTTCAAGGTGCTGTACGGCGGCCGCGGCTCGGCGAAGTCGCACACTGTGGCGCAGATCCTGGTCATGCTGTCGATGCAGGCCAAGCACCGCATCCTGTGCGTGCGCGAGATCCAGAAGTCGATCGCTCAGTCCTCCAAGCGGGTAATTGAGGACTACATCAACCGCATGGGCCTCTCGGCCTACTTCAAGATCAACAAGCAGGGCGAGGACCAGATCACCTGCATCCTGACCGGTTCCACGTTCAGCTTCACGGGCCTGCAGGACCACACGGCCGACAGCATCAAGTCGTTCGAGGGAGCGACCATCGTGTGGGTGGAGGAGGCGGCGAACGTCTCGACCAACAGCTGGAACAAGCTGATTCCGACCATCGTCCGCACGACCGGCGCCGAGATATGGGTCACCTTCAACCCGGACCAGCAGGACGACTACGCCTATAAGCGCTGGGTGCTGGGCAACGACCCGGACGCGATCGTCATCCAGATCAACTGGCTGGATAACCCGTGGTGGAACCAGCCGATGGAGACGGAGCGGCTGAAGACGCTGGCTGTCTCGCAGGACTTGCACGACCACATCTTCGGTGGCCAGCCCCGGGCTAAGGCCGGCATCCTGTTCAAGCGGCACTGGTTCAAGCGCTTCAACCTGGGCGACGAGCCGAAGGGCCTACGCAAGTACCTGTCGAGCGACTATGCCGGCGCGCCCGACCCGGACGACCCCGAGGCCGATCCCGACTGGACCGAGCATGGCTGTGCCGGCCTCGACCACGTAGGCGATATGTGGTTCCTCGACTGGTGGAGTGGGCAGGAAGACCCGTCGGTGTGGATCGCTGCCCTGATGCAGATGGGGCGGCGCAACAAGCCGGTGATGGCCTTCGAGGAGATGGGCGTCATCCTGCGGACCACCGACGGCGCCATCCGCCGGGCAGCCAAGGCCACACAGACGTTCGTGCACCGCGTGCCCCTGGCCAGCGCAGGCAGCAAGGCAGACCGCGCTCTGGGCTTCGCTGCCCGTGCTGCCACCGGCTCAGTGCATATCCCGAACACCGAGTGGGGCGACAGGCTGATCGACCAGCTGTGTGCCTTCACTGGTGAGGACGGCCGCCGCGACGACATGGTGGACGTGTGCAGCCTGTTCGGCCGAGGCATTGACCTCATGGCTGACGGCAGCCTCCCGCCCGAGGCCAAGCCAGCGCCGCCAGCACCGTTCACCGATCCATGGTTCAAGCAGCGCGACGCTGCCGACCGCGACGACGACGAGAAGACCGCCCGCTACTACAGCTGATGCTCCGTTGATGCTTCCAGCAGCTCGGGCACCGTGGGGTCAGTTCGAACACCGGCCCGACCATGGCAGACCAACCCATCGCAGCACTCGAAACCGGGATCGCAGCCGCCGCTGATCCTGATCCGTCGCGCGCCAAGCAGCTGAGCCGCATCCAGGCGGATGTGAAGCGCTGGTCGGCCCGGTTCGATGAAGCACGGAAGTACGACGAGGAGGCCCGGCTGCAGTATGCGAAGGACCGGCGCCAAGCTCGTGGCGATTCAGGATTCCTGGTCGACGCCAACATCATCGGGACCAACATCGACAACCTGGAAGCGTTCCTCTACGCCCGCAATCCAGACTTCGATGTATCCCCGGGTCCGGCGCACCGCATGCCAACGCCCGAGCAGCTCCGCGACATTGTGGAGTCAGACGAGCAGTTGATGACGGGGTTGCAGCAGCAGGCTGAGCAGGATGCGATGGAGGTCGGCCGGCAGGTGGCCACGCAGCTGACGGCTGATGGCGTGCCCCAGCAGCAGGCACTGGCGCAGAGCATGCAGGCGCAGGAGGGCTTCCTAGCCACCGGTGCGGTGGACAAGCTGGTCTCCGACGAAGTGCTGAAGCTGCGCAAGCAGTACGCCAAGCGCTCGCGCGAGATGAAGCAGTTTGCCGAGACCATGGAAGCGGTCGGCACCCAGATGTGGAAAGACGCGCAGCTGAAGCGCCGCGGTCGGCCGTGGGTGCGGTCGTCGCTGACAATCGGCATCGGCGTGTTGAAGGCGTCATGGCAGGAGCGGACCGAGATCTCGCCCGAGACGCAGACGGCCATCAACGACCTGCAGCAGAACATTGCCCGCGCCAAGGCGCTGCAGCAGGAGCTGGCCGACGGCACCGCCGGCTATGGCGCGCGCGCCTGGGACGCGGTCAAGGGCATGGTCGGCAACGATCAGGATGCGACCGTCGCCGAGCTGGAGCGCCAGATGGCCACAATCCAGAGCGGAGCCGAGCGGGTTGTTGCCCGCGGCTACGTGATCGACAACGTGGCCGGCGAGAACTTCCAGGTGGCGCCGGGCTTCACGATCTCCAACCACGTCGACGCGCCGTGGAACGCCGAGATCTCCTACATGCGCTACGACGATGCGCTGGCCGAGTTCGGCCCGTATCTGGCGCAGTACGACCCCAAGGGCGACGCCGCCAGCATCATGTGCAAGGCCGCAAGGTACGCGCCACGCAAGCCATGCATGGGGAAGAACGAGAGCGTCAATGTCGCGGCCGGTAGTGCCACGGCGGAGGACGCTGACGAGTTCACCACCAACGCTGACACCACCGCCGGCTGCTACGTGCGCCTGGTCGAGATCTGGGACGCAGAGAGCAACACCGTCCTGACCATGATCACGGGTGTTCCGTATTGGGTGAAGCCGGGCTTCAACCCGCCGGCCACGACCCGGTTCTACCCGTATTTCGTGTTCCCTACCTCCGAAGTGGACGGCCAGCGCCACCCGCAGAGCCTGGTCAGTCGCTCGATCAAGCTGACGGACGAGTACAACCGCAGCCTGTCGGCTGAGACTGAGCATCGCCGCCGCATCATCCCGAAGATGGCATTCCACGCAGGTGCCATGGAGGAGGAGGAGGCGACGAAGATCACCAAGGCGAAGACCGGCGAGCTTGTTCCAATCAAGGCGACCTCACCGCAGGCTGACCTCCGTGCACTGCTGGTCCCGATCGCCTATCCGCAGATGGACATGGCCGCCTACGACCGCAGCAAGATCGAGGCGGCGCTGGAGCGCATCTGGGGCGTCCAGGAGGCATTGTCCGGGTCGATCAACACGGCCAAGACTGCCACCGAGGCCGACATCCAGCAGCAGGGATTCCAGGCGCGCAGCAGTAGCCGGCGCGACAGCATGGAAATGCGCCTGAGCGAGCTGGCCGAGTACACCTGCCAGATTGCCCGCGTGTACATGACCGACGAGGACGTGCGCTTCGTCGCAGGACCGACCGCCTTCTGGCCGCCGTATCAGGGCCCGGATGACCTGGCCGAGTTCATGCGCATCGAGATCCGCGCTGGCTCGTCGGGCAAGCCAAACACCGCGATGGAGCGCCAGTCGTGGGCGAACCTTCTGCCGCTGCTGCAGGCCGGCGTGGCCCAGATCGGCCAGCTGCGCGGCGCTTCGCCCGACGCCATCGCCGACTCGATGGAACAGCTGATGCGCCTAACGGCCGAACGCAGCGGCGAACGCTTCGACATCGACCAGCTCATCCCACAGAACGACGGCACACAGCCGGCCATGCCTGCACAGGCAGTGCCGGGCAGTGCGCCGCCGCCCCAAGGTGGCAATGCCGGCCAGCAGCCGCCGGTTCCGCCTGCACCTCCCGGTGGCTCTCCTGCCGCCGATCCCCTTGAACCAGCCTGATCGGAGTAATTGATGAACGTTGATGCAGACACCCCGGCCACTGCGCCGGATACCACCCCGACCGATCAGCCGGCCGACGTGATGGCGGCGCTGGATGCCGGCATCGCCGCTGCTGATGCTGAAGCCGCGCCTGCCGCCGAGACTGCGCCAGTCGAAGCTCCCCTGGCTGATGCAGCCACGCCGCCGGCGGATGATCCTGGCACTACTCCTCCAGCTGACGGACATCCCCCGGCGCAACCGCAGGAAGGTGCACCTCCGGCCGATGGCCAGCCGCCTGCTGCCGCTGAGGGTGAGCAGCAGCCCGATGCCGACACCGAGGCGGAGATCACTGCGCTTGGCCTGAAGGAGAAGTCCGCCGAGCGGTTCCGCGGCATGGCCTCCGAGATCAAGGAGCTGGCGCCGCTGCGCGAGGCAATGAAGGCTGCCGGCATCGAGGATGTGGCACGTCTGCCAGAGCTGGTCCAGCGCTCGAAGGTGGGCGAGGACATGGTCCAGATGGTCATGGAGACCGGCGCCAGCTCCGAGCAGTACGGCATGGCGCTGGACTACCTGGCGATGATCAGCAAGGCGGGGCAGGGCGACATGGCCGAGGCCGAAAAGGCCTACACCATGCTGTCGGGTGAGGTGGCAGCTCTGGCGAAGATCCTCGGCAAGGAAGTCCCGGGCGTACATGACCCGTTGGCAGCGCATTCGGACCTGCGTTCCGAGGTCGAGGCCGGCGACCTTCCGCGCGCCCGCGCCATCGAGATTGCTGGCCAGCGCGATCGCACAGCTTACGCGGGCGGTGTCGAGCGGCAGCGGACCGAGAGCCAGCAGGCTGCGGAACAGGCCGAGCAGAAGGGCATCGACTGGCTGAAGCGTTTCGACGTCGAGATGGCACAGGAAGACCCAGGCTACGCAGTGAAGCGGCCGCAGCTGAGTGAGGCTGTTCGTCAGATCCGCGAGCAATTCCACCCGAGCGAATGGGCACAGCGCACCGCCCTGGCCTATGCGCGCATCCAGGCACCGGTGGCAGCGGCAGCTCCGGCAGCGCCCGCGGCTCCGGCCCAGCCGCGCCCCGGCCCGATGCGTCCGGGCGGCCCTCGTCCTGCAATGGATCCGGTCGCATTCGATGATCCGCTGGCTGCACTGGACTACGGCATCCAGAAGGCCAACGGAGGCTGAGCAGAGCCAAGCTCTGCCATGGAAAGACCCCGCTTCGGCGGGGTTTCTTGTGTCCGTTGACGCATTCCGCAGCACGGGCAATCTGGCCCTGCGGCTGACAACCGCGCCACGCATGCAGTACGCCGGAGTCGCGCCCGGTAGGGCAGTAGGAGGCCTCGCCCCCCTCGAACGTGGATGGAAAGCGACAACCCATTCCCCTTCGAGGACATCACCATGGCCTTTACCCAGGCTCAGCTCCTGATCGGCACCAACTACACGTTGGAGACCTACGCCAAGAACGAGCCCGTTGACCAGATCAACGTGGCGCACCGCACCCTGGACCTGCTGGTCAAGGGCAAAGAAGAGTCCGTTTTCGGCAACGGCATCTTCAACGAGAAGCTGTACATCTCCAACGACAGCAACTACCAGAACTACCAGGGCGCCGACCAGGTCACCTACAACGAGCGTGACCCGAACCGCTTCGCCAAGTTCCAGTACTACAGCAACCACGAGGGCTTCTGGTTCGATGAAGACCGCCTGATCGCCAACGGCATCCAGATCGATGACGAGGGCGTGGCTGTTCCGACTTCGAGCGAGAAGGAGCAGCTGGTCAACCTGATGAAGACCAGCTACTACGCCGTCAAGGCCTCGATCCAGGAGGGCCTGGCGCTCGAAACCCTGCAGAACGGCACCCAGAGTTCCAAGGCCGTCCCGGGTCTGGACCACATCATCAACACCGTGCCGGGCACCGCCGACGTTGTGGGCGGCTGGGATGCGTCGACTGCAACCTGGTGGCGGAACAACGCCGACATGGCAATCGCCTCCGGATCGCTGGTGGCCGAGATGGAGAAGATGTGGGAGGCCTGCATGCGCTACGGCGGCGGTCTGCCGACCGCGATCCGCTGCGGCCAGGCCTTCATCGATGCCTACCGCAAGGAGGCAAAGCTGGAGGTCAACCGCCAGATCATCATCGGGCCGAAGGGCGGCACCGGTCTGGATGCGTCCATCAGCGGCGTGTTCTTCAAGGGCATCGAGCTGGTCTGGGATCCGACCTTCGAACTGCTGGACGCCAAGCTGGGCACGATCACCTACCCGTGGACCAAGCGCTGCTACTTCATCAACGAGAACTTCCTGAAGTTCCGTCCGGTGAAGGGCAACTGGATGAAGAAGCGCAAGCCGGAGAAGCTGCCGGACCGCTACGTCACCTACTACGCGCAGACCAACAAGTACGGCCTGACCGTCAGCAAGCGCAACGCGCACGCCGTCCTGTCCATCGCCTGATCCACTAGCGCCCCGGTTTCGGCCGGGGCCTTATTCGGCATTCAAGGAGTCATCCATGAAGTCCCAAGCCATCACGAACACCGCTTTCAAGATCGGCAACAGCCCGTTCCTTCGCGGCGGCAGCGCCGTGTTCGCCAACCTGGCAGGCGCTGACGCCACCCTGCAGGGATCGGACACGCTCGCAGGCACCTACACCACGCTGGCGACGCTGACCACGCTGAGCTTCACCAATGTGGCCAACCTGCCTCCGTACATCAAGCTTTCGGCCGCCGGCACCGTCTACGCCCTGGGCGACTGACCAAGATGGCGGCCAGCGATGGTCGCCATCTCCACTCCTGGAGGAAACATGAGCAACAGCATCATCGCCACCGTCCAGCTGGTCGCTGTAAAGCGCGGCATGGAAACCACCATTGCGGCCGAAGTGTTCAAGCACGAAGTCCCGATTCTCGAAGCAATCCATGGACGCGAGAACGTGAAGGTCGTGGACGCAGACTTCCATGCACTGGAGCTGCCAGACAACGCCGAAGGCGAGTTCCAGCGCCTGCGCAGCAAGTACGGCGAGCGGTTCCAGCCGGCCATCGACATGGCATTCCCGCGTGGCGCCAACGACATCGCGCGTGAACTGGAAATGGATCTCGGCCGAGATACCTACGTCCGTCCGTCGGAAGCGGTCATCAACAGCCGTCGCCCGGAACGTCCGGGGCAGAAGGCCGAGGCCAACACTGGCGGCGACGCTGAACTGAACGCTGCGGAGCTGAAGGCTGAGCTGACATCGCGCGGCATCCCGTTCAGGGGCAACGCCTCGAAGGTCGACCTGCAGGCGCTCCTGGATGAGGCCAAGAAGGCCGAGGCCGGCGCCGGCACCCTGGGCGGCTGATAGCCAGTACCACGCTGTAACCCGACGGGCTGGGGAAACCCGGCCCGTCTCCACAAGAGGGCTCCCATGAGCATCACCGACGGCATCCAGTGCGCCTGTTCCAGTACCGATGGCAATGCCACGCTGGCAGCGCTGCGCAAACGGCTGATGGTCCGGCTTGGCTTCGCCGCACAGGCGAACAACCCGCCGCCTGGCATGAAGGAGCTGCTCAACGACTTCCTGCAGAGCGCGCAGGTGGCGCTGTTCCGCCGCCCCACCGGTGAGTTCCGCAACGAGCGCTGGTTTTCATGGCCTCTGGTGGCCGGCCAGCGCCTGTACGACTACCCGGACAACGATGAGAAGAACGCGCCGCAGTCGTGCCCGGCGACGCTCGATCCACGCAAGGTGACCTGGGTCGGTCGCGAGCGCGATGGCGTCTGGTCCGAGATGCACCAGGGCATCAACCCGCGCAGCTACACGACAAGCGAGCTGACAGGCCTCCCGCAGCGCTACGAGTTCCGCAACTGCATCGAGATCTCGCCGGCGCCGGACGAGACGCTGGGCAATCTGGTGATCAAGGGTAAGTTCGACCTCAACCGGTTCACCGAGGATGCGGACAAGACCACCATCGACAGCGAAATCGTGTTCTTGCTGGCGCTGGCCAATGGCAAGGCGCATTACCGACAGGCAGATGCACAGGCCTATATCCAGCAGCTGGAGGTGATGATCGCCAACCTTGTGGCCGGCACGCATGCGACAGCGCGGTATATCCCGGGGCCACCGGTGGGTGAGGGCGTGTATGTGCCGCCTCGGCCCGAGGTGCCGTTCCCATGACCGGACGCATCGTCACCCTCAACGCCTCCAAGGGCGGCATCAACCGACTCAGGACGAAGGGCGGCGCGGACCCCAACACGCTCTACGACCTGGTGAACGGCTATGTTGATCAGGACGGCGTACCGCGGTCTCGGCCTGGCACCAAGAACAAGAACACGCTCCCGACTGGCGCCACGAAGGGGCTGTGCGCCTATGACGGCAAGCTGATCGTTTTCAGCCATGAGCCGCAGACCATCACGGCCAGTGCGCCGGCGGTGGAGTGCGAGGTGCTGAAGCACCCAAACACGCCGGACCTGCCGATCAAGGAAATCCACTTTGCGGGGCCATTCCTCGGCTACCTGTACGTGGTGCCCGAGTTCGTCAATGGGGACGTTTTCCATTACTGGCTGCAGCGGGGCACCGTGTGGGCCCCCGGCAAGATCTACATGCCGGGCGCGCTGGTCACACCGACCACGCCAAATGGCATCGCCTACCAGCTGGACAGCGGCACCGAGCAGTTCCAGGTGTGGGTGCGGAACGTCGCGCGCGCCGCTGGCGACAAGGTGGTTCCGACCGTCGACAACGGCTACTACTACACGGTCACCGACGTATTCGGGCCGGCGCCGCGCTCCGGCGCTACTGAGCCGTCATGGCCGACTTCGCCGGGCGCCACGGTGTTCGAAGACAGCGATGTTGCCAACCCCGCGCCGATTCCGAGCGAAGGGTCTGGCGGTCAGCTGCCGCCAGACGTGACTGATCGTTACGGAAGCAGTGGCGGCAATAGCCCGTGGCGAAACCTGAACAATCAGGAGATCCAATAATGGCAGCTCCTGTTTGGCAGCCCGGCACACTGTATCTGCCTGGAGATTTGGTCCAGCCGATCACCCAGCCACCGCCGAACAACCCGCAGGTGGTAAACGGCGACTTCTCCGCTGGAAATACCGGGTGGACCTTCAGTGGTGATGGGGCCTACAGCCCATCCGGCGGATACGGCGGCGGTGGTCCGTCCATGATCCTTCCTGGCAATAGGCCTGAAGGCCTGGGCATCAATAACACGACGCTGGTTGTGCCGGTGGGGGGGCAGCTGACTGCCACCTCGATGATCAACCAGGGTGCATCGTCGGCCGGCAAGACTGCTGGGTGGACTGAGGTCCGCTGGTTCGACTCGCTCAACACGCTGTTGCAGACCGACAAGGGCAACGTAGTAGACAGCGGCTCTGGCGGTGCTTGGCATCAGTCCAAGGTGATCAGCACAGCGCCTGCATCGGCGGCCTACGCCAAGGCCGCCATCCACCTGACCTCAGTCGCCGACCACAACGCCCCGATCTGGGGCGACAACTTGGCGGTCAGTGGCGCAACGGCCGGGCTTCCGGAGGGCTTGGTCTACAAGGCCGTTCAGACCGGATCCGGGACATCCGGGAGCAGCGAGCCGGCGTGGCCCGGCGTGCTGGGCCAGCAGGTCATCGACAACGAAGTGATCTGGGAGGCCGTCACTACCAGCCGCGTGACCTGGACCGCGGCGCCGCGGTACGTCAGCGGAAGCACTGAGCCGGTGTGGCCCATCGATGTTGGGGCCATGGTGAAGGACGGGACCATCAACTGGCGCGCGGTGTCGCGTCGGGTGACTGACGAGAAGTGCCCGCAGTCCAAGGTTGTGGCTATCGTTGCCAGCAAGGTGTTTGCGGCGGACAAGGACATCGTGCGCTACAGCGCCACGGCAAACCCACTGGACTGGTCGACGGCCGATGACGCCGGCTACTTGCCCACCGGCCTGCAGCAGGCAAACTCCAACGATGTGGCGGTGCTGCAGCAGTACCGCTCCAACCTTGTCCCGATGAATGCCAGTAGCTTCCAGAACTGGCAGGTGGATCCAGATCCTGCATCGATGGCCATCCTCGACCAGATGGATGGCATCGGCTCGATCTGGCAGAAGGCCGCCGCTCCGGTGGCCAACGATCTGATCTACCTCTCCCAGCAGGGCGTTCGCTCGGTGGGCATCGCCAACGCTGCCGAGAACCTGGCAGCCGGGGACATCGGCGCACCAATCGACATTCTGGTGCAGCAGGCCATGCTGTATGCGGACCGCAACAATACGCCGCCCTTGGCGACCTATTACCCGGGCGCCGGCCAGTACCTGCTGGCGTTCCCGAACTATCCCCCGCCGGTGCTGGGTGTCTATGGGGCGCTGCCCAAAGCCGCATGTGGAGACACGGTCGACTACAGCTATGTGATCGCCGGTGGACTGCCGCCCTACAGCGTGGAGATCTCCGCTGGAGAGCTGCCCGATGGCCTGGCCATGGACGCGAGTGGCCACGTCACCGGCGAGATGGCGCGCGGTGGCGATGCTGAGTGGACGGTTCGCGCCACGGATTCGCTCGGCGACGTGGCGGAGAAGGTCGAGACCCGCACTGGTGCGGATGGCTTCTTCAAGTACCTGACCACGCGCCTGTACCCGGTGGAGATACCGGCGGATTCAATTTCCCTGGCTTCAGTGGTGGAAGCGGCGACGTTCCGTGATGTCTACCACGAGTACACCGTCCCCGCCGATGCCTTTGCGCTGTCGTCGGTGGCTACTGCCGGCACGCTGCGCCCCATCCTGCAGACCTACGCGCTGGACGACAGGGTTTCGCTGGCCTCCGCCGTTGAAGCTGCGACGCTGCGAAATATCCTCCGTAGCTATGTGATCCCGGCCGAATCCATGAGCCTTTCCAGCGCAGTAGTGGCCGGCACGCTGCTCCAGAAGCTGATCGTTTCCAACATGGCGCCCGAGGGCATCGGGCTGTCTTCCAGTGTCGTAGGAGGCACGCTCACATGAGCAGCAATTCTCTCAACGCCAGCAGCGGTTTCGCCGGCTGGTTCAAGATCGAAGCGTTCCGCGCGGACGAGGGTGGCCAGGAGATCCCCGGCAGCCGCCGCATCGCTGCCGACTGGTTCCCGAACCTGATCACCAACGCCGGCCTGGATCTGCTCGGGACCACTGGATCCACTGACGTGTTCACTTTCTGCCGGGTCGGGTCAGGGAACACGGTTCCCGCCGTCACCGATACGGCGCTGGTTTCTCAGGTCGCGGTCACGTCCAGCGAGCAGGCCCTTACCAACGGCGTTGATCGTTCGGGGGCATTTTATGCCTGGCGGCGTCGGACCCTTCGGTTCGCAAATGGTGCAGCAGCAGGGACGCTGGCCGAGGTGGGCGTTTCGTTGACCAATGCGGGTGCATTGTTCAGCCGTGCCCTGATTCTGGATTCTGGTGGTAGCCCGACCACGATCACGGTGTTGTCTGACGAAACGCTCGATGTGACCTATGAGCTTCGCCTGTATCCGGTACTGACGGATGCCACTGGAACGGTCGACATCTCTGGTACGACGTACAACTGGACCGCAAGGCCGCTGATTCCCGTGTCCTACGACGTGGTCTGGTCGGGATACCTCGGGCGAGGGATCATCCCTTACTCGGTGGCGGGTAATCCTTCCAATGGCCCTGCTGTCGCAGCAGTCCTGCCGGCTCAGGGGAGTGCACTATCGAGCCCCATCGCATCCGGAGTCATCACTGCTCTGGCGTACACCAACGGCAGCTATCAGCGTTCCTTCCGATTTGACTGCGACCTCAATAATGCCAACGTCGCTGGCGGAATTGGATGTTTCTTTGCCACTTCTGGGACGACCAATCTCGATGCAAACACCTTCGGCGCCTGGGCATGGGGCCTGTCTCCCAAGCTGCCCAAGACTGCCTCGTTCAAGGCCACTTTCACCATCCGCATGAGCTGGGGTCGCTACACGCCATGATCCCGACTGGCGGCCTCTCCAGCACTCCGCAGCCGGCCCCGTTCTCCGAGCGGGTTAACTCGACGCTGCAGCCGCTCATCGACTACGAGATGGGCGGCCGTGCGATCAATGACAGCTCGGCTGGCCTGCAGTATCAGCTGTGGCGGGTGCGCGTGGATGAGGACGTGGTGTATCTGGGGCCGGATGGCGGCAGCGAGCTGCCTGCGTTCATCCGCCCGGGCATCACCGAGATTGCGCTGGCGTTCGACCAGAACATGCAGCCGGTGATTGCCTTCACGCAGGGTGGGCAGGCGTGGCTCTGGTGGTTCGACGGCACGGTTCCGGGCATGGTGTTCACAAGCATCCTCGGGGCGGTCAACCCGCGGTTGACGCTGGACGACAAGCGCCGCGGCCAAACCTCCAACTCGGATGTGATCCTGGCCTACCTTCGCGCCGGCTCCCTGTACTACCGGCAGCAGCGCGACCGCTACCTGACCGAGTACCTGCTAACGGCCAATCCTCCCTGCGGCGGCCTGGCCACGCTGTGCATGTCCACCGGCGGCCGGCTGCAGTTCGGATTTGGGGGTGCGTGATGGAGTCGACCGTCTTCGTCTACACGATGCGCTCGGGCAAGCAGGGGGCATGGAGCCGCTATCTGTTCCCGTTCTCCGTGGATGCCTTTGCCCAGCTCGGCAATGATCTCTACATCCGGCATGGGGACGAAATCAGCGCTGTCAGCGACTTTGCCTTGGGCGACGACGTCGGCGGCCAGACAATCCCCTTCGGTGGCACGGTCTGGTGGCCGTGGCTGGACTTCGGCACGCCGAGTGTCACCAAGATGATGGAGGGTTTCGACATCGTGAGCCAGGGGACGCCAAGCATCAGCATCGGCTACGACCAGCGCAATACGGCCGCGTTCACCGACCCTTACACCGTCGATGCCGACACGCTGCCGGGCGGCGTGATTCCGTTCCCATTGTCAGCACCGACCTTCAGCCTGCGCGTGGACTTCGCACCCGGCAAGAAGTGGTCGCTGACACAGGCGTCGCTGAGCTTCTTCGACCTCGGAAACGGCCCATGAGCAGCTTCCAGGTCACCAGCCAAGTGGCACTCGAGGATCTGGCCTATCTGGCGCGTCACATGCGTCCGGACGAAATCGCGCAGGACATGGCATTCAACGGCACGGGAGTGCACGACGTTGAATCGGCGATTCTGCGGATGGTGAACGTCGCTGGGCCCAAGTTCGTCATGCTGGCCGACGGGCTTCCGATTCTGGGTGGCGGCTTCTACTGCATCCGGCCCGGTGTCTGGGAGGGGTGGCAGGCTGGAACCATGCCGGGCTGGGATCGGTACTGGCGCTCGATCACCAAGGTGACGCGCAGGATCAACGACGAGATGCTGGCCGACCCGAGCGTGCACCGGCTCCAGCTCTGCGCCATGGCCGGCCGTGAGAAGACATTTGAGTGGTACGAGCGCAGCTTGGGCTACCGGCGCGAGGCCACCTTGCACCGGTACTGCGCAAGCGGCGTGGATGCGGTGATGTTCGCTCGCGTGAAGGAGGCGGAATGAGCGGTCCCCCGAAGCAAAGTAACGCAGCAGATCAGGCTGCACAGATGGAGAAGGAGCGCCAGGCCGCTATCCGCGAGACGCAGGGGAGGGTCAATGCGGTTTTCGACAACCCGCGGCGCGCGCGCGACATCTCCGATTTCGTCTCTGCTGTGCGCAGCCGTGCGCTGATCGATCTGGATCGCCAGAACGCCGACGCGCAGCGTGATCTGAAGTTTGCGCTGGCCCGTGGCGGCCTCTCTGGCGGCAGTGTCAGCGTTGACCAGAACCGTCGGCTGGGCGACGAGTACAACCGCGGCCTCATCAACGTGGAGAACCGCGCGCAGGGCGCCGGGTCTCAGCTGGAAGCGGCAGATCAAGATGCACGTTCGCGACTGATCCAGCTGGCCACGTCGGGTCTCGATGCAACAAGCGCTGCGTCGCAGGCCGCGTCGAGCCTTCGTTCGAACATCGGAAGTGCCCAGGCCCAGGCCTACGGCGAGCAGCTGGGAGACCAGTTCGCCAACGTGGGTTCGTTCGTGAAGCAGCGGCGCGAGGAGTCTGCCCGTCGGCAGGCAAACCGCGACGCCAACTACAACTTGTACGGCGGCGGTGCCGCTTACGGAGGCTGATCCATGGGCGCCGCGCTCCCTTTCATCATCCCTGCCGCTGCCATGATTGGCGGCCAGGTCATCCAGAGCAACGAGACCAATCGCTACCTGCGTAAGCAGGACGAGGCGGCGGCACAAGGCATCCTCAATCAGGCACAGAAGCAGCGCGAGGCCGACCAGGTTGTGCGCAACCAGGTGGGGGAACTGGAGGGCAGCACATCCGGGGACGAACGAGCGCAGCGGCTGGACCAGTACATGCAGGTACTGCGCCGCGGCCAGCGTCAGGCCAACAGCGGCCTAGAAGGTCCGGTGGGCGGTGCTACGTTCCAGGCCGACGCCGGTAGCGCACGTAACGCGGCCGATGCAGCTGCGGCGACCACTGCAGGGCTACAGGCCCGAATTGACGCTCCGGGTCTGCAACGACAGGGCGAAGCCTTTGACTACGGCCGGCTGGCCACCGACCTGAATCTGATCGGTCGAGAGTCGCAGGGGCAGTCCTTCGTGGACGACCTTCGTCGGCGCCAAATCCGCCGCCGGCCTGGCATGGACCTGCTGGGCGGTCTGGCATCCGGCATTGGCGCGAGCATGCTGGGTAATGCCGCGATGGGCGCTGCTGGCAGGGGCGCCCCGCAGGGGTTCGGCAACAACATCGACGGACTGAAGGGATTGCCTGGTGCCGGCGCGCGCGCCAGCTATGGCATGCCCGGCTACGGGCTGGTGGGAGGCTGATATGGCGAATCCATACAACGCAGGCCAGGCGCTGGGCACCGCACTGTTCGGCAGCACGCGCGACACCTACACCGACCAGCTTGGCCGTAGCTACAAGGTGGAACAGGCCCTGCAAGAGGCTCGGCAGGCACGCTCCAAGGCGGTGCTGGCAAACCAGATCAACGAACAACGGGCGGTGATCACCCCTGAACTGCTGGGATCGTACCGTGGTGGTGACAACGCCGCCGCCAACCAGCTGATCGCTGCGGGTCTGTTGGCCAACGACAAGGTGGATTTCTCGACCCTCGGCGACATCGAGGGTGCGACCTATCGCCGAAACGCCGTGGACCGCGCCACGCTGGGCGATTGGGACGGGGCGAATGCGTCGATGCTCGGCGTTGCGAACGGTCCGCAGGAGCTTGCTACCGTCCAGGGGCAGAACCTCATCAACAACCGATTCCTGACCGGAGGCGGCGGCATCTCCACTACCGAGCAGGGGCGCGCCGGCATTGCCGCCGACGCGGCGCGCTCGGCAGCGTCCTACGCCAGCGCCAACAACTCGAACGCCAGCGCGGCACGTACCCGGCAGGCTGCCGGCATTGATGCGGCGGAGTTTGGGCTGAAGCGCAGCGGTCAGTGGAACCCTGGTGGCCAAAGCGCAGGAGGCGGAGTGCTTGGCGATGCAGGATCTCCGAAGCTGACAGAAGGGCAGTCCAAGGACTTGGTCTACCTGAAGCGCGGAGATGAGGCGAACAAGCTGCTGGAAACCATGGCTGGGAACCTCACTGCGAGCGGTGGGCAGCAGGGTTCGCGCGGCGCGGCCGACGTCTTCCTGCGAGGACTTCCTGGCATCGGCGATTCCTCTGCCGTGAACGCTCTCGTGTCGGCCCCTCGACAGCAGGCCGAGCAGGCGGCGCGCGAGTTCTTGGCAGCTGTTCTGCGTAAAGATACTGGCGCGGCGATCACCGCTCAGGAGTTCGATATTTATGGCCAGACCTACCTGCCGCAACCAGGAGATAGTCCGGCAACGTTGAGGCAGAAGGCCAAATCGCGTCAGGTCGCGTTGGATGCAATTGCCACTGGCCTCGGACCAGAGCGGGCCGCAATCGCCCGACCGGGTCCCGCTCAAGTGGGCATGGCGGGAGGGGCAGTACGGACTCTGGGAGACCCGCCGGCTCCACCTGGGGCGCGCCGCCGCTACAACCCGGCCACGGGGAGGGTCGAGTAATGCCGATCGAAGTCGAACTGCCGGATGGCAGTATTGCCGAGTTCCCCGATGGGATGTCCAACGACGCCATCAGCAGTGTGCTGCGCAAGCAGTTCGGAGGAGGTGGAGCGCCGATTACTGACCTGCCGGCGGTCAACGCGCTGCCCCCGGACTTCTCTGGTGTTGAATCCACTGTGGACAGTACCGCAAGCGGGCGGCAGACCGATGGCTGGCGGGCCGGCCCGTTGCGCGATGCTGCTTTCGGCGCGCGTTCTGTGCTGCAAGGCATTGGCAGCTTGCTCGGCGCAGTGGGCGGCGATGCGCTCGGCGCGCTGGAGACCAAGGTCACTGGCCGCCCCGTGGCCAGCTTCCGTGACAACGCGGCAACGCTCGGCGACACGCTTGGCCTGCCCAAGGCGCAGACCAGCGGTGACCGCGTGCTGGGCGACATCGGCGAAGCACTGACCGGCACTGGCCTGACATTGGGCGCCGGTGGCGCTCTGACTGCAGGCCGTTCGGTGGCACCGACGCTGGCGCGCGCTGTGCCGGCCCCCAATGTGGTCCCAGCGTTGGGCGAGAAAGCCGGCGCGTTTCTCACTGCTCAGCCTGCATTGCAGGTGGCCAGTACCGTGACCGGCTCCGGCGCGGCAAGCGGCGCGCGTGAGCTTGGTGGCGGGGCTGGTGCGCAGGCCATTGCCGGCCTAGCTGGCGGCTTGGCGCCCGGCTTCGTGCCACGCCTTCCGACATCCGGCGTGGGTTCGGCTGTAACTCAGAATCTCACCCGCCGCGCGCTGCGCGGGTCGGATCCGGATCAGGTGGCGCAGACCCTTGGAGATTTCGCGGAAGCCGGAGTGCAGCCGAGCATGGGGCAGGCAACGGGGAATCGCGTCCTGCAGGCAACTGAGACCCTGCTAGGTAGTGTTCCGGGCTCTGCCGGCGTGGTGGACCGCTTCGCGCAGCGCCAGGCAGGCCAGTTTGGCAAACGCATCGATGAGATCGCGAACTCACTCGCTCCGGACGGGCAGCCTGTTGACCCGGAAATGGCGGGTCTCGCTATCCGGCAGGGCATCGCCGGCCCCGGCGGTTTCAAGGAAACGTCTCGCGCAGAGAGTAATGCCCTCTACCAGGCGCTGGATGAGCTGATCCCGCAGGACTCGCGTGTGGACATTTCCAATGTGCAGGCGGCACTGCGGGAGCTGAATCAGGCGATCCCCGGCGCACCCGCCACTTCGCGCCTGTTCCAGAACGCTCGCCTTGGCAGCATCGAAGGCGGCCTGATCGATGACACGCAGGGCGTGCAAGCGCTGCTTACCCAGCCCGGCATGCAGGACCAGGCCGACGCCTACCGAAGCTACCTGCAGGCCCAGGCTCGCTCCGTCGAGATGGAGAACGCGCGCCGGAAGTCGCTGGGCATGACGGTGATGGAGCCGGTGCCGACGACGGACCAGATCGAGCAGAACGTCATGGCTACCCTCGGCAACATGACCGACAACCGTCTGCCCTACGAGGCCCTGCAGAAGCTACGGTCGCTGGTCGGACGCGAGATCGACAACGCCAACTTCGGCAGCGACGTGCCGCGCAGCATGTGGCGGCCGGTGTACGCCGCCCTGAGCCGCGATATGGAGGATGCAGTCAAGGCCACAGGCAACCCGAAGGCGGCTGAGGCACTGACGAACGCCAACCAGTACCACTCCCGCTACGTGGACCAGTTGGAGAACATCGACTCCATCATCGGCAAGCGAGATGGCGAGGGCGCCTACTTGGCCGCAGTCAGCGGCGCGAAGGACGGCCCGACGCGCATCCGGTCGATCATGCAGGCACTGCCCGAAGCTCAGAAGAAGATCGTCAGCTCGGCCTTCATCCGCCGCATGGGCCGCGCTGTCGGTAGCCAGCAGACCGACGAAGGCGACGTGTTCTCGATGAACACATTTCTGACGAACTACGCGAACACCAGCCCCGAGGCGCGCAAGGTGCTGTTTGGTAGCTATGGGCCGGAGTTCGAGCGCAACATGGAGACCATCGCCAAGGCCACATCCCGCATCAGGGAAGGTTCGAAGGTGTTTTCGAACCCATCCGGCACGGGCGGTCGAGCGGCCCTGATTGGACAGGTTGCCGGTACGGCAAGCACTGCGGGGGCTCTAACGGCCACTGGGAATCCAGGCTTGGCCTTCATCACGGTTGCTTCTTCTGGATTGGGTGCCGCAGGCGCAAACGCCATCAGTCGGATCATGACAAGCCCCAAATACGTGAACTGGCTTGCGAGGACAACCGAGAAGCCTCAGGGAGAACTTCTATCCCAGCTGCAGGTTCTGCGGGGTATCGCAGAACGCTCGCGCGACCCCGAGATAGTAGAGCTGGCGAACGCGGTGCAGGAGCAGGTCAGTGGAGAACAGACGCCAGAACAAACAACAGGCCTGCCACCGCTCCAATAAGCAGAAGCGCGGCGAGTGCCATCATAGGCAACGGACTGGCGCTGTTCTTGGCCAGCTCCTCGTCGCGCCTCTCCTCTTGGATGCGCGACCAGGACTTCCAGCTGAAGTAGTCGTTGGTTTTCCAGCCTTTCATGCTGCTTCCTCAGCGCTCAAGCGCCACTTTGATGCTTCCTTCGAGGTGCGCCCCACGCAGGGTCGCGGTCTGATGGTACTGACTGAACAGGATGCGCGCGGGCCTAAAGTCCTCGTCATGTTCGAACTTTATGGCCCCGTGAGCCACTGCGTTCTTCTCGCCAGGCGCCATGAACATGAGGTTCTCGTGCCGCCACTGGAGCAAGTAGATGACCCCCGGAGCGTCATCGCCGGCATGGATCCGGACGAGTACCTGCATTGGCACCACGTCGCCGGACGCCCAGGCGCGGACATCGTCTACCAAGAGCGGCGGGAGATCATCAAACACGATCGAATCAGGCGTCATGGCGCGGGCCTTGGTGGTGGACGGATAGTAGCACCGGCCGCGGGGCTGACCGGTGCTGGGGCATTCATAGAACAGCCGGATCAACAGCTATCGGTACTTCAGTCCTTGGAGAAGCGTCCGAAGTGGAAACCATCAATCTGACTCAGCCGACCGCGCCACATCGGCTTCGCGTCCGATCCATTTGGAATTCCATCCTTGGTTGTCGCCGAGTGATAGGTGACGTTCTTGAGGTGGATGTACCCAATCCTCAGAGTCGAGGAATTCTCGTAGGGAACCAAGAACTGGCCGACTGTTTCCTGGATCAGACGCTTCGTGTTGGCATCGCTTGCGGCAGTTTGCAAGCCGTCGATCGTCTTCTGGAAGTACTCTTTCCCGCCGACGGTCTCGCCGCATACAAGAATCCCGCCAACAGTTAGCGTTACCGGGATCGACAAGCCATCCAATGCTAGGGCAGCCAAGACTTCAATCAAGAAGTCCTGAGACGGGTGGGTTTCTAGTTGCTTGGCTGCTTCGTCGTTCTGGCTGGCCAGTTGTTCCGTATCTAACATCACCATCTCCTTGGCGGCCCGGCCAATCCAGGGCCCAGAGTATCGTAGCACCAGAGCTGAACAACGTCGGGCGTATGGATTGGCAACGAAGAGGGCGATAGTATCGGTTCGCCGGCGCCGCCGGCCCTAGGGGAAAATGTCCCAAGGAAGTGCTTAGGGGGAAAGGATGACCACCAATGTTGTCGTGGCGACGTACCACGGCGTCGTTCTAGGCTGTGACTCACTGTCCAGTATCGTTGAAAGGGCATTTTTTCCATTCCGGACGGCGGATGCTTTGGCGCGCGATGCAAATGGTGATCTGATGTTCGACGCGCAGGGTCGACTGCTGCTCGCCTACGATGAAAGCAAGCTTCAACTCACACCGACGAACATCATGGGCGGCGTCCAGAAGATGTTCATCCTTCACGAAGATCCAGACTCAAACAACATTGAATGCTCCGTGGCGGCAACTACATCCGGCCTGGGTACGCTCAATGGGGTAGTGATCGCAGAGATTGCCGACCGGTTCCGTAGGCGTTGCCGGGCAAATCCGAATGGGTACGCATCAATCACTGATGTCGTCAGTGAGTTTCTTGAGTTCGTTAGACCTCAATGGGAGCTGGCAGTTGGTTACGACGACGTCGATCCCGCCGTGCGCCAAACTCTTGACGATCTCCAGTTCTTGATCGCAGGGTACGGGCGTGATGATGAATACGTTAAGGTTATTCGCGTGAGCGTCGCATCTGATTCGGCGACCGAATTGTTTGACGCATTCCCCCACTGCAGCGCAGCTTGGGCGGGGCAGGCAGATTCCATTGCAAGTCTTGTTAATGGATCGAACCCAACGACGCGCTGGGCTGTCAATCGTAGCGTCATTGCAAGCTTTGAGGCTCATCGGGCTAGTGTTGTTGAATCTGTTCTCACTCAGCTGAGAGACCAAGGTGTGGAGATTCCTGAACCTTTCGAGGCTACAATTCAGGAAGTGGTGCCCGCTGAGCTTCCTTGGCTAGAGGGGACTCCATTCTTTGACTGGGCCAATTTGCCAGTTCAGTCCGCTGTTGACCTGGTTTCCACATTGGTTAACGCAGAGTCGGCGGTGCAGAAGTTTGCGATGGGCATCCCAACGGTGGGCGGCAGAACGCGGATAGGGTTGATGCGCCGTGGCATGCCCTTTGCATTCCTCAATGAGCCAGAAATCATCCACCAACATGTCGGATACAACCATGATGCATAACGCACTGAACTGCGCTGCGCAAAAGGCGCCTTCGACGCATGGTGAAAGGCCGGCCAGGATTGTTGCGCCAACCTCCAATGGTCAGGTCGCCAGTAAGAAGGTCTCGGCTGAACCGAAGAAGAGCACCTTCTTCGTCTCTGCTAGCAATGGCCGAGTCGTCGTGTCGAAGACGCGATAGGAAACGGCGCGCACGATTCGAACCTAGCCCCGCTTTTGCGGGGCTTTCTGTATCCGTTGAAGCTATTAGCCGCAGCGGCAGCATGGTCCCATCACACATGGGGGCGGCTGTATGGCGCGCATCACAGCACAGGAGGCCGGCGGCCAGAACGTCGTGGCGTTCTTGGACATGCTGGCATGGTCCGAAGGGACCGATAACGGGCGCCAGCCCACGAAACAGAACGGGTATGACGTGCTGGTCGGCGGCGGCCTGTTCACCGACCTCAGCAAGCACCCAGCCAAGCTGGTGCGCCTGAACCCGAAGCTGGCGTCCACCGCGGCCGGCCGCTACCAGTTCCTGTCCCGCACGTGGGGCAGCCTGCAGAAGCAGCTGGACCTGCCGAACTTCGGCCCGCTGAGCCAGGACAAGGCCTGCATCGAGCTGATCCGGGGGCGCAAGGCGCTCGACGCCGTGAAGGCCGGCCAGTTCGACCGAGCGGTGGCGCTTTGCTCGAAGGAGTGGGCCAGCCTGCCGGGTGCCGGTTATGGCCAGCACGAGCAGAGCCTGGAGAAGCTGCGCGCGGTCTACCAGAAGGCCGGCGGCCGGGTGGGTGGCGCATGAACTGGTGGACGGTGGTCGCCCCCCTGATTGCGGGCTTGGCGCTGTTTTACGTCCAGCGCATCGCGGCGCGCGCCGACAAGGAGGCCGAGAAGGCCGAGCTTCGGCATAGGGAGCTGGAGAAGCGAGTCAGCTCATTGGAGCTGAAGGTCGTTGCTGAGATGCCTAGCCGTGAGGACTTCAAAGATCAGTCCCGCCGCATCGAAGCGATCGCGTCGACCCTGTCCGAGGTCCGCGACATGGTCATCCGGATGGATTCCAGGGAGACGAAGGGCTGATGGACCACGACCTCAACAATATCGAACGCATGGTCAACGAAATGCACGACGCCGTGAAGCGCCGAGGCGAGCCTGGCGGCGCTTCCAGTAACGGGAACGTCGTGCGCTTGGAAGGGGCCGGGAGCATCTGGAATGGAATCGCCATAGGCCTGTCGATTGCCGGCGTGATCGCCGGGATGGTCTGGATTTCGTTCGTCGCCAGCAACGCTCAGGTGTCTGCGCGCCAGGCCGAGGCCTATCGAGCCGCGGTCTACATCGTCGCTCCCAAGTTTGCCGAAGAAGTCGACAAAGAACTCGAACGCCAGAAGGAGCGTGACCCGAAATGAGCAGCCCGACCCCGATCATCACCCCGCCGAAGCGCCCGGCAAGGGCCAGCATCTTGCCGCAGGGCCTGATGCCGATCCGCGACACCCTCAAGCACTGGACCACGTGGCTGTGGGCCGTACTGCTTGCCAGCCCGGACGGCTTGTATGCCGGCGCCGCTGCCCTTGGCATGTTGGCTGATGAGGCCATGCCTTCGGCCATCACCACCTTCATCCGCGTCTTTGCTGGTATCGGCCTGATCGCCAAGGTCATCAGCCAGAAGCGTCCGGGGGCGTGACGTGCAGATCCCAGACCCGCTGCGGCCCTATGTCGGTCTGATCCGCATCGGCCTCTGGTGCGCGTTGGCTGGCGGCATCTTCGTCGCTGGCTGCCAGCGTGGAGCGGACCGCCAAGCGGTGGCAGATCGAGAGCAGATCGAATCGGTGCAGCGCCAGCTCGACGGCGCGCGCGCCGAGGCGGCCGAGAACCTGCGAGCGGCAAACGCTGCCGGCCAGCTCCTACAGGACGTGAACCGGCAGACCCAGGCATCAATCGATGCGGCCGAGCTGGCGCGCAAGGCCGCGGATGAAGCAGTGGGCCGCGCTGAAGCGGCAGCTGCAGAGGGTCGGCGTCGGGCGACCGCGGCAGAGAAGTCACTGCAGGCCGCCAAGTCCCAGCCCGGGTGTCGGGCGCAACTGGAACAGACCCTATGCGATTCCATTCCCTTGCTCTGATCGCCGCGCTGCTGCTGGCCGGCTGCGCGCACCAGCCCGAGCGACCGAAGCTACCTGAGAAGGTCTATGTGACCGTGGAGAAGCTGGTCCCGGTCGATGATCGGCTCACCCAGCCCTGCACCGCGACCCGGGCGACGTCCCGCACGGTTGAAGCGGTGGTCACCGCCTACAACGCCAACCTGCTCGCCCTGCAGGACTGCAGCACCCGCATGGGCGAGATTCGCGCGCTGGGACGGTAATGGCCAAGAAGCGCGTTCCACTGCACCAAAATCCCCGCGGCTACGTTGACGTTGATCCCGACGCAACCGATGGCGCCCAGGTCGGCGTGAACCTCCGCGGGCCTGATGGCCAGATCCTGACCGCGGCGCAAGTGATCAACCCGACCACCGGCGGCAGCGGTGGCCCGAGCAGCATCGCATCGACTATCTGGAAGTTGATCAGGGAAATCCCACTCAACATCCAGAAGCTGGCCGTGCTCATCGGTGCCGGCTTCGCAGCCAGGCAGAGCAACGGCGATTGGGCGCTGCGGACGCTGCAGGAAGGCACTGGCATTGACATCGTCAACCCCGATGGCGATGCAGGCAACCCGATAATCGGCCTGGCCGACGTTCCTGATTCGGGCGCGGGCACGCTGCTGGCGACAACCTTCGACGCGAAGGGGCGCAAGACTGGTAGCCGTCCGGCCACGATCACCGGCACGGCCCAGCAGATCAACGTGGCCAACGGCAATGCAGCGGCGGGGTTGCCGACGATCTCGCTGGCCGCTGAGGTTCTGGCCGCGCTGGAAGAGGCGAAGACTGCCCTACAGCCCGGCGATGTAACCGGCCCGAACAGCGTCAAGGTCACGCCGAACGGGTCGGGCGGGATCGTCCTGAATCTGGACAACGATCAGGCATCTCCGCCAGCACTGACCGAGTACAGCACCAACTCCGCTGGCGTTCGCGGCTGGCACCGTCCGGCCCTGTTTGAGTCCACGGGCGTCATCAACGGCGGCGCGCTGTCGATCAACGCGGGCAACAACGCCCGGTTTGATATGGCGCAGGCGGTGATTGGCTATACGGATTGGAGCGTCACCCCGACGCAGCCAACCCGGGTGCTGCTGACGGTCGGCCCCTTCTCGGCCCAGGTAGTGACCAACATAGCCACGGCGAACGCGACCTACGTCGGCATCCAGATGCCGGGCGGGACCATCGTCCAGCAGACAAGCCCGTTCTCCAACGCCCAGCGCCGGACCATCGCCCAGATCGGCGTGCTGGTGCACAGCAACAACGTCAACCTCAACGCGATCAACGATCAGGCGGCCACGATCCGGGCCGGGGTGAATCAGGTTGGCGACCTGATGAACGCTATCGGCGCCCTGAACCTGGCGGGGAACATCTACAGCGCCAACGGAGCCAACCTCAACATCAACAAGTCGGCGGGCTCCATCTTCAAGATGGGCGCCAACTTCCAGGCCAGCAACCTGGACCCCCATGTGGTGAGCATGGGCGCGCAGACGGCGTTGACGTTCCGCTACCGGCTGAGCAACGGCACCGAAGGCGCCGACACCGCCAACATCAACCCAAACCAGTACGAGAGCGCGCCGGGCGTCCTGAGCAACATTCCGATCCTCGGCAACCAGTGGCACGTCCAACGGATCAGCATCTTCCAGACGGGTCTGACCCGGATCCAGTACGGCCAGCAGCTGTATGGAAGCCTCGCCGCAGCCCTGCAGGGCATCCAGACCGACCCGTACAACACCGAGCAGAACATCGCCGAGAACGGCATCCTGCGCTGCTACCTGATCATCAATCGGGGCCTTCTGGGGCTGCTTGGCAGCGCCACGTTCGCCAACGTCAGCAAGTTCGGCGCGACCCAGGCAGGTGGCGGCATCGTGCCGGTCCACAACGACCTGTCAGGCCTGCAGGGTGGCACCTCGGGCGAGTACTACCACCTCACCTCGGCCCAATACACCCAGCTCGTTGAGGGCGGCGCGGTGCCATTCTTCCTCGCCAACAACACCAACTATCTCGTCCCGCAGAACCGGCAAGCCTTGTTCACCCTCCCGATTGAGTTCGGGACGGGAGCAACGATGACGGTCGATGGCGTCCTTGTGGAGGTTTCCTGATGCTCGTTCTTACCAATACCGCTGGCGCCTCAGCCGCGACCCCGCCTGCCAGCAAGACGACCCTGTTCGTTGATGCCAGCGGCGTCCCGTCCACGAAGAACAGTGGCGGCACGGTGACCCCGTTGCTGACTGGCCCTGCTGCTGCTGCCGCCTACCAGCCACTGGACTCTGACCTGACCGGCATCGCGGGCCTGACCTACACCACCGACCTGTCGCCGTACTACAACGGAACCGCATGGGCGACGTACACCGTCACGGCTGTCGGTCGCACCCTCCTTGCAGCCACCACCCAGGCGGCGCAGAGGACGGCGATTCAGGCGGTGGGATTGGTCGGGAATGAGACGGTCGCCGGAGTTAAGACCTGCACGTCTGAACTGCGCATCCAGAACATAGCCCCGGGTTTCTGGCTTGACGAATCAGACGGGACAATGGGCATGTTCGCCGTACTTGATAACGGCGTTCTACAGCTGCAAGTTCGAGGCGCAGGGTTCGGCCCGTACGTCGATCAGATCATGCAGATTGCTCTTGACAGAAGCTCAACCGCGTTCGCTGGGACTACGGTGAGAGCGCGTGTTGATAACGCCCAGTCGCTCGGTTCATCCACGTTCCGATGGACTACGGTGTTCGCCACCAACACCACCATCAGCACCTCCGACGCCCGCCTCAAGACCGAGCCGCGCCCGCAGTCTGTAGCGGAACGAAAGGCCGGGTCCGCGTTGGCTAGGGAGGCGATGATCTGGGAGTGGCTGACCGGCGACCGGCTGCACGCTGGCCCGACTGTGCAGGCTGCAATGGCGGTGATGGAGGCGCATGGCCTCGATCCGTTTTCCTACTCGTTCATCTGCTACGACGAGTGGGAGGCAGAAGAGGCCACCTACGATGAGGAAGGCAACGAGCTGACCCCGGCGCGTGAGGCTGGCGACCGCTACAGCTTCCGCAAAGAGGAGCTGCTGTGCTTCATGGTTTCGGCGCTCGCGGCGGAGAATGACCTGCAGGCTGCCAAGGTCGAGGCGCTCGACGCCCGGCTGGCAGCCCTAGAAGCCAAGGCCTGATCGCAGCCCCTGAGACGGGGAGGCGTATCCTCCCCGGGATGGAACTACCGTCCGACTTCAAATGGCAGTACGCCTCGGGATATGAGCAGATCCCGGTGATGATCAGCCACAACTGTGTGGGCGTTGCCAGGATCAACCAGAGGGAGGGCGACCTGAAATGGCAGGTCACTCTCGACTACCACAAGGATTACCGGCAATACATCTTCCGTCCATGCGAGACCCAGTGGACGGGCAGGGCTGGGATGGAGCAATGGGTGATCCGGCATCAGGACAGGCTGCGGCAGGAAGTCGCAGCTATCCTGGCGGCGAAGGAGGCGGGGAAGATCAAGCCCGCAGAGTGAACGCTGCACAAAAACTGCACAGCGGTGTTTTGCACTGGATGGCGTAATAGCCCTGAAAGCCTTGGTGCCCGGAGCCGGAATCGAACCGGCATGGGGTTGCCCCCGGCGGATTTTAAGTCCGATGCGTCTACCAGTTTCGCCATCCGGGCCTGCAGCGCGGCGCCGATTGTAGCCCACCCGCAGCACGACGACCGGATTGCATCGCGGCAGCGGCGTGCTTAACTGTCGATCCCATTCATGTCATAGTCCCAGCTATCGTTCCCAGGGGGGGAGCCACCTCATGTCGCTGCACGCGATTGCCTATGCCAGTGAGGCCCGCGCCGATCTGCAGACAACCGATCTTGACCGCCTGCTGGCCGATGCCACGGCATTCAACCGTGTAGCCGGCGTCACCGGCGTGCTGATGTTCGACGGCACGCGCTTCCTGCAATACCTGGAGGGCCCGGAAGATGGCATCGATTCGGTGTTCCCGCGCATCCTCAACGCGCGCAGCCATGGGCAACTGAAAGTGTTGTGCCGCGCGCCGGTAGCGCAGCGCGCGTTCCCGCGCTGGTCGATGGGCACGCGACGGATCGAGGCGGACCTGCTGGCGCAGATCATCGATGCCGCCTGGCCGGGCTTCCTGCTGGGCAGCGGCGGCTTCGAGCGCCTGCGTCAGGCCTGGACCGGTGCCGATGGCGAACTGGAACCGGCAGCGGTCGCACTGGGGTCCTGAACTGCCTTGGCGGCGGGGGGCGAGGCCGTTACGCTGTAGCCTTTCCGGCGTGGGTTCCTCCGAGTGGTACAGCGAATGAGCGTATTGGCCGAAGCCGTGGCTGCAAACGTGGCGCCCTGCCTGTTGCACAGGGCGTGTCGATGAGTGTGCCTGTTGCAGCGGCCGACGCACCCCGTTTTGCGGTGATCGGCCTGGGTTACGTGGGTCTGCCGCTGGCGGTGGCGTTCGGCCGGCACTGGCCGACGCTGGGCTTCGATATCGATGCCGGGCGCATCGCCGAGCTGCGCGACGGCCTGGACCACACGCTGGAAATGGACGCCGACGAGCTGGCCACTGCGCAGCTGCTGCAGTACGGCAGCGATCCGGAGCTGCTCGATGCGTGCAACGTCTATATCGTGACCGTGCCGACGCCGATTGATGCCTACGAGCAGCCCGACCTGGAGCCGCTGCGCTCGGCGACACGGTTGATTGCCAGCCACCTGCGCGCCGGCGACCTGGTGATCTACGAATCCACGGTGTACCCCGGTACCACCGAAGAAGTGTGCGTGCCGCTGCTGGAGCAGGGCTCCGGCCTGCGCTTCAACGAAGATTTCTACTGCGGCTACAGTCCGGAACGGGTCAGCCCCGGCGACCGCCAGCGGCGCCTGGCCGACATCCGCAAGATCACTTCCGGCTCGACCCCGGAAGTCGCTGCGGTGATTGATGGTCTCTACCAGCGCATCATCGCCGCCGGTACGTTCCCGGCGCCGTCGATGCGTGTGGCCGAAGCGGCCAAAGTGGTCGAGAACATCCAGCGCGACGTCAACATCGCGCTGGTCAATGAGCTGGCCCTGATCTTTGACCGGCTCGGCATCGATACCCAGGACGTGCTCGACGCGGCGGGCAGCAAGTGGAACTTCCTGCCGTTCCGGCCGGGCCTGGTCGGTGGCCACTGCATCGGCGTGGATCCGTACTACCTGCTGCACAAGTCCGAGAGCGTGGGTTTCCATCCGGACCTGATCCACACCGCACGGCAGGTCAACAACCGCGTGGGTGAACATGTGGCCACGCGGGTGCTGGCAATGCTGGCCGAACGCGGCCGCGCGCCGGCGCAGGCACGCATCCTGGTGCTGGGCGTTACCTTCAAGGAAGACTGCCCGGACCTGCGCAACAGCCGCGCACTTGAACTGGCACAGCGCCTGCGCGATGCCGGTGCCCAGGTCGAGGTCAGCGACCCATGGGTCGGCCCTGCCGCATTGGCCGACGAGGGCGTGCAGTGGCTGGCCGAGCCGGTGGCCGGCTGCTACGACGCGGTGGTGCTGGCCGTGGCTCATGCCCACTTCAAGGCGATGGACGAGGTACGGATCCGCAGCCTGCTGGCGCCGGGTGGCCTGGTCTACGACGTGAAATCGGCCTGGCCGCGCAACGTGGTTGACGGTCGACTGTAAACCCCGGCGGCGGGCGGCGCGGTAGACTCGGGGGCAGTTGCAACCAAGGAAAGCCATGCACCGGTATATCGTCTACGTGCTCGCCATCTTGATGTTCCCGATCTGCCTGTGGCTGGCCATGATATGGCCGGCCTGGTACTGGGGCGTCGGCCTGACTGCCGCGATGGTGGCGCTGGGGACCTGGGACCTGCTGCAGAAGCGCAGCACGCTGCGCCGCAACTACCCGGTGATGGCGCACTTCCGCTACGGCCTGGAATCGATTGGTCCGGAAATCCGCCAGTACTTCGTGCAGAGCGATCTGGAAGACGTTCCGTTCTCGCGGCAGCAGCGCGCGCTGATCTACCAGCGCGCCAAGAACGAAATGGACACGGTGCCGTTCGGTACCCTGCGCAGCACCTATGCGGTGGACTATGAGTGGATCAACCACTCGCTGGCGCCGACCGCCATCGCCAAGCACGATTTCCGCGTGCTGATCGGTGCCAGCTGCGCCAAGCCCTATTCGGCCAGTGTGTTCAATATCTCGGCGATGAGCTTTGGCTCGTTGTCGGCCAATGCGATCCGCGCGCTGAACGAGGGCGCGCGCCGCGGTGGCTTCTACCACGACACCGGCGAAGGTTCGATCTCGCCGTACCACCGTGAGATGGGAGGCGACCTGGTGTGGGAGATCGGCTCGGGTTACTTCGGGTGCCGTGACGAGAAGGGCGGTTTCAGCGAAGAGCGCTTCGTTGCCAACGCCACGCATGACCAGGTCAAGATGATCGAGATCAAGCTGTCGCAGGGCGCCAAGCCCGGCCACGGCGGCGTGCTGCCGGCACCGAAGGTGACCGCCGAGATATCGGTGACCCGTGGCGTGCCGATGGGGGTGGATTGCGTATCACCGTCGCGTCACTCGGCATTTTCAACGCCGGTCGAACTACTGCAGTTCGTGGCCCGCCTGCGCGAGCTGTCCGGTGGCAAGCCGGTGGGATTCAAACTGGCGGTCGGCCACCCGTGGGAATGGTTCGGCATTGCCAAGGCCATGCAGGAAACCGGCCTGCTGCCGGACTTCATCGTGGTCGATGGTGCCGAGGGCGGCACCGGTGCGGCACCAGCGGAGTTCGTCGACCATGTCGGCGTACCGATGCACGAGGCGCTGTTGCTGGTGCACAACACCCTGGTCGGCCTGGATCTGCGTGATCGCATCCGGATCGGCGCGGCGGGCAAGATCACCAGTGCCTTCGACATCGCGCGCACCATCGCGCTGGGTGCCGACTGGTGCAATGCCGGGCGTGGCTTCATGTTTGCGCTGGGCTGCATTCAATCGCTGAGCTGCCACACCGACAAATGCCCGACCGGCATCGCGACCCAGGACCCGGCACGCTGGAAGCACCTGGATGCGCCCGACAAGGCGACGCGTGTGTACAGCTACCACGAACACACGCTGCACGCCTTGAAGGAACTGCTCTGCGCTGCTGGCCTGAATGACCCGGCGGAGCTTGGCCCGGAGCACATCCTGCGTCGTGTCTCGCCGGTGGAGATCCGTTCGCTGGCCTCCCTGTACCGTTATCTGGAACCGGGTGAGCTGCTGCACAAAGTGCCGGACCACGCGGTGTTCCATGCGTTCTGGGCCGATGCTCGCAGCGACTCGTTCCAGCCGCCGCCGAAGATCCAGGCGTTGCGCGCCAGCAAGTCGCGGTAACGATTGCGTAGAGTCGAGCCATGCCGACTGCCTTTCGATCAGGCATCGCGACGTTGGAACGAAGAACAGTCGAGCATGGCTCGACGCTACAAGGAGGCGCCATGCAGTTCAGAACCGGCACCATGGATGATGTAGCCATGCTGTGGGCCCTGCGCACGCGCTGCGTGCGCGAAACCTGCAGCAGCCATTACCCGCCGCAGGTGATCACCCCCTGGTCGGCCTCGCCACCGCCGGCGCAGTACGCGCGATTGCTGGGGCAGAGTGGTTGCGTGGTGGCCGAGGACGGGCAGGGCGGCCTGCTGGGCTTCGGCGTGTTCGATACCGATGCCAATGAAGTCGATGCGTTGTTCGTCGACCCGGATCGAGGTGGGAGGGGCATTGGTCAGGCGCTGATGCAGCGCCTGCTGGCGATGGCCGACCACGAGCGCGACGTGGTGCTGTCGGCCTCGCTCAACGCCGTGGCGTTCTACCAGCGACAGGGTTTCATCAGCGTGCGCGAAGAGGCCTACCCGCATCCCAGCGGCGTAGCGCTGGCCTCGGTGAGCATGCGCCGGCCATGGTGAAGTAGCGTCGAGCGTGCTCGACTGCTTTTGATTCAAGCGATAAAGCAGTCGAGCAAGCTCGACTCTACAGGGCAGGTCCTACCGCTCCGCCAACCACCCGATCACGCCTTCCGCCGCACGCAGGCCGCTGGCGAAGCACGCGGTAAGCAGGTAGCCCCCGGTCGGTGCTTCCCAGTCCAGCATCTCGCCGGCACAGAACACGCCGGGCAGTGCCCGCAGCATCAGGCCCTCATCCATCGCATCCATGCGCACACCACCGGCGGTGCTGATCACTTCGGCCATCGGTCGCGGCCGCAGCAGGCGCAAGGGCAGCCGCTTGAGCGTGGCCACCACGGCCGCCAGGTCGTTGCCCGCGTCCTTGCCGAGGAGCTCGAATACCAGCGCGGCCTTCACCGCATCCAGCCCCGCGTTGCGGCGCAGATGCTCGCCGAAGCTGCGGCCCTTGCGTGGGCGCGACAGGTCGGCCAGCAGGCGTGCCTCGTCGCGGCCTGGCACCAGGTCCAGCCATAGCATCGCGTGACCGTCGCGGTTGATGGTTTCGCGCAGATCGGCGGCCAGCGCATAGACCAGGCTGCCTTCGATGCCGTACTCGCTGGCCACGCACTCGCCCTGCAGGGACTGCGGCTGGCCATCCAGGTCGATCCAGTGTGCAACCACCGGCTTCAGCGGCGCGCCGGCATTGCGCTGGGCAAAGAACGGCGTCCACGCGATGTCGAAGCCGCAGTTGGCCGACTGCAGCGGGGCGATGCCCACCCCGCGTGCCTGCAGGGGCGCGACCCAGGCACCGTCGCTGCCCAGCTGCGGCCAGCTGCCGCCACCGACGGCGAGCACGGTGGCATGGGCATGTACTTCAACGGCGCCTTCTTCTGTTTCGAAGCGCAGGGCACCGTCGTCACTCCAGCCGATCCAGCGATGGTTGGCGTGCAGGCGCACACCCTGTTCCTTCAGGCGGCGCACCCAGCCGCGCAGCAACGGGGCTGCCTTGCGGTCCACCGGGAACACGCGACCGGAGCTGCCGACGTAGGTTTCCACGCCGAAGCCGGCGGCCCAGTCGCGCAGTGCCTGCGCGTCGAACCCATCCAGCCAGCGGCCGACCGAGGCCGTCTGCTCGCGGTAGCGGCTGTCGAACAGCGGACGCGGATCGGAGTGGGTGAGGTTGAGCCCGCCCTTGCCGGCGATCAGGAACTTGCGGCCGGGCGAACCCTTGCCCTCATAGACGTCTACGTCCAGTCCGGCCGCGCGCAGGCGCTCGGCAGCGAACAGGCCGGCCGGGCCACCACCGACAACGGCGACCCGTTGAGCAATTGCGGTATTACGGTTTGACATCGAGCAGCTCGACGTCGAACACCAGCGACGAGCCGGCCGGGATCGGGCCGACGCGGCGGTCGCCGTAACCGTAGTCCGGCGGGATCATCAGGGTGCGCTTGCCACCGACCTTCATGCCGGCCACACCCTCATCCCAGCCACGGATGACCTGGCCCGCGCCGAGCGCGAAGGTGAACGGTTCGCCACGGCTGACCGAGCTGTCGAAGGTCTTGCCATGCTTGGTCTCGGTGCGGCTGTCGTAGATCCAGCCGGTGTAGTGCACGGTCACCTTGTTGCCGGAAACGGCTTCGGTGCCGGTGCCGGGTACGGTATCGATGCGCTCGAAGGTGGTCAGGGTGCCGCCCGGCGGCGGACCGGCGGGTTCGCTCGAACAGCCAACAGCGGCGAGGGACAGCAGCAGGGGAAGCAGCAGGCGGCGCATCGGGCGTCTCCGGAAGGGCGCAGGGCGAGGGCGGCAAGGGTAGCGCATCGGCGCCGGGTATCATGGGCGCATGGCAAAACTCCTGCTCAATCTGCGCAACGTCGGCGACGACGAATATGCCGATGTCTGCACGCTGCTCGACCAGCACGGCATCGCCTGGTATCGCACCGAACCCAGCCCCTGGGGCATTTCCAACGGTGGCCTGTGGCTGAGCGAGGATGCCGACCATCCCCGCGCCAAGGCGCTGATGGCCGAGTACCAGGCCGAACGCGGGCCCCGCATCCGTGCCGAGCGCGAGCAGGCCCTGCGCGATGGCACCGGCGAGACCTTCGGCAGCCTGCTGCGGCGGCGGCCGGTGTATGTGGTGCTCGTGTTGTTGGCAATGGCTGCTGCAGCGGCACTGGTACTGCTGCCGTTCGTGCTGTTGCGGGGGTAGGGGGAGGCGGCCGGGTTGCACCCGGCACGCGCAGAGGCAACGGCAACTCCAAAAGCTTGGTTTCCGTGGGATGGCGTGGCGGTGTGGACAGGCGGGGGACGGCAAAAACTGCTCCTGCGTGCCTCGTAGAGCGCCATCCATGGCGCTCTGCGCCCCCGCCTGCCCACACCGCCACGCCTCTGTCAGGTTCATGAGCTCTGTAGATCCACGCCATGCGTGGATGAACGTGAAAATCTGCTCCTGAGGCGGTCTGGCGCTAAAATGGCAGGATGATCGCCAATACCGCTGCCTACCATTTCGCCGTCATCGACGCCCCCCAGGCCCTGTGCGACCAGTTGCTGGCGCGTGCCGAGGCGGCGCAGCTGCGGGGCACGATCCTGGTGGCGGGCGAGGGTCTGAATCTGTTCCTGGCGGGTGCGCCGGAGGCGATCGAGAACTTCTACGCAGCGCTGCATGCCGATGCGCGCTTTGCCGATATGCGGGTCAAGACCAGCCTCAGTGAGCATCAGCCGTTCGCGCGGCTGAAGGCCAAGGTCAAGGACGAGATCATCAGCTTCCGCCGCGATGACGGCCAGCCGCTGGAGTATCCGCGTGCACCGGCGGTTGATCCTGCAACCGTGCAGCGCTGGTTGCGGCAGGGGCACGACGATGCCGGCAAGCCGGTGGTGATGCTCGATACGCGCAATCTGCAGGAAGTGGAGTACGGCACGTTCAAGGATGCGCTGGTGCTGCCCATCCACAAGTTCACCGACCTGCCCGAGGCGTTGGCGCCGCATCGCGAAGCGCTGAAGGACAGCACCGTGGTCAGTTTCTGCACCGGCGGCATCCGCTGCGAGAAGGCTGCGCTGTGGATGGTCAACGATGGCATGGACAACGTGCTGCAGCTCGACGGCGGCATCCTCGGCTACTTCGAGGAGGTGGGCGGTGAAGGCTACGAGGGCCGCTGCTTCGTGTTCGACGAGCGCGTGGCGCTGGATGCCGAACTGAAGCCGATGATCGACCAGGCGCTGGCCGAGCCGCGCCCCAGCGCGTTCTGACGCTTCCCCGGTAGAGCCGGCCGCTGGCCGGCTGCCAGGGCACTTTGCCTGCCGGCCAGCGGCCGGCACTACCGGATCAAGCGCAGTGGGCCCTGAACCCGGCCCGCGGGAATCAGCATCCCGCCATCGTCACTGGCCGCGGCGCCCGGCCGACCCCATGCATGGGGGATCCTGTGACGGAAAACCGCCTGATGATCCCGTTGTCGATTCTTGACCTGGCCCCGGTCTGCGAGGGCAGTGACACCACCGCTGCCTTCGCCAACATGCTGGAACTGGCCCAGCACGCCGATGCGCTTGGCTACCGCCGCTACTGGCTGGCCGAACACCACAACATGCCCGGCATCGCCAGCGCGGCCACCGCCGTGCTGATCGGTCACGTGGCGGGAGGCACAAAGCGCATCCGCGTCGGCGCTGGCGGCATCATGCTGCCCAACCATGCACCGCTGCAGGTGGCCGAGCAGTTCGGAACGCTGGCTTCGCTGTATCCGGACCGCATCGACCTCGGCCTGGGCCGTGCACCGGGCACTGATCAGCCAACCGCGCGCGCACTGCGCCGCTACTTCGACAGCGCCGACCAGTTCCCGCAGGACGTGCGCGAGCTGTTGCACTACTTCGAGCCGGTACAGCCCGGCCAGGCGGTGCAGGCTGTTCCAGGTGGTGGCCTGCGGGTGCCGACCTGGATCCTCGGGTCCAGCCTGTTCGGTGCGCGCATGGCCGCCTCGATGGGCCTGCCGTATGCGTTCGCCTCGCACTTCGCGCCCGATGTCATGGACGAAGCACTGGCGGCGTACCGGCGCGAATTCCGCCCCTCGGCGACGTTGAAACAGCCGCATGCGATGCTGGCCCTGAATGTCGTCGCCAGCGACAGCGAGGCCGAATCGCGCCGCCTGTTCACCAGCCAGCAGCAGAGTTTCGTGAACCTGCGTCGCGGCCGGCCCGGCAAGATTCCGGCACCGATCAACGACATCGAGTCCTTCTGGGAACCGCATGAGAAGCTGGGCGTGGAGCGGGCGCTGGCCTGCACCGTGTTGGGCGATCCGCAGCAGGTGGCGGAAGGCATCGCCGCTTTCGTCGAACGCCACAGGCCCGACGAACTGATGCTCACCGCCAACCTGTACGACCATCGCGCGCGCCTGCGTTCGTTCGAGCTGGCGATGCAGGCCTGGCACGCCCGCCACGCGGGCTGAACAATTGCGTCACGGCCCATTGCAGCCGAACCGCGTCTGATGGGGGCTCATACCGATGGAGCCCCCACATGGCTGATACCCGCGCCGAACACATTGCCCAACTGGCCGAGCTGATCAAGGACGTGGAGGTGGCGATGTTCACCACCACTGGCGTCGACGGACGGCTCTACAGCCGGCCGCTGGCCACCCAGCAGGTCACTTTCGACGGTGACCTGTGGTTCGTCATCACTGCCGACAGCCCGAAGGTCGCCGAGATCGCGCTCGATCTGCACGTCAACGTTGCCTACGCCTCGCCTTCAAAGAACACCTATGTGTCGGTTGCAGGACGCGCGGGCATCGTCGATGACCGGGAGAAGATCGAGGAGCTGTGGTCGCCGGCGATGAAACTGTTCTTCCCCGGTGGCAAGGACGATCCCAATCTGCGTCTGATCCACGTGCGTGCCGATTCGGCAGAGTATTGGAATGGCCCGGGTACGCTGCTGGGCAAGGCGTTGAGCTTCGTGCTGTCGGCGGTGCAGGACGAGCCGGGGCAGCTGGCCGACAACGGGTTCATCGACCTGCGTTGATCGCTCCATCCGCGCATGGCGTGGATCTACTGGCCGACAATGGATTCATCGACCTACGTTGATTGCTCCATCCACGCATGGCGTGGATCTACCGCGTGACGCGCCTGCCTGGCTTCAGTAGATCCACGCCATGCGTGGATGACAGACGGTCGGCGAGGGTAGTGCCGGCCGCTGGCCGGCAATCCTGGAAACGTGGCAGCCGGCCAGCGGCCGGCTCTACCGGATTCCCGCTCAGAACCAGCGCTGGAACAGTTCCACCGTATAGCCCACCAGCTGCCCCGAACTGAAACCGAAGAAGGCGATCGCCGCCAACGCTGCGATCCAGTTGAAGAGCATCAGCGCGCCATCGCGTTCCAGCAACGCCAGCGAGAACAACAGCAACTGGAAGCCGAACAGGAAGTTGGTGAAGGGAATCGGCAGCGACAGCAGCAGGCCCAGCAGCACCAGCAGCAGGCCGCTGAAGGCCTGCGCCGGTACGGGTGTCAGCAGCTGCGGCAGCCGCGGCTTCAGCATCCGGTCCAGCCGCCGCAGCGGGCGGTCGATGCGGTCGAGGAAGCGGTGCATGGTGCTGCGCTTGGGCCCGCGGCGGGCAATGAAACCTGGCAGCCAGGGCCGGCGCAGGCAGCACAGCATCTGCACGCCGATCAGGATCACCAGCGGGCCGCTGACCGCGCCGCCCATGCCCGGAATCGGGATGAACGACGGCAGGATCGCAACGAACAGGAACACGCCGAACGCGCTCTGCTGCAGGTTGCACAGGATCTGGCCCAGCGGCATGTGCTCGGCCGGGTCGCCGGAGGCGAACATCTCCAGCAGGGTGCGGATGCCCTCGTTGCGGTAGGCCGGACGCGCGTCGCCCGGTCCCTGGCCGGCCTCAGGCGGTGAGCTCATCGGCCTGCTCGTCGGACAGCGTGCGCAGCAGCAGCTTGTCCACCCGCGCACCGTCCAGATCGACCACCTCGAAGCGCCAGCCGGCCCAGTCGAAGTACTCGCCTGCGTGCGGTATGCGCCCGAAGTAGTGGATGCACATGCCGGCCAGCGTGTAGTAGTCGCCATCCTCGGCATCGGGCAGGTCGTTGCTGCCGATCAGCTCGCGCAGGTCCTCGATCGGCAGCGAGCCGTCCACCAGCAGCGAACCATCTTCGCGGGTCACCACCAGCGCATCTTCGTCGGCGTTCTCCACCGCCTGCAGGCGGCCGACCACGGCGCCCATCAAGTCGCTGATGGTCACCAGGCCCTGGATCTCGCCGTACTCGTCCACCACCAGCGCCATCGACTGCTGTTCCTCGCGGAAGATCTCCAGCAGCTTCATCGCGTGGGTCGACTCGGAAACGTACAGCGGCTCGCGCAGGGTCTGGAACAGCGCGTTGTCGCCGCGCGCCATGCGGGTGGCCAGCGATTTCAGTTCCAGCACGCCGACCACGTCCATGTCGTTGTCGCGGTATACCGGGTATCGCGAGAATTCGTGCTCGGCCATGATTTCCAGGTTGCGCTCCAGGCCGGCCTGGGTATCCAGCCAGGCGATGCGGTTGCGCGGGGTCATCAGGCTGTCTGCGGTACGATCGCCCAGGCGCATGACGCGGTTCATCATGTCGCGCTCGTGGCTGTCGATCACGCCGGCCTCGTGGCTTTCGGCCACCAGCATGCGGATCTCTTCTTCAGTCACCGAGGCGACTTCATCCTTGCCCAGGCCAAACAGGCGCAGGACCAGCTGGGTGGTCTTGGACAGCAGCCAGACGAAAGGCAGGGCCAGTCTGGCCAGCCAGCTCATCGGCATCGCCACCAGGCTGGCAATGGCCTCCGAACGGGTCAGCGCCAGGCGCTTGGGTACCAGTTCGCCGAAGATCAGCGTGATGAAGGTGATCAGGCTCACCGCCAGTGCGGTGCCGACGTTGCCGGCGTAGGCAAAGCCGGGCATCAGGCCCTGGATCCAGCCGGCGAAGGCCTCACCCAGCGCTTCACCGCCGAGGTAGCCGGTCAGCACGCCGATCACGGTGATGCCGATCTGCACGGTGGACAGGAAGCTCTCCGGCTTCTCCGACAGCTCCAGCGCCTTGGCGGCGCGCTTGGAGGTGGCGGCCATCTGCTTCAGGCGGCTCTTGCGCGAGGTCATGACCGACATCTCGGACATGGCAAAGAAGCCGTTCAACAGAACCAGCGCGAAGACAATCAGGATCATTTCAAACACGGGCATCGTCCCCGGTTGGTGGCAGGGAGGGCGAGTGCTTGCGATGGCGGCTGGCGCTCAGGAACGGGGTCCGGCGCGGCGCAGGGGGATAAGGGTCGTCGTCCATAAGGTGCGCCCGAGGGCGCGCTGGCATCTTAGCAAAGGGCCGTGGCTGGGTGGCAACTGCCTGTTCAGGTTGAGGGTATCCGGGCTCCGGGAGGCGCCGGGGATACCCGAGATGGTCATCTAGCCGTCATAATTCGTCCTGGTGCCGTCCTTCCCGCGACGGCTGACAGGTTTCTCAATGTTCTCTCTGCAGACCATTTTCGGTTCCGGCAAACAGTTCTACACCCTGCTCGATGAGGCTGCCGTCGCGGCCTCCGACGCCGCCAAGGCGCTGCATTCCATGCTGCGCGAGGCCGACCGCCAGCCCGCGCTGGACGCGTTCAAGCTGGCCCGCCTGCGCGAGCGCGCGGCCTCGGACAAGATCAGCCAGGCGCTGGTGGACAGCTTCATGACCCCGATCGAGCGCGAGGACATCGAAGCGCTGGGCTCGGCGCTGTACAAGATTCCCAAGCAGATCGAGAAGTTCGCCGATCGCTATTCGCTGGCCACGACCCACCTGGAGCACATCGACTTCGCGCCGCGCGCGGCGATGTTGGAACAGGCTGCCGGCGTGGTGGTGGAGATGGTGGCCGACCTGCGCCATATGAACCTGGACCGGATGACCGCGCTCAACGAGAAGCTGCGCTCGTTGGAGAACGAGGCCGACCGCTTGATGCTCGAGCTGTACCGCGACATCTATTCGGGCCGCCTGGACAACCTGCAGATGTTCCTGCTGAAGGAGTTCTTCGAGATCCTGGAAAAGGCCATCGACCGCTGCCGCGAGGCCGGTGTGGTGGCATACCAGATCGTGTTGAAGAACAGCTGACGGACGCCCCCGCATGTTGACCCTTGTCCTGGTGGTGATCCTGGCCGCACTCGTCTTCGAGTTCATCAACGGCTTCCACGACACCGCCAACTCCATTGCCACCGTGGTGGCGACCAAAGTGCTTTCGCCCGGCTGGGCGGTGATGCTGGCCGCTTTCATGAACCTGCTGGGTGCGCTGACCGGCACCGCCGTGGCCCTGACCATCGCTTCGGGCCTGCTCAACACCAACGTGGTCGACGTGACCCCGCAGGTGATCCTGTGCGCGCTGCTGGGTGGCATCATCTGGAACCTGATCACGTGGTGGAAGGGCTTGCCGTCCTCGTCCTCGCACGCGCTGATCGGTGGCCTCTGCGGCGCCGGCCTGGCCGCCGCCCACAACAACTGGGACGCGCTGATCTGGTCCGAGCGCCTGGGCAGCTGGGCGCAGAACAAGGGCCTGCTGTGGAAGGTGTTCGTGCCGATGATCACCTCGCCGATTGCCGGCTTCCTGCTCGGCATCGTGGTGATGGTGCTGCTGTGGGGCCTGATCGCCGGCCTGGCCAGGATCGGTGGTGCCATCGGCCGCCTGGCCCGTCCGCGCATCGTCAACGCCTTCTTCGGCAAGGCGCAGATCGCCTCGGCGGCCTACATGGGCTTCGCCCACGGCCACAACGATGCGCAGAAGACCATGGGCATCATCGCGATGACCCTGATCGGTGCCGAGGCGACCGGCGCACTGAACGACCTGCCGTCCTGGCTGGCCTTCATGCACCCGGACGCGCATGCCGGCGACGGCATCGCCATGTGGATCGTGCTGACCTGCGCGGTGGTGATGGCGGCCGGTACTGCTTCGGGCGGTTGGAAGATCATCAAGACCCTGGGCCACAAGATGGTCAAGCTGCACCCGATCCATGGCTTCGCCGCAGAAACCAGCTCGGCCACCGTGCTGACCGTGGCCGCCCACTTCGGCATGCCGGTCTCGACCACACACAGCATCTCCACCGCGATCATGGGCGTGGGCTTTGCCAAGAACCCGCGTTCGCTGCGCCTGGGCGTGATCGAGCGCATCGTCTGGGCCTGGATCCTGACCATCCCCGCTGCTGGCGGTTGTGCGTACCTGATCCTCAAGCTGTTCGAGCTGTTCGGCTGGGCTTGAGTTCCAAAGCTATGGCAGCACAAGAAACCCGCCGGTTCGCCGGCGGGTTTTTTAATTCAGGGTTCCATCCGATTCCAGATATCCACGCATGGCGTGGATCTACCAACAGCGCCAGGAACCTGTCGAAGGCGGGGTGGGTCCGGTTGCGGGGGTGTCCGCGGCATGGGCCCGAGGTATACCTCGGGCGGGTTGGGCAGGACGCCCAACCCCGGTCTTGCCGTGTGCGCAGGACAGCGCACACGAGCAAGCCGCGGACAAGCCCCCATGGAAGGGTTTACGGCGTCCCCCGCAACCGGACCCACCCCGCCAACCCACGGAGAGCTCGCAGTTGCTGTTGCTTCGGCTATTGCCCTTGCCTCTGCGGGTGCCGGGCCGCAGGCCCGGCCGCCCCCCCTCAATTACGCTGGAACAACGCCTGCACATCCTTGCGGAACGCCGCCTGGCTGTCCGCCCGGCTGTAGAACATATGCCCGCCCGGATAGCTGCGGACCTGCACCCGGTCCGGGTTGCTGCCCATGGCCGGCATCTGGTCCACGGTCAGGATCGAGCCCATGAACGGGCACGACAGGTCGTTCCAGCCATGCACGATCAAGACCTGCAGGTGCGGATCGATCGCCACCGCCTGGCGCAGCTGGGTCACTGCGCCCTGGCGCAGGTCACCGTTGCGGTCCCACAGCCGGTTCACTTCGTAGTTCAGCGCCTGGTAGCGTGAATCCACCTTCCAGCCGACCACCCGGGTCACGAAGTCGACCATCGCGGTGGTCGTCGGCGCGATGATGCTGTCCAGCAGTGGGTCGTTGGCGCGCTGCTCGGGATCATTCGGGAACGGATCGAATGCGGTCACGTTCGAATCGTAGCGGCTGCCCAGCGTGCCTTTGTCGCGGAACACCTCGCGCAGATACGCCTGGGTCTCCAGGCGGCCACCGGCACGACGCACGAACTGCGGGTCCAGCCCGGTCAGCTCGGTCACCCGGCGCAGCATCGCCTCGGTCGCCTGCGGATCACTGCGGCCCTTCATCAACGCGGTGGCGTAGTCGCCACGGGTGTATTCCACCACTTCGCGCATCGCCGCATCGGTCAGCTTGCCCTGGCGCTCGAGGTGCGCGGCGGCGATCGATGGCAGCGTCTGCATCCACGCCATCGGCGAGACATCGGCGTTGTCTTCCAGGGTCGGGCTCAGATACGGCGACACCAGCACCAGGCCGTTCATCGCCACGCCCAACCGGGTCTGCAGGAAATGGGTGATGCGCGGGCCGCGGTAGCCACCGTAGCTTTCGCCGGTGAGGTACTTGCGCGAGGCCATGCGCTGGTTGCGCAGGAGCCAGTCGTAGATCGAGCGCGACAGGTACTCGATGTCGGCGTTGGGGTTGTACAGCTGCTTCTTCGCTTCTTCATCGCCAATGCGTGCGCGGCTGAAGCCGGTACCGACGGGGTCGATGAACACCAGGTCGGTGAAGTCCAGCCAGGTGCCCGGGTTGTCGTGCAGGGTGGCCGGCGCCGAGGCGCTGTCGCCCTCCGAACCGAAGGTCACCACTTTGGGACCGATCGCGCCCATGTTGAGGTAGACCGACGAGGCGCCGGGGCCGCCATTGAGCGCGAAGGTCACCGGCCGGTTCTTGCCCGGCATCGTGTACGCGGTGAACACCACATCGGCGATCACCTTGCCCTTCTCGTCGCGTACCGGCAGGGTGCCGACGGTGGCGGTGTAATCGAGCGTGCGGCCGGCCAGGTGGATGCTCTGGCGCGCCGAGGCATCGGCCGGCAGCGCAGGGGCTTCGGTCTTGTCTTCTTTCGGATCGGGTTTTGCATCGGCCGCCGGGGCAGCCAGCGTGACGGCGGGGGCGATGAGCAGGCCGACGCAGAGCGCGGCAGTGTGCAGCAGGGACTTCATGGCACCGTATCGGCAGCGGAAGGGGATTCCGATGCTAGGCCCCTGGGGTGCCGCGCCGTATGTGTCCAAAGCCATGGCCAGGTGTTGTCGCCAGCTGCGGCCAGATTCGGTCAAGCGGGCAGGGCGGTTGCCGCTTCGTCGTCGGCCAGGAGCCCGTACAAAGCCGAATCGGCCAATTCGCCCTGGATGCGCCAGCGTTGGCGCAGGAGGCCCTCACGGTGGAAGCCGAGGCGTTCAAGCACGTGTGCGGAGGCGGCGTTGCGTGGATCGATCTCGGCTTCCACGCGATGCAGGCGCAGCGTCCTGAACAGGTAAACCAGCACCTGCTGCAACGCTTCGTGCATGTAGCCCTGGCCCTGGAGGTCGGGTGCCAGCAGGTAGCCGATCTCGGCACGCGCGGCGTCACGGTCGACGGCAAACACCACGCAGATGCCCAGCAATGGCCCTTCCAGCGATTCGCGCACGGCCAGCTTGAGCTGGGTGCCGATGGCGTGTGCCGCGAGGTCGTCGTCGATCTGTTCGCGGGCCTCGCCAGGTCGTTTCCAGGCAGGATGGTTCCACCAGCGCATCACCGCCGGGTTGGACTGCAGCGTGAACAACGCAGCCGCGTCATCACGGCGGATCGGGCTCAGGACCAGGCGCGCGCTGTGCAGCGGCAGGCCGGGGAACAGCAGCGAGTGGCTGGGCAATGCAGTGGTCCACGCGGATGAGCGCGCATTATGGACCCGCAGGGTTTGCCGATGGGGGTGTAATGCCCGGGGCAGATGAACCGGTAGTGCCGGCCGCTGGCCGGCAGATCTGCCTGGATCACGCGGATGTCGAGGTTGCCGGCCAGCGGCCGGCACTACCGGGCAGTGGGGTCGGATCCGTTTCCTGTCAGGAAACGGATCCGACCCCGCGCCGGTATCAGGCTTCCAGCGAGGCCAGGTCGCCCTTGGTCTCCAGCCAGCCCTTGCGGTCAGACGCACGCTTCTTGGCCAGTAGCATGTCCATCAGCGAGCTGGTCTGCTCACGGTCGTCCACCGTCAACTGCACCAGCCGGCGCGTATCCGGGTGGATGGTGGATTCACGCAGCTGCGGCGGATTCATCTCGCCCAGGCCCTTGAAGCGGGTGACATTGATGGCGCCCTTGATCTTCTCGCGTTCGATCTTGTCCAGCATCGAGCGCTTTTCTTCCTCGTCCAGGGCGTAGAACACCTGCTTGCCCACGTCGATGCGGAACAGCGGCGGCATCGCCACGAACACGTGGCCGGCATCCACCAGCGACGGGAAATGCTTGAGGAACAGTGCGGTCAGCAGGGTGGCGATGTGCAGGCCGTCGGAGTCCGCATCGGCCAGGATCACCACCTTGCCGTAGCGCAGCCCGCTGATGTCATCCTTGCCCGGGTCGCAGCCGATGGCCACGGCCAGGTTGTGCACTTCTTCCGAGGCCAGCACGCTGTTGGACGAGACTTCCCAGGTGTTGAGGATCTTGCCGCGCAGCGGCAGGATCGCCTGGAAATCCTTGTCGCGGGCCTGCTTGGCGCTGCCGCCTGCCGAGTCACCCTCCACCAGGAACAGTTCGGTGCGCGACAGGTCCTGGCTGATGCAGTCGGCCAGCTTGCCGGGCAGGGCAGGGCCCTGGGTGACCTTCTTGCGGACGACCAGCTTTTCGGTCTTCAGGCGCGCGCTGGCGCGCTCGATGGCGATCTGCGCGATCTTCTCGCCCAGCTCCACGTTCTGGTTCAGCAGCAGGCTGAACGCATCGTGCGCGGCGCCTTCAACGAAACCAGCGGCCTGGCGCGAGGACAGGCGTTCCTTGGTCTGGCCGCTGAACTGCGGGTCGGTCATCTTCAGCGACAGCACGAACGACACGCGGTCCCAGACGTCTTCCGGGGCCAGTTTGACGCCGCGCGGCAGCAGGTTGCGGAAGTCGCAGAATTCGCGCAGTGCCTCGGTCAGGCCGGTGCGCAGGCCGTTGGCATGGGTGCCGTGCTGGGCGGTCGGGATGAGGTTGACGTAGCTTTCCTGCACCAGCTCACCTTCCGGCAGCCAGGCGACAGCCCAGTCGACGATCTCGGTGTCCTTCTTCAGGTTGCCCACGAACAGGTCGGCCGGCAGCGACTCACGATCACCCAGCTCCATCTTCAGATAGTCGCGCAGGCCGTCTTCGTAGTACCAGGTATCGACTTCGCCAGTAGCCTCGTCGGTCAGCTTGACGGTCAGCCCCGGGCACAGCACGGCCTTGGCGCGCAGCAGATGCTTGAGCGCACGCACGGCGAACTTCGGCGTATCGAAGTACTTCGGGTCCGGCCAGAAACGCAGGCGGGTGCCGGTGTTCTTCTTGCCAACGGTGCCGACCACTTCCAGCGGCGAGGCGCGGTCGCCGTTGCGGAAGGTGATGCGGTGCTCGGCACCTTCGCGCTTGATGTGGATTTCCACCAGGGTGGACAGCGCATTGACCACGCTGACGCCCACGCCATGCAGGCCGCCGGAGAAGGTGTAGTTGTTGTTGTTGAACTTGCCGCCGGCATGCAGGCGGGTCAGGATCAACTCGACACCGGGGATCTTCTCTTCCGGATGGATGTCCACCGGCATGCCACGGCCGTCATCGCTGACCTCCACGCTGCCATCCTTGAACAGGGTGATCTCGATCGAGCGGGCATGGCCGGCGAGGGCCTCGTCCACCGAGTTGTCGATCACTTCCTGCGCCAGATGGTTCGGGCGTGCGGTATCGGTATACATGCCGGGACGGCGCTTGACCGGGTCAAGGCCGGACAGGACTTCAATATCGGCGGCGTTATAGCGGGCGTTCATCTGTCTTCGAAAGCTTGGAGCGACGCGCAAGTGTGCGGTCTGGCCCGTGATTTTGCACGCCTGCGGTTCAGCCTTGGAGGGCGCAAGGGGGTAAAATGGCAGCCGCTGGAATCTGAACGCCGGCGCCCCTAGTTGGACCGATACGTCCAAGCCATACCGCGAGGAGGACTCCATGAAGAAGTTGCTGACCATTGCGATCCTGGCCGCCGCTGCCGTTGCTGTGCCGTTGGTACTGGCGCAGAACGCCGGCCAGCCGGCCCCGCAGCAGGGCGACCAGGCCGACAAGGCGCAGGCCGAAGCCGACGCCAAGGCCAAGCGCCGTGCGCAGGCCAATGCCGAAATGAAGGCCAAGGGCCAGCCGGTCCCGCAGCAGGAAGAAGAGGAAGAAGCGCGGAAGAAGCGCTGATCCCGCAACCTGCCAAGCGCCCTTGCGACAAGGGTTGCGCTCCAGAACGCCCCGCCCAGCGGGGCGTTTTTTATGGGCTGGGTCGCACAAGCCCCTTGGGTTGGCGGCCATCAATCTGTAAACTATGGCTTTCCGGGAGTAAGTGCGTGTCCACCATTTGCGAATGGGCTGGAGCGGCCAAGCGTGGCTTCCAGCATGGCGGGTCGCAGGTGACGGTCGATTTGACCGGCACGGCCACCCCGACCTCGCACGGTGGTCCCCGTCCGGCGCCTGCCGCCGCACGGATCCGCACCTCCCTCGCTGTTCCAGCGAACCGGAAAACCCCCTCTGAGCACCATGCCCGCCCTCCGGGTGCGCGTGGTGCTGCCGTTTTCCATTTCCAGACAGGATGCTTGCAGCCATGACTCCCTTGATTTTCGTAACCGGCGGCGTGGTGTCCTCGCTCGGCAAAGGCATTGCCGCCGCGTCGCTGGCCGCCATTCTTGAAGCCCGTGGCCTGAAGGTCACGATGATGAAGCTCGACCCGTACATCAACGTCGACCCGGGCACCATGAGCCCGTTCCAGCACGGTGAGGTCTATGTCACCGACGACGGCGCCGAGACCGACCTCGACCTGGGCCACTACGAGCGCTTCGTGCGCACCCGCCTGAGCCGCAAGAATTCGGTCACCACCGGCCGCATCTACGAGAACGTGATCCGCAAGGAGCGCCGCGGCGATTACCTGGGCGCGACCGTGCAGGTCATTCCGCACATCACCGATGAAATCCGTCGTTGCATCGATGAAGCCACCGAGGGCTACGACGTGGCCCTGGTCGAGATCGGCGGTACCGTCGGCGACATCGAGTCGCTGCCGTTCCTGGAAGCGATCCGCCAGGTGCGTACCGAGCGTGGCCCGGAGAAGGCACTGTTCATGCACCTCACCCTGGTGCCGTACATCGGTGCGGCCGGTGAGCTGAAGACCAAGCCGACCCAGCACTCGGTGAAGGAGCTGCGTTCGATCGGCATCCAGCCGGACGTGCTGTTGTGCCGCTCCGAGCAGGCCGTGCCGGATTCGGAGCGCCGCAAGATCGCCCAGTTCACCAACGTCTCCGAACGCGCCGTCATCAGCGTGCCGGACGTGGACGTGTTGTACCGCATTCCGTCGGGCCTGCATGCGCAGGGCCTGGATGAGATCGTGGTCAATCAGCTGAAGCTGGCCGACAAGGTCGGTCCGGTCGATCTGTCGATGTGGGAAGACGCGGTCGACGCGACCCTGCATCCGCTGGACGAAGTGACCATCGCCGTGGTCGGCAAGTACGTCGATCACCAGGACGCCTACAAGTCGGTCGGCGAGGCGCTCAAGCACGGCGGCCTGCGCCAGCGCACCAAGGTCAATCTGAAGTGGCTGGAAGCGCAGGACCTGGAAGGCACCGACATGGCCGCACTGGCCGATGTCGACGGCATCCTGGTGCCGGGCGGCTTCGGTGATCGTGGTTTCGAAGGCAAGGTGCTGACCTCGAAGTTCGCCCGCGAGCAGCACGTGCCGTACTTCGGCATCTGTTACGGCATGCAGGCAGCCGTGGTCGACTACGCCCGCAACGTGGTCGGCCTGGAAGGCGCCAACAGCACCGAGAACGATCGCCAGTCGCCGAACCCGGTGATCGGCCTGATCACCGAGTGGCGTACCGCCACCGGCGACGTCGAGAAGCGTGACGACAAGAGCGACCTGGGCGGCACCATGCGCCTGGGCCTGCAGGAGCAGCGCCTGAAGCCGGGCACGCTGGCCCGCGAGCTGTACGGCAAGGACGTGGTTGCCGAGCGTCATCGCCACCGCTACGAGTTCAACAACCGCTACCGCACCCAGCTGGAAGATGCAGGCCTGGTGATCGCCGGCAAGTCGATGGACGACACCCTGGTGGAAGTGGTCGAGTTGCCGCGCGCTGCACATCCGTGGTTCCTGGCCTGCCAGGCGCACCCGGAATTCCTGTCCACGCCACGTGATGGCCACCCGCTGTTCATCGGTTTCATCCGGGCCGCGCGCGAGCGCAAGGCCGGCGGCAAGCTGCTGCAGGAAGCCCGCGCTTGACTTGTGATGGGGGCCCCGAGCCCCCATCTTGCTCGCTTCAACCCCAGAGCATCGGCCTGGCCGCTGCGTGGACAACCAAGGAAATGCCATGAAACTGTGTGGATTCGAGGTCGGGCTGGATCAGCCCCTGTTCCTGATCGCCGGCCCCTGCGTGATCGAGTCGATGCAGCTGCAGCTCGATACCGCCGGCAAGTTGAAGGAAGTCACCGACAAGCTCGGCGTCAACTTCATCTTCAAGTCCAGCTTCGACAAGGCCAACCGCACTTCGGGCACCGCATTCCGCGGCCCGGGCATGGAAGAGGGCCTGAAGGTCCTGGCCGAGGTCAAGAAGCAGATCGGCGTGCCGGTGCTGACCGACGTCCACGAGTACACCCCGATGGATGAAGTGGCCTCGGTGGTGGACGTGCTGCAGACGCCCGCGTTCCTGGTCCGCCAGACCGACTTCATCACCAAGGTGTGTGCGGCCGGCAAGCCGGTCAACATCAAGAAGGGCCAGTTCCTGGCGCCGTGGGACATGAAGCCCGTCGTGGAGAAGGCCAAGGCCACCGGCAACGAGCAGATCATGGTCTGCGAGCGTGGCGCCAGCTTCGGCTACAACAACCTGGTCAGCGACATGCGCTCGCTGGCCGTGATGCGCGACACCGGCTGCCCGGTGGTGTTCGATGCCACCCATTCGGTGCAGTTGCCGGGCGGGCAGGGCACCAGTTCCGGTGGCCAGCGCGAACACGTGCCGGTGCTGGCGCGTGCCGCGGTGGCGGTGGGCATCTCCGGCCTGTTTGCCGAGACCCATCCGGACCCGTCCAAGGCGCTGTCCGATGGCCCCAACGCGTGGCCGCTGGACCAGATGGAAGCGTTGCTCGAGACCCTGATGGAGCTCGATGCGGTGACCAAGAAGCACGGCTTCTCGCGCTTCGCGTGAGTCGTGACCCGTGGGCGGCGCTGGCAACCCAGCGTCGTCGCCGGCACTGGAAACAGTGGCCGTGGGGCCTGATTGCGCTCGGCCTGGCGCTGCTGTCGCTGTCCGGTGCCTTCTTCATCTTCATGCTGGTGGGGGCAGCCATGCGCCCGCCCGGTGATGGCGCGGGCGTCAACCTGAGGCCCTATGTCATCGCCCTTGCCGTGGCCGAACTGGTCACTGTTTCCACGGGTATCGTTGCAGCGGTGCTGGGTTGGCACCTGAACCGGGGCAGGGCGACCGCGGCATTGGCGATGGTCCTGCTGTCGCTGTGGCTCGGCGTGCTGCTGCACGATCTGCTCTGATGAATGCGACGCCATCGCCACGAGGCTGGCCATGGGGCCTGGTCGCCCTGGGATTGTCGGTGCTTGCCTGGAGCAGCCTGTTGATCGCTGTCGTGGCCTTTGCCGCCAGCTTCCGTCCGCCGGGGGACGGCGACAACGGCGTGCAGGCCATGCAGTGGTGGGTGCTGGGCGCGCTGGTCACCATGGCGCTGTCCTTCGTGGGCAGCCTGGTGGCGATGGTGCTGGCCTGGCGGCGGCAGCGCGGGCCGATCTGGGCGGGGATTGCCGGTGCGCTGCTGGTGATGCTGGTGTCGCTGGTGCTGATCGTGATCGGGTCCAGCTGGGGCTGAAGCCGCCCATGCCATTTGGCAAGCGGCGGGTAGCCGGGGATAATCACGCGGCATTCGTTTTTGTCGCCCCCTCTCCATACAGGTAACCGGCCCGACCATGAGTACGATCCGCAGCATCCATGCCCGTGAAATCCTCGACAGCCGTGGCAATCCCACGCTGGAAGCCGAAGTCACCCTGGAGGACGGTTCGTTCGGTCGCGCCGCCGTTCCCTCCGGTGCCTCCACCGGCACCAAGGAAGCGGTGGAGCTGCGCGACGGCGACAAGACCCGTTATCTGGGCAAGGGCGTGCGCAAGGCGGTCGAGAACGTCAACACCACCATCGCCAACGCCCTGAAAGGCGTTGAAGCCTCCGACCAGGAAGGCCTCGACCGTCGCCTGATCGACCTCGATGGCACCGAGAACAAGGGCCGCCTGGGCGCCAACGCGCTGCTGGGTGTTTCGATGGCCGCCGCGCATGCTGCCGCTGCATCGAACAAGCAGGCGCTGTGGCAGTACCTGGCCGCCAAGACCGGCGTGACCCCGTCACTGCCGGTGCCGATGATGAACATCATCAACGGCGGCGCACATGCCGACAACAACGTCGACTTCCAGGAGTTCATGGTGCTGCCGGTCGGCTTCACCTCGTTCTCCGAAGCGCTGCGTGCCGGTACCGAAATCTTCCATTCGCTGAAGTCGGTGCTGAAGGGCCACGGCCTGAGCACCGCCGTGGGCGATGAGGGCGGCTTCGCGCCGGACTTCCGCAGCAACGTCGAAGCACTGGACACCATCCTCGAAGCCATCGGCAAGGCCGGCTACACCGCCGGTGAAGACGTGCTGCTGGGCCTGGACGTGGCCTCCAGCGAGTTCTTCGAGAACGGCAAGTACAACCTGGTCGGCGAGAACAAGCGCCTGACCTCCGAGCAGTTCGTCGACTTCCTCGCCGACTGGGCCGCGCAGTACCCGATCATCACGATTGAAGATGGCCTGGCCGAGAACGATTGGGCCGGCTGGAAGCTGCTGACCGACCGCATCGGCAAGAAGGTCCAGCTGGTGGGTGACGACCTGTTCGTGACCAACCCGAAGATCTTCCAGGAAGGCATCGATTCGGGCACCGCCAACGCGATCCTGATCAAGGTCAACCAGATCGGCACGCTCAGCGAGACCCTGGAAGCGATCGCCATGGCCGACCGTGCCGGCTACGCCGCGGTGGTCTCGCACCGCTCGGGCGAAACCGAAGACACCACCATCGCCGATATCTCGGTGGCCACCACCGCCACCCAGATCAAGACCGGCTCGCTGTGCCGCAGCGATCGCGTGGCCAAGTACAACCAGTTGCTGCGCATCGAAGAAGCTCTCGGTGCCGGCGCGCGTTACGCCGGTCGTGACGCGTTCGTTTCGCTGAAGCGCTGATCCGATGCGCGACTGGCGCTGGATGCTGCTGGTGCTGGCCCTGTTGCTGGGCTGGCTGCAGTATCGCTTCTGGTTTGGTCCGGGAAATTCGGGTGAAGTCATGATGCTCGAGGCCCAGGTCACCAACCAGGAGCGCGACAATGAGGGCCTGCAGCAGCGCAATGATGCGTTGGCTGCCGAAGTGAAGGACCTCAAGGAAGGCCAGTCCGCCATCGAGGAGCGCGCGCGCAGCGAGCTGGGCATGATCAAGCCTGGCGAGAAGTTCTACCGCGTGGTCGAGGATGCACCGGTCCACCCGGTGCAGCCCGCCGCTGGCGTCAGCGCGCAGGTGGGCGAACACCCGGCGGACGTGCCATGAGCGCAGCGATCTGGGTGGTGGTTCCGGCCGCCGGTCGTGGCGCCCGTTTCGGCGCGCCGCTGCCCAAGCAGTACCTGCAGGCGGGAGGGCAGATCCTGCTCGCCCACACCCTGGATGCACTGATGGCACATCCGGCCGTGGCCGGGGCGATGGTGGTGATCGGCCAGGACGATGCCGACTGGCCGGGCTGGAGCGAATGGGCCGGCAAGCCGGTGCTGACCTGCATCGGTGGCGCGACCCGTGCGGCCTCGGTGCTGGCCGGGCTGCAGGCGCTGCCGGAGACGGTGCGCGCCGACGAGTTCGTACTGGTCCACGACGCAGCGCGCCCCAACCTGTCGCCGGCCGATCTCGGTCGCCTGCTTGAAGTCGGTCGTACCGACCCGGTCGGCGCGATTCTCGCCGCACCGGTGCGTGACACCCTCAAGCGCGCTGGCGACGATGGTGGCATCGATGGCACCGAGCCACGCGAGCGCCTGTGGCGCGCACTGACGCCGCAGTTGTTCCGTCGCCACCAGCTCAGCCGCGCGCTGACCGAAGCCGCCGCTGCCGGCGTTGAAGTCACCGACGAGGCCATGGCCATGGAGCGCCAGGGCCAGCGTCCGCTGCTGGTGGAAGGCAGCGAGGACAACTTCAAGGTCACCACCCCGGCCGATCTGGACCGGTTTGAATTCGTACTTTCCCGCCGCGCCGGCTGACCGCCCGCGCGGCCCTGCTGCAAGGGTTGTATCCATGAGCACCGCACCGTTCCCGCCCGTCCGCATCGGCCAGGGCTACGACGTCCATGCCTTCGGTGAAGGCGACCACATCATGCTCGGCGGAGTGAATGTGCCGCACAGCTGCGGCGTGCTCGCGCACAGCGATGGCGACGTGATCCTGCACGCGCTGTGCGATGCGATGCTCGGCGCGTTGGCGCTGGGTGACATCGGCCAGCATTTTCCGCCAAGTGACGACCGCTGGAAGGGCGCCGACAGCAGTGATTTCGTACGCCACTGCGACAGCCTGCTGCGCGAGCGCGGCTGGCGTGTCGGCAACACCGACATCACCGTGATCTGCGAACGGCCCAAGGTCGGCCCGCACGCATCGGCCATGCGCGCGCGCATCGGCGAGCTGCTGCAGCTGCCGCTGGACGCGGTCAGCGTCAAGGCGACTACCTCGGAGAAGCTGGGCTTCACCGGGCGTGGCGAAGGTATCGCCGCGCAGGCGGTGGTGCTGCTGGTGGCCGCATGATTCCGCTGCCGCTCGCGTTTGGTGCGCCGTTGCTGAAGGCACGCATCCGCACCACGCCGGAAGATTTCCAGGTTGACGAGCTGCCGGCCTTCGAGGCCACCGGCGAAGGCGAACACCTGCTGCTGCACATCCGCAAGCGTGGTGCCAACACCGTTCACGTGGCCAAAGTGCTGGCCACGTGGGCCGGCCTGCCGGAGATGGCTGTGAGCTATGCCGGCATGAAAGATCGGAATGCGGTCACCACCCAGCGCTTCAGCGTGCACCTGCCCAAGCGCATTGCACCTGACCTGGCCACGCTGGCCAGTGATGAAATCGAAGTGATCGAATCCACCTGGCACAACCGCAAGCTGCAGCGTGGTGCGCTGGCCGGCAACCGCTTCAAGCTGGTACTGCGCGAGGTGCAGGGTGATGCTGCAGCGATCAGCGAGCGCCTGCAGCAGATCGCCGAGCGGGGCCTGCCGAACTGGTTCGGCGAGCAGCGTTTCGGCCGTGACGGTGGCAACGTGCCGGCGGCGCTTGCAATGTTCGGTGGCCGTCGCATGCGCAAGGACCAGCGTTCGCTGCTGTTGTCGGCCGCCCGTTCGGCGCTGTTCAACCGCGTGCTGGCCGCACGTGTGGAGCAGGGCAACTGGGATCAGCCGCTGGGCGGTGAAGTGTGGATGCTCGATGGCAGTCGCAGCGTGTTCGGCCCTGAGCCGTACACCGATGTGCTGGCCGAGCGCCTGGCGCGTTTCGACATCCACCCCAGCGCACCCCTGTGGGGTGAAGGCGAGCTGCGCAGTGCCGATGCCGCGCGCGCGCTGGAGCTGGCCGCGCTGGATGACGACGAATCCAAGGCCTTGCGCGCGGGCCTGGAAGACGCGCGCCTGAAGCAGGAACGCCGTTCGCTACGGCTGCGACCGGCGCTGCTGCAGCACCAGTGGCTGGCCGACGACGTGCTGGAACTGTCGTTCGCGCTGCCGCCGGGCTGCTACGCCACCGCCGTGCTGCACGAGCTCGGCCCGGTGGAAGACGCCTCGCAGGCCTGACAGAAAAAGGGGCGGAGGCGAAGAGCATCCACGCATGGCGTGGATCTACTTTCCTCCGCTCGCCACAGTAGATCCACGCCACGCGTGGATAGCCGTCAGTAGATCCACGCCATGCGTGGATGGGCCGCCAGTAGATCCACGCCACGCGTGGATAGCCGTCAGTAGATCCACGCCACGCGTGGATAGCCGTCAGTAGATCCACGCCACGCGTGGATGGGCCGTC